>NZ_LR130778.1:2585075-2896344 GCF_900538275.1 Petrocella atlantisensis | reverse complement strand
ACCTTCTAATCTTGTCATACCACTGGTGGCATCCACAACAAAAGTACCCCATGCTGTCATCTCAATCTCATCTTTGTCAATAAATGGCAAATCACTATGTTGACTCACTGCCGGAATGACCATATCAACATCCATATTAAACTCTGATCCAGACGCCGGAATAGGCCTTCTTCTTCCTGAGCCGTCAAATTCACCTTGGGTCAATTGTATCAACTTGATGGATTTTACTTTTTCATCACCTTCTATGGCTATGGGTGCTACCAAGGTATGAAGGATAATACCTTCTTCTATGCCTTCTTCAATCTCTCTTGGGTCTGCAGGCATATCCGTTTGAAGTCTTCGGTATAGAACATGGACTTCTTTGGAACCAAGTCTTAAAGCTGTTCTAGCCGCATCCATGGCTGTACTTCCGCCTCCGATGATTGCCACCTTCTCGCCTACTTGTACGTCTTTACCCATATTGACATCTCTTAAGAAATCAAGGCCTGGGTAGACATTAATAAGATGCTCACCTTCAATACCCATATTATTACTGTACTGGGTACCTGTTGAAATATATATGGCGTCATGATTGGCACGCAAATCCGCAAACATAACATCTTTTCCAATCTCTGTGTTTAAGTAAATCTTAACACCGGATTGTTTCAGTGCATCGATTTCCTGTTGTAGCATTTTCTTAGGCAATCGGTATTCAGGAATACCAAACCTTAAGATACCGCCGGCTTGGTCCAGTGACTCATAAACACTGACATCATAGCCTGTTTGCGCCAAATAGAATCCACAAGTCAAGCCTGAAGGTCCTGCACCTATAATAGCAACCTTTTTACCTTTTGCTGGGAACTGAATCGCTCTGTAAGGTTCGTTCATGCCATAGACTTTGTCAGCTATAAAACGCTTAACGTCTGCAATGGCCAAAGCTTCATCCAACTGACTTCTTCTGCATTTGCTCTCACAAGGATGGGTACAGACACGACCACATACTGCCGGGAATGGGTTTTCTCGTCTAATTAGATTAAAAGCATCTACAAATCTGCCTTCACCTACAAGAGATAGATAGCCCGGTACATTAACACCTGCCGGACATGCATTCTGGCATGGTGATAAGAACAGATCCATACAGACACCTGCACTACAACGTTTTTCTTTTATATGGGCCTCATATTCATCTCTAAAGTAATGAATCGTACTCAGTACTGGATTCGGTGCCGTCTGACCCAAGCCACAAAGCGCTGAGACTTTGATACTTTCTCCCAGTTCAATCAGCTTTTCTATGTCACCTTCTACCCCGTAGCCTGTCGTTATACGCTCTAAGATCTCAAGCATTCTTTTTGTACCAAGTCTACAGGGGACACATTTACCACAAGATTCTTCCTGCACAAACTCCATGAAAAACTTAGCCACATCCACCATACAGTTGTCTTCATCCATAATAATCAGACCACCGGATCCCATAATGGCGCCTTTTTCAATAAGTGAGTCGTAGTCTACAGGTGTGTTCAAAGACTCGCAAGTCAAACAACCACCTGAGGGTCCACCTGTCTGAGCCGCCTTGAAGCTTTTATCTTTTTTTAATCCACCACAAATATCAAAAATAATATCACCGAGGGTCACACCCATAGGTACTTCAACCATACCTGAGTTTCTTATGGCACCGGCAACAGCAAATATTTTTGTACCTTTACTTTTTTCTGTACCATATTGTCTGAACCAATCCACACCATTTAACATGATCATTGGAATATTGGCCAATGTCTCAACATTGTTGATAACTGTCGGCATACCATATAGACCCTTGTCTGTTGGGTAAGGTGGCTTCTGACTGGGCTCACCCCTCTTACCTTCTATAGAATGGAGTAAAGCTGTTTCTTCACCGCAAACAAACGCACCTGCACCTGTTCTAATTTCTACATCAAATGAGAAGTTACTGTTGAAAATATGGTCCCCTAATAAACCTTCATCTCTTGCTTGACCAATAGCTACTGTTAATCGTTCAACCGCCAAAGGATATTCTGCACGGATATAGATAATGCCTATATTAGCCCCTATCGCATAGCCACCTATAGCCATACCTTCTAATATCGTATGAGGGTCGCCTTCTAAGAGACATCGATCCATAAATGCACCCGGGTCCCCTTCATCCGCGTTACAGATGATATACTTTTGATCACTAACGGATTTATAACCGGCTTCCCATTTCAGACCGGTTAAGTAACCACCGCCGCCTCTACCTCTTAGTCCGGAGGCTTTTATGATATCAATCACTTCTATTTGTGTTTTTTCTTTGATAATGTTATAAAGGCTGTGATAACCGTCACTACCTATATAAGCTTCCAGGCTATAGTAATCCATGACACCACAGTTTTTCATAACACTTTTTTGCTGTTTGCTAAAAAAAGGTATGTCCTTCAAATGCTCATAAGTTTTATCCACTGTCTCGTCATAATAGCATTTTTCTTTAACGATTTGATTGCCAATTAAATGCGTTTTAACAATGGTTTCAATGTCCTGTGGTACCAACTTACAGTAATAAATATCATCTGGCAATATGTATAAGGATGGACCATAATCACAGGCACCAATACAACCTGTCTGATTGATCTTAACTTTGTCTGCAATCCCGAATGTATTAAGGCTTTTACATAATTCCTGATAAATGGCTTCACATTTTGCTGAAATACACCCAGCACCGAAGCAAACATTAATAATTCTTTCTTTCTCTTTGATCATCTGGTTATGGTTGAATTTGATTCTATTAAGCTCTTCAAAAGTCTTAATCATTGTATTTCACCACCTTCCAGATTCTCTAAGATATCCATCAGCTTATCCGGATTCACTTGCATATAGAGTTCTTCATTAATGGACATGGCAGGGGCTAATCCACAAGCGCCCATACATCTTGTTATTTCTAAGGAATACTTTTTGTCTTCTGTAGTTTCCCCAAGCTTTATTTTTAATATTTTTTCAAGGCGTTCTATGACCCTTTTACTGCCTCTCACATAGCATGCCGTCCCTAGACAGATTTTTATAACATATTTACCTTTTGGTACGGTTGTGAATAAACTGTAAAAGCTGACCACACCGGATACTCGAGATAAAGGCAAATCCAATTGATCTGCAATATGCTCCTGAACTTCTATGGGTAGATAACCATATACATTCTGAGCCACATGAAGAATCTGAATCAGACTACTAGGGTCATGATCATAATCCTCTATTACATCCTGAATGAATTTCAATTTCTCCTGATCTGTCATTGCTTCACAATTACAAGTTTTTTGCATCATTAAGCCCTCCATTCATTGCCGTCTTAACCATTGTTCTCATTATACCTCTCCTTTAGTTTATTCTTGTGTTCATCATGCCTATAATGGTTCAGTCAAGTTTGAGTGGTTTTGATGCAACTGGATGTTGGGTTCTGTCAAAAAAATGTGGGTTCAAGTATTGTTAATTAATTAACTTAAAAGTTAAATAATTAACAGATAATATTCACTTATCCTCTAATAAGTATAGCATATGTCATACTTTTTGTATATATATCAAATTTTTTAGTTATAATGCCATATTTTCCATATTTTTTAGATAATGTCTAGGATATTAAATAACAAAAAAAGTAGCAACTTCAGATTCTCACCTTAAGTTACTACTTAGTATATCTTGATTCATATTAATCTTGATTTATTGACTCAAGACCTTTAACTCTTCGTCAATCTCTTCCAATTGCTCTTTAATTAATTCTATGTGGCGTTCATATTCCTTTATTTTTGCTAGGCGTTCCATTTTAAGATCTTCCAATTCTTTGGTGGATGGATTTGATAGAAGCTTTAACTCTGAATCCACTTTATCTAGACTTAGTTGATACTTATCCCAAGCTTTTTCAAGACTTGCATCAAAGTCGCCCATCTCAATATACTTCTTTATGCAGTTCATGTCATATACAATTCTACTTTTTTTCCTTAAAAGTTCTAATCTCTTGTCCATATCATTCTCCTCTCAGTCTTTACAGATTTATAAATCTGGTTAAGTGGCCAAAAACGGTGTTTTGATTCTTAACCATTTTGTCTTATACAGCCATTATAGCATGACACTATAAAATTGTACATAGTTTGTACATATATATGTACGTTAAAAATACAAGATACTACTCTTTGTATCGATCCTGATTAGAACCTCAATTTATCACTTGCTTCTTGATTGACAAACAGACTTTATAACCCTATTATTAGATTGATATAGGATAGCGTTGTTTAAGACTTTAACATTATTTTGAGAGTGAGAGAATTAAAATGGAAGAATTGTATGTTCAACTACTGGAGACTCTACCCACAATTGTATTAATACTTATTGCCGCCATTAGCTTGGTCATCCTTAGTAAAAGTGCCGATTTTTTGGTGGATGAGGCTGTAAGCCTATCTATTCAATGGGGCATACCCAAGTCCATTATAGGTGCTACTATTGTATCTCTTGGCACGACTTTACCTGAGGCCTCTGTTTCAGTTCTTGCTGCGATTCAGGGCAATCCTGACCTAGCCTTAGGAAATGGCGTCGGCTCTATCATAGCAGATACCGGACTCATACTTGGTCTTGCAGCTATCATCGGATACTTGCCCATCGATCAGAAAACTCTAAACCGTCAAGGACGTATTCAGATCGGCTCAGCCCTCCTGTTGGTTTTTTTTGCCTTACCTATATTTGGTAGAAATAATCAAGGCATCATCCATCAATGGATGGGCTTTGCACTGCTCATTTTATTGTTTGTTTATATGTATATGATGATCCGTTGGGCTAGAAATGGCAATGAGGTATTCGAGAAACTGGATGTTGTTAAAAGTCCTGTTATTTTTCAAGTTGCTAAGCTTCTGTTTGCCATATCTATGGTCATTTTATCATCTAAATTATTAATACCAAGTATTGAATTAACAGCCATCCGGTTCGGCATTCCCCAAAGCATTATCGCCGCGACTCTCGTGGCATTTGGTACCAGTTTACCTGAACTTACAACCGCTATTGCCGCTGTACGAAAAGGACATGGTGAACTCGCTGTTGGTAACATCATAGGCGCTGATATCCTTAATGTGCTTTTTGTAATAGGCGCTGCAGCAGCTGTCACTTCAAACGGACTAGCCGTAGATTCAAGTTTTTACCAATTACAGTTCCCTGCTATGATTATTATCCTCTTAGCCTTCAGGCAATTTGCTAGGTCTAAAGACCATAGTATCAGTAGAAAAGAAGGTATGGTTCTTGTTGCCTTATACTTATCTTATCTTATTTTGAGTTACACATGGATGCGATAAACTTACAACATTTTTCTTGATGCCTCGTCTCTAATGTACATAAATTCATGAATATTCTCAAGCAAGATATCCACAAGCTTCGGGTCAAAATGTTCGCCACGTTCCTTTTTAAACAACTCAACAATCTGCTCTAGTGGCCAAGCCTTTTTATAAACTCGGTCTGTGCTTAATGCATCAAATACATCTGCCAAAGCCACAATCCTACCATATAAATGTGTCGCATCTTTCTTTAGACCTGCCGGATAGCCAGTTCCATTCCATTTTTCATGATGTTCCAGTGCAATTACGGCGGCTGTTTGAATTAAGTCATGTTTTGACGTCTTCATCATGGCATAGCCTGCCGTAGCATGTTTTTTAACACTTTCAAATTCTTCCGTACTCAATTTTCCAGGTTTATTTAAGATGCTCTCCGGTATGGTCAACTTACCAATATCATGAATCATAGCGGCCACTTCAAGTGTTTCAATGCTTTCATGATCTAAGCCATAGCCCTCTGCTAATAGTCTCGAATACGACGCCACTCTCCTAACATGGTGGTTCATTTCTTTGGATTTGGTCTCTATAACTTCACTTAGGGTTTGAACCAGTTTTTCAGTGTTTAACCTATTTCGATTAAGTCTACATAGCTTTGCATAGTCTTCTATAAGATTTACTTCATAAAGTTGTATTAGATTTTTTTCCCATGCACCGATAGGCTTCTTAGATTCAATGAAGATGATATGATCCGTTCCCCAATCATGACCAAAAAACAACATAAAAGTATTATCTGTAAACATACTATGTCCTGTCTCTCTATTTCTTGTTATTGATGCTTGGATGGTACGAGGTATCACATCGTTCAAAATCAGCTTTTCAAATGTTTGATATGATCCAATACCATAAGTAATCATATACATACCATCCATCTTAGACGCTACAAAACCGGATATCATCTTTTCTTCGTCTTTATTACCTAAGCAGACTATGGAAAGTAAATGCTTCATGACATGAGATGAAAAAGTGTACATTTGATTTTCCGTATAGATGTGCTTCGCTGATTCCATAATCTGATCTATCGATATCCCGTCCTCATCAAAATTATATATATCACCATAAGAACTAATGGCAGCTAAAACCGCTAAGAAAAGGTCATCTCTATATATATTTTTTCGATTTTTCTGATCATGGTTGGCCATTTTTTGCTCCTTCTAATTCAATAAAAAGATTGTTCCAGATAGAACTGAGCATCGTTCATTGTCTGAAACAATCTTAAAATCATTGGATTCCTTTATTCAATCTTATCTTTTGCTGCATCGATGGTACCTTCTACTACTTCTTCAGCTTGATCACTTGCTTTTTCCACAACTTCTACCACTTCTACTACTTGAACTTCAACATCCTGAACCGTTTTTTCAACTTCAGGTGTTACCGCATTAATTTCATCTAATTTTGTTTTTTCTTCCTCTTGAATCTTCGCAATCTGTACTTCAAGTTCTGCCACTTTAATATCAGCTTCTCCTATGCTGGTAATCAAGTCTTGTACTTGGCCAATGTCAAAAGCACCCTCTTGATATAAGGTGAATACTTTTGTACCCAGTTCTAGTAATGTTTCTTTTTTAACCTTTTGAGTTGTACTGATTTCGGATTTAAGCTTGTTCACTTCAATCATGGTTGATGATTTCGTGCTTACAATCGCTGTACCCTTATCGATACCTTTTTTTAACTTACTAAAAAAATCTGCCATACTAAGTCCTCCTCGTTACGGTGATATTGTTTTTATAGTGTTAATAAAAAATCTAAAGTCTTAAATTTTTTATTTAGGTTTAATGAAACGAACTGATTCATAATGAATTCAAGTTCTAAAAGTGCTTCTTGGTCTAACTCAAAGGAAAAAATATCTTTCATCGGCTTTGACAACACATACCTTATGGCATATACCGTTGCCCCATTAATCTTAATCTTATCTTTGACCAAGTGAGTTTTATCATGACATAAGAAACCGCCAATCTGTGTACTGAAGAATTTGATATTATTCTCATCATGACAAACGGCACAATCGTTCACCCAAGGGGTATAACCCAATATGCTCATCGCCTTAAGTTCAAAAATCCTAATTGCCAGTCTGGCCGGCATACGTTTGTGGTTAATGGCATTTAAAGTGTAAAGCAATAGATGCATCAAATCCACATTATCCATATCTTCATGGGTTGTGTAATCCACAAACTCCATAAGGTACATACCATAAGTCAAATCTTCCATATCCATTCTCAAACCATGGAAGTATTCAATCAGTTGGGCTTCATAAACATTATAACAGTTTTTACCTTTTGAAACAATAAAATCGCCATAGGCAAAGACCTGGGCACAGGATAACATTTTGCTGTTAGATCTTCTAACGCCTTTGACAAATACTGTAATCTTACCAAGCTCTTTTGTAAGCAGTACCAACCGTTTGTCGTAATCTCCAATTGGCATTTCATGTAATACAATCGCCTTCGTCTTAATCTGATTTCCCATTGTTTTGCCTTCCAAAATCCTACTGTTTTCTTATTTTATTATACCATAAATATGATGATTGACAATTTCATTTCACCCTACATTCCAATTCATATAATAAAAAACTCAAAGGATCATCCTTTGAGTTTTTAACCGTCAACCAACGTATACTTCTTATACATAGTCTTCATGCATTCTATTTTTGCCTTGCAAGGTTACAGATGATATCCGCACAGTTTTCTATACCAATTGTACCTGTATTTAAACTGATATCGTAATAATCTGCAACGCCAAATTCTGTATTGGTATAATGGGAACAATATTTTTTTCGTGTTCGATCAATAGCATGAATCTGTTCATTGATTTTAGCTTCTTTTTGATTGGGCATCTTTTTCTTCATACGTTCCAGACGCCAATGGTGATCAGCATGCACGAACAAATGAAGTGTGTAATCAAATTCTTTAAGAATCATATTGGCGTTTCTTCCAACAATCACACAATTACCCTTTTCACCGATTTCCCTAATCACTTGCTGTTGAATATCAAAAAGTCGATCACTTAACGGCCTGTTATAAAAATCAAACAAACTTTGTGCAAAACCAAAATCCATCGGAACCTTTTCATCCCATTTCAACAGACGTTCTATATCAACATTTGATTCTCTTGCTGCTCTTAGAATAATCTCTTTATCATAATATTCATAATTCAAAGTCTTGGCAATTAATCTTCCCATCTCACCACCACCGGCTCCGAATTCACGACTAATTGTTATTATCTTTTTCATAGGATGCTCCTTTTTTGACTATAAGACTTTATTAAGAAAGTCAATGGTTCTGGGTTCCTTAGGATGTTGAAATACTTCCTCCGGTGTACCTTGTTCGACTATATAGCCACCATCCATAAAGACGATTCTATCCGCTACTTCTCTTGCAAAACCAACCTCATGGGTTACAACAATCATGGTCATACCATCTGCTACCAGTTCCTTCATAACCGCTAATACTTCTCCAACCATTTCAGGGTCAAGAGCTGAAGTCGGCTCATCAAACAACATGATGTCCGGATTCATAGCAAGAGATCTAGCAATCGCGACACGTTGCTTTTGTCCACCTGAAAGTTGAGATGGATAAGCTTCTGCTTTTTCGGGCATACCTACACGTTCTAGTAATTGCAAACACTTAACCTTGCTCTCTTCTTTGGTCATTGTTTTCAGATGCACCGGTGCAAGCATAATGTTTTCTGCAACTGTTTTATGGGCAAAAAGATTGAATTGTTGGAATACCATGCCTATGTTTTCCCGAACCTTGTTAATGTCCGTGTGTTTATCTGTTATATTCACGTCATCAATAATAATTGTACCACCTGTAGCTGTCTCTAGCTGATTTAAGCAGCGAAGAAAAGTGGATTTCCCGCTTCCGGACGGTCCAAGTACGACGACAACTTCACCTTCGTAAATATCAATGCTGATTTCTTTTAGTACTTCCAGACTACCGAAGTTCTTCTTCAGATTATCGACATGAACAATCGTTTTTCTACCTTCCACGGTTTACCCTCCTCTCAACTCTTTTTGCTATTTTACTAAGTGTAATTATGACGACCATATACATAATACCGACAATTGCCCATGTTTCCAGACTCTTAAAGGTATTACCGCTGATGGTTTTACCCATATTGGTAAGCTCTGGAAAACCGATAACTGAAAGAATGGATGTATCTTTTAGGGTAATGATGAATTGATTAATAATTGATGGTATCATCGTGCGAATGGCTTGTGGTACCACAACCAATTGCATGCTTTTTGCATACGTTAAACCTAAGCTTCTACTGGCTTCCATCTGCCCTCGGTCAACACTTTCAATCCCCGCACGAATAATCTCGGCCATGTAGGCTCCACAGTTCATAGATAAGGCCATCGTACCGGCTTGCAAAGCTGTCAGTCTAAAATCCGTAACGCCCATCATTCTAATCGCCGTCGGTAAGCCGAAATAAATGAAGTATGCCAAAACAATCAAGGGAACGCCACGCACTGCATCTACGTACGCAATTCCAAGAAAGTTGAAGAAACGATTGTGACCTACATTCATCAACGCAAAAATCATTCCGATAATCATAGCAAAAAACAATGACAATAGGGTTAGCAATAAAGTCTTACCCAGTGCTCCAAGAAGCATCGAGCCATACGTTTGAATAATCAAGCTCATTGATTTGTTCTCCTTTTCATCATTATTTTGATCCTAATACCTGATGATAACAAGAACGTGAGAGGCTTAAAAAGTCCCCCACGTCCTAAGTAAAACTAACTTGGTATTATTATTTTAGATATGTATTTATGATCTCTTCATATTTACCGCTTGTTTTAATACTTTCTAATCCAGCATTAAACATATCCAGTAATTCTTGATTGGCTTCATCCATGATTGCGAATCCATAAGGAGAACCTTCATTTTCCATACCTTCAACAATCATAAGTGGTAGTGCGCCTTCTTTAATAGAAGTTGCCATGATTGGTGTGTCTTCTACACATGCTGCACTGTTTCCAAGTGTAACATCTTGATACATTGTTGGTGAATCTTCAAATGTAGTAATTGTAAATCCATACTCATCTTTTATACTGTTTGCAAAATCAGCACCTGCTGTTGCATTTTTCACTGCTACGTTCTTGCCTGCAAGATCTTCAAAGCCTTTTATGTCACTGCCTTCAGCTACTACAAATGTTTGTGTTGCATTGTAGTATCCGTCTGAGAAAATCCATCCTGAAGCCTTACGGTCTTCTGTAATTGAAGCACCTGCAATAATTGCATCCGCTTGTCCAGCTTGAACCGCTGCGATGGCTGCATCCCAACCAAGACTTTGTAATTCATACTCAAATCCTTGATCTTCTGCGATTGCTGCTAACAGGTCTACGTCAATACCAACAAATTCATTGTTTTCATTGGTGTACTCAAATGGCTTAAAAACTGTGTCTGTTGCAATAACCCATTTCTTACCATTTGCTTGTTCTGTGGTTCCTTCTTCTGTCTCTTTGGAACCGCATCCGGCCAAAACACTCACCGCTAATACTGTTGAAAATAGTAACGCAAATAATTTTTTCATAATAATTCTCCTCCGTTATGTTTCTAGATAAAAAAATAGAGCACAAGCCATATGCCATAATCGTATTACACGACAAACACCTTTGTCTTTCGCTCAAACTACTTTACTATTATAGACAATTGTTAGGTTTTTGTCAAGTTGTAATGATATCCAGTCGCGTTTCTAATGGTATGGATGGTTCTCATCAGGCTGATTGTTTGTATCTAGTTAACTTTATGAAAGGCAATCCTCTCATCTCCATTTTCAATGTATATAATCCCACATCTCACATAGCCATTCTTCTCCAAGAAACTAATCATAGGATCATTGTTTCTATGGGTATCAATGCGTATGTTCGGGTGTTGATTAAAGCACCAGTTAACACAAAAAGATGCCACACCCTTACTGCCTTTGGCTGAAGCAATCCGGTGTATCACAGCGTAGGGCGCGTCATCCAACCAAGCACCTTCAAATATCTCCAGATAAGTAGGGTCAATGCCCACTTCAAAACAGAATGTGCCTACGATATGGTTGTCTAAGACACATACATAACTCCTATCTAGACTGATATCACTTTCAAGAAGTTCTCTCCTTGGATAATCCTCACCCCATTGGCCCGAATTGTTCTGTTTCTTCATAAATGCTCGTGCATCTGCATATATGATGAGTATCTCGTCTAGATCTTCTAATGTTGTTCTTCTGATTTTCATAATTGCCTCCTATAAATTAAAGCGCACGCTTTTTTACCCCATGCATCCGCCCATTTTTCGATAATAAAGTCATAATAATAAATTCCCTTTTTCTTTTTGTTAATAGGATATAACAGAAACCAAATAAATGATGGCAAACCAATCACCAGTAAATACAATGGACCAAGAAGTAATGATTGTAGAGTATGTCCATACTCATGAACTGACATTTTTTCAGATATCTCCCTTGAACAATTCGCAGGAACAAAGATAAATAATCCAAGAGATAACCCGCTCTTAGCAGACCAAAATGTTCGAACTGCCCCGTGATATAGATTATGGCTACTTGTAATATTAAGTAAAAACACCAACAAGCCTGCTAAGGTTTGAAGCATCCCCCAGGTACACTGAAGGAAAATGTAAATGATGAATAGTACTAATTTTTTTGTATTTTTCACAGTACGGCCACTCCTAATAATAACTGCACTTTTTTCATTGATACTACCTGTCACATACTCTAGAGATAAGGACTTACTTGATTTAATCTTATTTACTTGCATATATTGTACCGTACAAGTTCAGATAATACTAATGCTTTCTGAGTGTTTTTCACGTATTTCTAAGAATAATGGATACGATTGGAACCAAGAGAACCTAAGAACAAAATCACCACATATAAAATATTGTAGCCATTACTGACAATACAAGAGCATAATAGTGATGCCACTTCATTTTCGTCTTAATAAGGAGGACCATGCCTGCTGCAGAAATTATAAGTAAAACCAAGTTGATCACAATTGGTGTTCTATATGATTGGACGCCAATTCCAGCCATGAATGTGGTAAGTGAGCCAACTAGAATGCTTGCTTTGAACCATTCTGGTAGGCTCGTTTTATATATAATAAAGCAAAAAATCATCCAAATAATCCCATATCCAATACGTAATGATGCTACGAAGCTATACGTGGTGTCTTTGTTCGTCATGGTACTAAAAATCATAAATAATACATAATACAACATGAACGCTACCACTAATATAAGGAAGCTACCCATGGTAACTAGTACACCATCTTTTATTATTTCGGTTTTTTTATTCACAATGCATCTCACTCTACTTTCTAGTATCCACCTATATTAAGAAACAAAAAACTTCTTTCAGTCCTCTATAATGTACTTCATTTATCAAACCACAAAAACTGTCCCTGTCTGGTCCTACTTTGTCTACAACCTGAGAAAATCTCTTTCGAGATTCCCTTTTTTACCACTTTATAATGTTTCGTATCAATTTATAATTAATTTTTACTTATGGCACTAGGAGAACCGTTCCTCCGCTCAAGTGCATTCTACTTTTTGTATCTACTCACCCTCTTTTTCCATCAATAATAGATATAAATTCTCCCCAAGATTGCACTGCTTTTTCATCACAATATCTTCTCGGAAAAAATGTCTAGCCGCCTGATATTCACTCATTCTATGATTAGCCGGTGGTCCCATAGGTGTGTCCTTTTTATGAAAATCAATGACCAGTACACGTCCAAACGGTTTTAATACACGTCTTACTTCCTTGATAAATTCAGGTACTTCTTTGATCTCATGAATAACCGTTACTATAATAAATAGGTCAATGCTTTTAGATTCAAGATTTATTTTATCTTCCTCTACTTGAATGGCTTGAATATTATGAACATCTTTTGCTTTTTCTTTAATAATACTTAACATAGACGGATCCATATCAAGGGCATAAACCATACCCTTTGTAAGCTTTGATGCTTCTAACGTAAACACACCCGTTCCAGCTCCGTAATCGCAAATAGTATCATTTTCATTAATACCGGCTTTCTTTAAAGAATTTATGATATCCAATTCCTTTAGTCTTTTTTCGTTCTCAAATTTCATTGGGTTCTTATGTCTCATATTAACACTCCTTATGTCCTTTGGTTTTCTTCATATTTTCTGTTTTCTAATAACACCTGTATAGTTCGTGCTACTCATATATCCAAAACTCCTTTTATTTATTTAGCTTTTATTTATGTAGTAGTACAATTTCAATAAATCTTAATCGATAAAAATGGATGGGTAACATCTGTCTTTTTACTATGTGCTTAATATCCGCCAAATAGTCTTCTAAGGCTTCTACTTCTTCAATACTTGGATCTTCGTCATTATAAAAAGCTTTTTCCAGTGTGTTGATATAAGCATCAAACTTAGTTTTACTGTTGATTAGTCCTTTGTTCAAGCGCAGTGCATACTCTCTTAATGTTTCATGTTTTTCTTTTTCTAACTGAATGGCTTTTAAATATATCCATAACAATTTATAATCAACCATGAGTCGACGCTTAACATTGCGTCTTAGTCTCTTACCACGTTTTATAAATGCGATCAACAATAAGACAAGTCCTGCAAATACAATGAAAACAATGGCAATACCAAAGTAATCATTATGAATGATTGTATCCATCGTTGATGGTTTTTGAACTTGGATGTTATCATTTAATTGTATAGGATCACTAAATTGTACAGCATCTTGACCCGGTGTAGGCTCAAACTGAATCCATCCAAAGTTAGGCACGTAGATTTCAACCCAAGCGTGAGCGTTACTATCATATACATGTTTATAAGGATCAATAACTCTTCTTCCATTATAAAGAACTTCTTCTGGAATATCATCGATTTCAAACTGGCTCGAACCTATTACAAAACCCGTGACAAACCTAGATGGAATCCCTTGACTCCTTAGCATCAACGTCATAGAAGTTGCAAACTGTTGGCAAAATCCTTCTTGTTTTTCAAATAAGAATTCATTGATCATATCACCTTCTTGTTGATATTCGGGGTTCTCATTATAGGTATATTCACTTTTTAAATACTCTTCAATGGCTATTGCCTTATTCATATCCGTTGATAGATCTTTTGTAATCTCATCCGTTAAGTCTTTTAGTTTATCAAATCCATCCGGAAGCAATAAGTAACTTGTAAGGTCCGTATCATCCTTTTCTAAACCACTTAAGTACTGGGTTAAAGCTGTTGTTCTATATTTTGGTAGTGCGATGGATAATGTATATTGATAATCCTGACCGACCATTTCATCTGCTTTAAACATACCATCTTCATACACACGAATAGGAATCGTTAAGTCAGAAAGGACAATATCCTTAGTATAGGGACCCGTGACAATACTATCTGTATAAATATTTTGATAAATCACTTCAACTTCTTCTTTGAAGAACAAGGCCTCATTGAACACTTGATCCGAACTGAGAATTGGCTCCGTTGGCCACTCATCTTGATGAATCGGCTCATTCTTAGTATTGGTCCATACACCGTCAACATAGTGGTTAAAGGTTTGAGATTTGTAGTATTTCAGCTTCTCTGTCTTGGCTTTAAAGAGTTCAATGCCCTCATGTTCAAAAGAAGAAGCGATTTTGTATTCATCTGTTACATTATAGATCATCTCTAACTGATCTGAATCGATATCATCTATTGTACTTTCACCATTCATTCCGCTTGTGCTTACTTTAGCATCACTCTTTTCAAATGGATTACGATAGGTATTATTCACAACAAGGGATAGGAGAATAACAAGGGTTGCCATAACAATAGAAAGACGGTAAAAAGAATATCTTCTTTTATAACCTTCGCTATCTTTCAGTCTCACATAATAGATTTCAAAATAATAGATGAAGGTTGCCATTACAAATAGAAAGAAGGCTTGCCGATCCCTAATCGACGAAAATAATCCTGCAATGTAGGCTCCAATAATCACTAAAGCGCCAAAAACAGGCGGAATAACAACCAATTTCTTTGAACGATAGAAAGCCACAATCACCCGGTACAAGAAGATGCCAATACCTAGTATTAATATTTGCTGATGGAATCGACCAATATAGAAACCTTGAATTCTCATTGAATAATAATAGGGTTTTACAAAATTTGCAATCTGTATACCTGTTGATTCTAGCAATTCCTTTTTGTACAAATAATAACTGGTCACGGTTATTACCAATATAGAGACCAGTATCGACCAGATTAAAACTTTGCGTTTACCTAAAATAAAATAATACACAAGAAAACTCAAACCACTTATAAGAAATAGTTCGAATATATTGAGCACATATGAGAAAGTTCCTGATAAAATTGCAAGGATCGCAAATCCAATAACAAATACAGCAAACACTAAGTCACCCCCAACCTTGTTGAGCTTTCATCATGTTGCATATAATAAATCGGTATTTTTGATGTGGTTAATATAAATTGACACTGATTGTCTCCAAAACTCTCAATACCCTCTATATCCATGGTCTTACGATCACAGACTACAATGCTTATTTCGTAATTCTGATATTTCAAGCCTACCAATTTTTCAACTAAAGGTAATGTGATGTGCTGTGTCATTAATATCACATGACACGGGTCACGTTCTAGATGTAGAACATCATCCATCAGTTTAGAAAAACCTTGTTCCTTATAAAAAGAAAGTTTTGCCAGTTCATCATAAAACCTTAGGAAATCTTTACTGCTTCGTCCTTCCGATTTATGCATTCCAAATTTTTCATAATACAATTGTGTATGTATTCGGTTTTCAAGGAAGAAATGCACCAGTGATACACAACCCTCAACCATATAGTCTTCATAGACAATAGAACTTTCACTGTCTAAGTTCAAGCTATATGTATCTAAGAAAATCTTTGTTTTATTTGTCACTTGACCTGAGTAGTCTTTGGAAATAAAGTCTCCTGTTTTTGCTGTTAACTTCCAATGTATTTTATTTAGTGGGTCACCTGGTTGGTAATCTCTTACATCCGTAAACACGGATTGGTTTTGTGTCGTATTGGATATAACGCTTTCATTACTTTCATTACTAATATTGCGAAGCAAGCTGCTTTTTAGCTCACGCAGTTTTGGATAAACAAGAATTTTATGTTGTTCGATTGCCGTGTAATTGAATCGGAAGAATTTAAAATAGTCACATATAATAAGGCGATCAACACCTATCGAATAATTACCTCGATAGGTACAAGTAAGCTTTTTGCGGATAACGACAGTCTTTTGTTCAGATACAATAATCGGATGATGAATATCATTCTTTGCATCTTTAAAAAGCCTTTCACTTGACACATAACGAAGAGAAAATGGTGCCAAAAGAAATGAAGTTGGATTAATGAGCTTAATGACATAGACAATCTCATCACCCTTTGATACAAATCTCTTGTCAACACTATGTGTGAGCTTAAATACATAGTACGTCAAAGATATATGAGCAAAGCTAATGACGGGTGTAAACAGTATAATATAAAAACTAATGCTACTGGTATAACCCGGTAATAAGCGGTTAAAAATCATTGATGAAACAAGCAATACACTATAAATCGTCCATGTTCTACGCAAACGCATCACCTTCCGGTACATATACTAATTTCATGACATTTTTAATGATATCCTCATTGCCTCGATTTTCATATTTAGCTTCAGGGCGAGGCACAATGCGATGGGACGCAACCGACATAAATATATGTTTTACATCATCTGGTATGACATAGTCTCTACCTCGGTAATAAGCCACACCTTTGGCCATTTTACTGATAAACAGCGTCCCTCGTGGACTTATGCCAAGTAGCGTATCTTTAGAATCTCTCGTTGCTTTTACCAAATCAACGATATATCTTGAAATATCATCATGTTGCCTAACCTCTAGAATCTCCTTCTGAATAGCCTTAAGCTCTTCAAGTGTAATCACAGATTCTAATGTATCCAAAGGATTGGATTGCTTAAAACGCTCCATAACCATCATTTCTTCTTCAAGACTTGGATATCCAATAGCCATTTTTATCATAAAACGATCAAGTTGAGCTTCAGGAAGTGGATAGGTACCAAGATATTCAATTGGATTTTGTGTTGCAATCACCATAAAAGGGTCTGGTAACTTGTGATGTGTGCCGTCTACAGAAACATATCTTTCTTCCATCGCTTCAAGTAACCCTGATTGAGTTTTTGGCGGTGTACGATTAATTTCATCTGCTAAGAAGATATTTGTCATAACCGCACCTTCGTGATATTCAAATGCTTCGTTTTTAGGATGATACATTGTAAACCCTGTAATATCTGAAGGCATAACATCAGGCGTACAAGAAATTCGGTTAAAGTCCCCTCCAATTGATTTTGCCAGTGCAATGGCTAAGGTTGTCTTACCCGTACCTGGTACATCCTCAATAAGAACATGTCCGTTGCATAACATTGTTAAGGTTATGAGTTCAATTGCCTCTCTTTTTCCAACCATGACTTTATTAATGTTATTGATCAAATCTTCTACTTTTTGGTTCAATTCAATCCTCTCCTTCGCTGGAATTTTAAGTATGCTCTTTGGCTGCTTTATGATATTATGTTTTTTTATTATAGTCGTAATAAATGATTGATTAAATGAATGATACCTAATTTCTAATATTTAATCAACTTTTATCATGGATATGAAGTACCTCTTGACTACTGACATTCATTGTACCAATAATTCATAAAGTTGTAAAAACAAGTTTAGCTGATTCCATTCATATCAAAGTATATCAGAAACGGGAACCCAAAAGTCTCAAGGTTCCCGTCGTTATTACATTTCACATCTACTAACCTAAGCACTTTCTCATAAGTATCTGACCTTAACCCAACTTGATAGACACACCGAATGGCTGATATAATAAATCAAATGGAGGTGTCTATATGAGCAGAAAAAGGTTCAACAATGATTTTAAGATGGAAGCAATCCGATTGGTAACAGAGCTCAATCGAAGCGTCCCAAGTGTAGCAAATGACATCGGTGTTCATCCCAATACAATCTACAAGTGGATTGAGCAGTACCACAAGGATCCTAATACACCCTTTGTCGGAAGTGGAAATCTCAAGCCTGAAGAAAAAGAGCTACGGGATGCCAAACGTAAAATATCCGATCTTGAAGAGGAAATCGCTATATTAAAAAAAGCTATCACCATCTTCACCAAACCACCGAGATAAAATATGAGTTTATGAAAGCTCACCGCTTCGAGTTTCGTGTGGCAAAGATGGCAAAAGTACTGCGTGTATCTCGAAGTGGTTATTATGCATGGTTCAAACGCCCAAAGAGCAAGTATAAGCAAGCAAATGATAAATTGTTGGTAGAGATTAAAAGAGTCTACGAGGCATCCAGAAAGACCTATGGAAGCCCGAGAGTTACCAAGCAATTGCAGCTAGATGGAATAACTTGTGGAAAGAATCGTGTGAGTAAAATTATGAAAAACAATCACATTTATTCGATTACTCGCCGAAAATTCAAAGCTACAACGAATTCAAATCACAGATACCCGGTAGCAGAAAATCTTTTAAATCAGCAGTTTGAGACAACTTGTCCCAATAAAATATGGCTTTCAGATATAACATACATCCCAACAGAAGAAGGATGGCTCTATCTAGCTTGTATAAAGGACGTCTATGATAAAAAGATAGTTGGTTGGTCAATGGACAAGCATATGACCAAAGAGCTTGCAATGAATGCTCTTAACATGGCAATTATGAGAAGAAATCCATCATTCGGATTAATCCATCACTCTGATCGTGGAGTGCAATATGCCAGCTATGACTATCAACGACTGTTAAAAACCAATGGTATTATATGCAGCATGAGTAGGAGCGGAAACCCTTATGACAATGCTCCTATGGAGTCCTTTTTCAGCATTCTAAAGAAGGAATTAATTCATCACAAACAATACAAAACTAGGGATCAAGCGAAGCATGATATTTTTGATTACATTGAAACTTTCTATAATTCAAATCGCTTGAATTCAGCAATCGGTTATAAAACGCCGAATCAATGCGAAAAACAAAGATTATCCGCCTAAAACGGTGTCTATTAAGTCAGGGAAAGATCAATCCCTATTGAATCCACTATCTGTTGCCTTCTTACTTATATAACTTTTATCATATATATTCATTCGGTCCCTCCACATCGTTTTTCCTTGGTATGAATTCCTCTGGTATTATAAGATTCCACCTAGCCAGAAACTTACCTTCACGACCTTGTTCTAAGTACCGTACACTGTTTCCTGATTTCAGTTGACATGTTTCAAAAAAAGCTGCACCCAAATTTTCACCATTGTAATAGTTCTCTAAAAAAAAGCCAACTTTTTGGAATATTACTTTTTTATTGTATTGTTCCATATAACCAAGTAACTTCTCTGCACTTAACGATTCAATTGTTTTGGTAATATTAATGAGTTCTTCTATACCACCAACTTTAGACAGAAGATTAATACTATCTACAAATGTTCTTTCTACATCCGTTATGCGTATACCTTCAACATTTTTTACTAAAAACACACCTTCATAAAATGGAGAACTCATATACTTATAAGTAGTCCCCATAAATTCAAATGTATTAAACCGCTTCTTTGAAGAAACATAAACGGTATTATATACTTGATTTACCATACCAAAAAACTCAAAGGCAGTATGATGTGAAACGTAAGACGCATCATTAATTGCTGATGCAATTTGATATTTATTTGCAATAATATCACCTGTTGTTAAATCTATGCAAGAATATAAATCCTTACGTATTCTAACTACATATTTCTTCTTTAACCACCTTGTGATTAATGATGTTGATGTACTTTCATTACCAGTAATAGCGGTCACATCACCTAATGAAAATGTTTTATATTTCGCTAATTGATCATATTCTTTCATAGTCACTTCATTTCTTTCTCAATCTTGCTTCTTTTTAAGCAAGATTGCGTAAATTTAAAAGTCACTTTAATTATACACTGATTTTGCTTCTTTACAAGCATAATCGTGCAAATTTTAAAGTTAAGTAATAAAAAACATAGAGTATCAAGGAAATAACTTTACTGATACCCTATGACTTTATTTTCCTTATATGATAT
This sequence comes from Petrocella atlantisensis, assembly GCF_900538275.1. Taxonomy (GTDB): domain Bacteria; phylum Bacillota; class Clostridia; order Lachnospirales; family Vallitaleaceae; genus Petrocella; species Petrocella atlantisensis. The sequence continues at coordinate 2,875,917 of NZ_LR130778.1, read as the reverse complement.
TAATTACTCTTAATTAAGAAAGATTATTGATAAAATCAACAATTCGTGATATATGATGATATGGAATAACAGTTTAAGCTATAGGAAATAAACTTGCGATTACTCCCACTCAATCGTAGCTGGTGGTTTACTGGTGATATCATAGCATATACGGTTCACATGGTTTACTTCATTGACGATTCTGTTAGAGACTTTGGCTAGGATCTCGTGCGGGATTCTGGACCAGTCTGCGGTCATGAAGTCGGAGGTATCAACGGATCTTAGAGCTACCGTGTAATCATAGGTTCTCTCGTCACCCATGACGCCAACACTCTTAAGATTGGTTAGTACAGCAAAATATTGGCCAAGGCCTTTTGAGATGCCGGCTGCTTTTACTTCTTCGCGGAAGATGTAGTCCGCTTCTCTTAAGATGTCCAGCTTTTCCTTGGTGATGTCGCCGATGACACGAATGGCAAGTCCGGGACCTGGGAAAGGTTGTCTGGATACTAAGAACTCAGGGATGCCAACGGCACGGCCGACATTTCTTACTTCATCTTTGAATAAGTCTCTAAGTGGTTCTATGATTTCTTTGAAGTCTACATGTTCCGGTAGACCGCCTACATTGTGATGGCTTTTGATGACGGCTGCGTCTTTTGTACCGCTTTCGATGACGTCCGGATAGATGGTCCCTTGAACCAAAAAGTCGACTACACCGATTTTCTTAGCTTCTGCCTCAAAGACACGGATGAATTCTTCACCGATGATTTTACGCTTGGTCTCAGGGTCGGATACCCCTGCAAGTTTATTAAGGAATTGCTTCTCGCAATTGACACGAATCAAGTTCATGTCAAATTCCTCTCCAAATACCTTCTCCACATCATCCCCTTCATCTTTACGAAGTAGACCATGATCAACGAAGATACAGGTCAATTGCTTACCCACGGCTTTGTGAATCAACATAGCTGCAACAGAGGAGTCTACACCACCGGATAAGGCGCATAGGACTTTTTTGTCGCCGATTTTTTCTTTTAGGAGTTTGATTTGATCTTTTGCAAAATCGCTCATGATCCAGTCTTGACTGCAACCACAGATGTTAACTAGGAAGTTCTTAAGCATCTTAGTACCTTCCGGTGTATGGTTGACTTCCGGATGAAACTGCACAGCATAAAGCTTTTTGCTCTCATTGGACATGCCGGCTACCGGACAAGTGTCTGTGGATGCGGTTATTCTAAAGTCGCTCGGTGGACTTGAAACATAATAAGTATGGCTCATCCAAGCAACGGAGGATACATCAACACCTTCGAATAATGGGTCGCTTTTATCGACTGTTAGATCTGTTTTACCATATTCTCTTGAATCGGCTCTTGCGACACTGCCGCCAAGGAGATAACCCATTAACTGTGATCCATAGCAGATGCCAAGTATCGGAATGCCAGCATCAAAGATGGCTTTGTCAATTAGGGGTGCATTTTCTTCAAAAACGACGGAGGGTCCGCCTGTAAAAATAATACCTTTTGGGTTTCTTGCTATGATTTCTTCTATGGGTGTTTCATACGATAATACTTCTGCATATACGTTTACTTCTCTGACCCGTCTTGCAATCAACTGATTGTATTGACCGCCAAAGTCAAGTACTATGATCAATTCATGTTTCATTTTGTGTCCTCCTAATTACTACTTGATTATAAAATCATGATTATAAGAATCCTGTTCTTTATCATACATGGGCAAGGTTATACTGTCAAACGTTTTTTGATATATTATGTTTAATGTTCGGGTATTTGATTTATCTTAAGCTCTAATACTGTTGCATTCAAAGTCGCCTTTTATAAGGGCCTCTATAATAGATGCTTCATCCACGCAGCTGTCTGGGAAAATATTATAGTAACAACCTGTATTCTCTATAAAATGGCTATCTGAATTGGTGACCATGGGACATTCTAGGGTATTTGCCAAAAGACGGCGTCTTTCAAAGTTTAGTCTACCGATATTAGAGGAGAGCACCTCTACCGCATCCGGCGGATAATCCCATATGTTGACATTCACTTCGTCTGCAAACCGATAAGGATGGGCAAGTATTATGGCGCCACCCTTCTTTTTCACATAGGTATGTAGGTCTTCATATTTCCAATGTCTGCCTTCAATCTTAGAATCATGAACCCCAAGAACAAGAACATCCTCATAAGCACCTTCCATAATCGTCACTTCTATCCCTTGATAGATCTTAAGGGGTGCGTATTGCTTATTATAATCTTCAATCACTTCCATAGGGAAAAGTGTCATATGGTCCGTTATAAATATGACATCAAGCCCACTTTTTTTGGCACTTCTAATCTGTTCCTCGGCTGTTGCCATTGCGCATCCTGAATATTCACTCGTATGTAAATGAAAATCCACTTTCATCTTTATGACCTCTTTCTAACTCTAATGCATGATTAACTTTGTCTGATTCATTATATCTATATTCCAAGCTTCAATGACCGCTTCATCCCTGGTGATGCAGTAGAAAAATAGGGTTATGTTTTTCTCTTCATAATGTTTGGCGTAGATGCGGCCTACCATGTCTACAACTGCAAAGTCCTCAGCAGGACGCTCTTCAACTGAGGATGCTTTTGGTGGCTTTCCATATTGAATGTAAGCCCTATGGTCTTTCTTATAAGTATGCATGGATCCGTTGACCGTAATCTTTGCGTCTATGACCAACCAATCGTCTTCATTAAACAGCTCAGCCTTTTCTTCTGAGATGACTTCGTATTCGAAAATATTATCATAACTACCGATGCTCTCAAGTACCAGCCGCACCATATCAAACTCCGGCACCTTGCTGATGGCTTCATGGTCTACTTCACCATCTATAAATCCAAAAGCTTCCTCAGAGCCTTTGCTGACACCATAGGCACCGTAGAAGCTATTATAATAAGGACTATCTATGTCGTAGTAAGAGGCGTACCCTTTTAGCGGTGAGAAGTGGCCAAAATTATATAAAACCGTCATCCGCATGGGTTCGCCCATGAATCCCGAAAAACCTCGGTCATCATTAAAAGTCATGACAAAAGGATACCAATCTTTCTCTTTTGTCTGAAGGCCTCCGGGGATCTTAATCTGAATATTCTTATCCTTTAATAAAGAATAGCCGGATTCATAACGGCTATAAACACTCATAACAACAATACTCTTAGCCCACGGGTATACCGGCGTCTGTATGAGGATTACAAACAAAATTATAATTATACTCACAATGATGCTGCCTCGTTTTATGACTGTTCTAAAATGTCTTCTATCTTTTTTTGATGTTTTACCCATATGCATTCCTCTTTTGCTTTCTATCTGTATAGTATAGTACATTCCTGGGATTCTTGCCATCATAAAACGTCAAAGCATCCATTTAACAAGGTTTACTTACAACCTTAGTAAATGGATGCTGATTGATCAATAGGGTAAGCGAATGCTAATGGTGGTGCCTTTTCCCTCTTCACTTTGGATATCAATGTCACCGTTATAGAGTTCTACAATGTGCTTAACTATGGAAAGACCCAGTCCTGTCCCGCCTGTTTTTCTAGTCCGTCCTTTATCGACTCTGTAAAACCGTTCAAATATTCTACTGAGATGTTGGTGTTTGATGCCGATGCCGGTATCTTCTACTATGATATTTAGAAAATTTTTGTACTTAAAGACTTGTAACTTTACATAGCCTGCATCTGTATATTTGATACTGTTGTCGATGATGTTAATGAGCAGCTGTTTCATCCGATCTCGATTACATTCAAATGAGGGTAAGTTTTCCTCCACCTCTATAATCAACTGAACCCCTTCTTTGTCTTTTGGCAAGATGTCCATAACTTCATCTACAATCTCGGAGAGTTCAAATGCTTGCAAGCTTCGTTCACCTACAAGTGTCTCTATCTCTGATAATGTTAGAATATCTTGAATCAAATTGGACAAGCGGTCGGTCTCGATGTCAATGATATCGAGGAATCGATTGGCTACTATCTCATCTTTGATGGCGCCGTTTTTCAATGTATCCACAAAACCTTTAATGGATGTTAACGGTGTTTTTAACTCATGGGTTACATTGGATACAAATTCTCTACGTATATTTTCAAGCTTTCTCATCTGAGTCACATCTGTAAACATAAGCAAGGTTGCTAAAGCTTTGTTTTTATTTGTTTTGGAAAATATCGGTGTTGCAACAATCTCAATAATACAGTCTTCACCATCTTTATGGATAATGGCTTCACCTGACATATAGGTTTTTTCTTCTATGGCTTTTTCTATGATATCAAAGATAGACAACTCTCTTATGAGTTCGTATATAAGTCGGTTTGACATATCTTCTTCCGGCAAATTCAGCAGCTTCGTAAATCGATCATTGTAGAGCACAATCTTATAATCCATATTAACAGCTACCAGTCCGTTGCTCATACTGGTTAAAATCGATTCAAGCTCGGCATTTTTCTGTTCTAAAGTCCACATATTAATCTTAAGGTTGAAGGTCATGGTATTGAACGCCGTGGCAAGCTCACCTATCTGATCATTACGATCCATATAGATCTTCTCATCATAATTACCTTCCGATATTACCTTTGCTACTCTCGTTAGATCATTAATGGGCTTCATAAATCTCTGGGTAACCACATAAGCCGCACCCATGGCAATAAGAGAGCCTAAAATCGCACTGATTAAAATAATAAAAATCATATCTGTGGTAATCGCCTCAATCTCACTGACCGATAAGGAAACCCTAATTATACCTGAAAATTCAGCATTTTCTAGTGGTCTGGCATAATAAAAAAAGTATTTTTTCATGGTATTGCTATAGCGCATCTCAGAAGATTTCTCACCTGCCAATGCCTTCCTAACCTCCGGCCGATTGGCGTGATTGTCCATCGTCTCGGCATCGCTATAGGAGTCTACCCATACATGACCCGATTGATCAATTAATGTAATTCTGAAAGTTGTAATCTCGGAATACTCCTCAATGAAACTTTGATAGTCCTCTTTAGAAAGGTCTGAATCCTCCATGGCTTTATGTAGCATATCACTGATGGTTATGGTTTCTTTTTCAACACGCTCAAAAAAGTAGTTATTGATTCTACTCCAAGAAAGCCCAACTGAAAAAATGACCGTTACAACGATTAGAATGATATAAGTTAATAGTATTTTTCTTTGCATACTTATCCTTTTCCTTTACGCGTATTTGTAACCAACCCCACGTACCGTTTTTATATGCTGTGGATTTTTATCATCTTCTTCTATTTTGACCCTTAGATTCCTTATATGGACGTCGACGGTTCTGGTTTCACCATAATAATCATAACCCCATATTTTCTCTAAAAGGTACTCTCGGTCAAAGACACGACCTCTGTTCTTTGCCAAAAGGTATAAGAGTTCAAATTCTTTTAACGGCAATTCCATAATCTTGCCTCGTACAGTAATTTCATGGGTTGTACGGTTAATCATCAAGTCTTCCAGCTTAAGAATGTCTTCTTCCGGCATAGTGCTGCCAGCGTTTTTGGACAAAGCCTCTGTTCTTCTAAATACCGCCTTGATACGCGCACTCAGCTCATGAACACCAAACGGCTTGGATATATAGTCGTCTGCACCCATTTCAAGACCTAGTACCGTGTCAATCTCTTCTGATTTTGCTGTCAGCATTATGATTGGCAATCGCTTGTAGGTCTCATTGGTTCTGATTCTTTTTAGGACTTCCAGCCCATCGATGCCTGGTAGCATTAGGTCCAATAAGACCAAATCAATTTTTTCTTTTTCAATGATTTCCAGTGCTTCTTCACCGGTTTCAGCTTGAACCACTTCATAGCCGCTACTTTCCAGATTATACTTTAAGAGTTCTAAAATATGGCCTTCATCATCAACGGTTAGTACTCTTGTTTTTAACATAGTGTCACCTCATAAGGTTTATTCAAAATGCTTTCCTGTGATATTGTAAGCAATCCATTCTGAAATATTGGTCGCATGATCTCCCATACGTTCTAGATATTTGACAATGAACATAAAATCCGTACATTGCTTAACCACCGTAGAATCTTTCATCATGTAGGCTTGTAGCTCTTCAATAATCGAATCAAATAGATCATCTATCTCATCATCCATCGCTTTTACTTCTTCGGCCCTGGCCAAATTCTTACTTATACAGCTATCTATGACGGCTTTAATCATGTCTTTGACCTTATACGCCATTTTAGGAATGTCTTCTAGAGGTTTAAAATAGGTTTCTTCACTTAATTTTATCGTGTATTTGGATATGTCTTCGCAGTGGTCTGCAATACGTTCCAAATCTGTAATAATCTTTAGTATAGATGCAATGTCTCTAAGGTCAGATGCAATAGGTTGTTGCCTCGCAACAAGCATAATACACTCTTGCTCTATAACACGTTCCATCTCATCTATAATGTCATCTCGCTTTATGACTTCTCTGGCTAACGCCACATCTTGATTGAGCATGGCTTTGATCATATCGTCAATCTGCTTTTCTATGGTTGCACCCATCTTTACCAAGTTACGGTGCAGTTCATTCAGTTCTTTTTCAAATTCATATCTAATTGGCATAGTAACCTCCATGGTTCTCGTATAGTTTATTATATTCTAACACTTGTATTTTTTTATATCAACCAAATCGTCCGGTGATGTAATCCTCTGTTTTCTTGTTCTTAGGATTAGAGAAGATGGTTTCTGTCGTATCAAATTCCAGTAACTCGCCAAGTAAGAAAAAGGCTGTCTTATCAGATATCCTAGCTGCTTGCTGCATGTTATGCGTTACAATTATAATTGTATAGTCTTTTTTCAGTTCAGTGATTAAGTCCTCAATCTTTAATGTGGATATAGGATCAAGTGCTGAAGTCGGCTCATCCATAAGTAGTACTTCCGGTTCTACTGCCAACGCTCTAGCGATACATATTCTCTGTTGTTGGCCACCTGAAAAAGATAAGGCATTCTGCTTTAACTTGTCCTTACATTCATCCCATACAGCCGCTTGTCTTAAAGATCTTTCAACGATTTCATTTAGAATGGATTTTTTCTTGATACCATTCAGTCTTGGTCCATATGCAATATTATCATAGACACTCATAGGGAATGGATTGGGCTTTTGAAAAACCATACCCACTCTTGATCTTAAAGTGATTGCATCTATCTTATCATAGACATCTTCACCATCTAGATAGATTTTTCCTTCAACCCTTGTCCCTTCAATCAAATCATTCATACGGTTTAGTGCCCTTAAAAAGGTTGACTTGCCACAACCTGAAGGACCTATAAAAGCTGTGATTTCATTGGTTTTAATCTCCATTTGTATGTTTTTTAATGCTTGAAAATCTTCATAAAAGAAGTCTAAATCTTTTATATCAAATTTTAGAGTATGATCACTCATATTAACACCTCTTATTTTTATTCTCTATTTTTATAGTCTCAGTAACAAGGTAAGATTCTTAATTTCTTCTTTGGAACTTATTTCTTATTATAATTGCAGAAGAGTTTAATAAGAACAATACAACAAGTAAAATAACGATGGTTGCAGCTGCAAGATTAGCATATTCTTTAGTAAGCACTGTATCCAGTGTCCAATAATAGATTTGAATCGGTAAAGCCGTAAAATCGTCCATAAAACTTTCTGGGAATTTTAATATTAATGTTGGTATACCAAGTACAACAAGGGGTGCCGTTTCACCAATTGCTCTGGAAAGCGCTAATATAGCCCCTGTCATAATACCGGGTATGGCTGATGGAAGGACTATTTTTCGAATGGTTGTCCACTTTGTAGCACCGAGTCCATAAGAGGCTTCTCGAAGGAAATTCGGTACTGCTTTTATGGCTTCTTGACTTGATACAACCACATTGGGTAGTACCAACAACGAAAGGGTTAAACCACCGGCCAAAATACTTGATCCCAGTCCAAAGATTCTACCAAAGACCGTTAAACCAAGTAATCCGAATATAACCGACGGAACACCGGCCAGATTCGATATATTAAGACTGATGAGGGAATGTATTGTGCCTTTTTTTGCGTATTCTTCAAGAAAGATGGCTGTTGCCACACCAATAATCATTGTAACTGGTGCTACGACGACCATAAGCATAAAGGATCCCATGATGACACTTTTGATACCGGCTTTTTCAGGACGAATAGAAAGCCTTCCAGTAAGGAATTCCCAGTCTAACCAACCTATACTTGACCTAATAATATTAAATAACAACAGTCCTAGAACAAATATGATAAATACAATGGTTAGGGAAAACATGCTTTGAGCAACGATATTAATAATTTTTCTTTTCTTAAGTCTCTCTTGTGATTTGTTTAAATCAATGTACTTCCTATCAAGATGAAGATTTTCTCTTTCTTGATCTCTAAGAGTATTCACACTATTATCCATACTAATACTCCCTTCTATACTTCTTCGTAATATATTTGGCCAATAGATTGGTCAACATTGTGAAAACAAACAACATAAGACCGACAGCATATAAACTATAATAACCAATCGTACCACTTCCTGCATCACCACTTGTAAATTCAACAATATAGGCGGTCATTGTTTGCATCGGTTGCATGATATCCAGTGTAAACTGTTTCGAACTACCACTTGCAATCGTAACAATCATGGTTTCTCCAATTGCCCTAGATATTGCTAAAACAAAAGCTGCAACGATTCCAGATATCGCTGATGGAACTATGACTTTAGTAGCTACTTCTAGTTTCGTTGACCCAAGTCCATAGGCGCCTTTTCGTATATAATCCGGAACGGAACTCATAGCATCTTCAGACAAAGATGTTACAATCGGTAATATCATAATACCCATAACAATACCTGGTGACAATGCATTTTTTGCACCAAGTTCAGGGAAAATATTCATTAACAAAGGTGTTACTGTATTATAAGCAAAAAATCCATAAACAATAGTAGGTATTCCAGCTAAAACTTCTATAATTGGTTTAATGATCCTTCGCATCTTAGACGACATAAACTCACTTAAAAATATGGCAGAGGTGATGCCTAAGGGAGCTGCAACTAACATTGCAATTAAGGATGTAACGATTGTTCCTGTGATCAAAGGTAAAAAACCAAAGCTTGGATCTTTTTTCAGTGGCTCTAATTTTGTACCAAATACTTCTGCTATGGAAACCTCTGCAAAAAAACGGGATGCATCCACAACAAGTGTTAGTACAATACCAATCGAAGTCACTACTGAGATCGAAGCAATCACAAATAAAATTATAGGAACAATATTTTCAACTTTTGAGGATTTGCGTAATTTCATTGTGTATTTTGTATCCGTCATAATAACACTCCATTTCAAAATATTACCAAAGGAAAGCTCCGATTGTACGACTTTCCTAGAATAGAATATAGCGACTCTGTCGCCTTTTAACCTTCAGATTGCTAGCGTCTGTATAAGTCCTTGACGCTTTTTAAAGTAGAACAAGGTAAGACAAGAAGCCTAGAACTCCTTGTCTTACGCCTGTTTTATTTTTTGTAAAAACTATTTAAGTGCATCAAGTTGTGCTTGGTACTCTTCATACATTGCATCTGGAAGTGGCGCAAACCCGTTGTCACCGGCTAATCTCTTAGCACCATCAAAAGATACAACATATTTTGCAAAATCAAGTACTTGGGGCTTTTCAAGTGCATATTTAACATTTAAGTATGTAAATACCGGACGTGTAAACCCTGCATAATCAAGATCTAAACCAATTGTCTCAAGGCTAGGCTCAACAGGACCATTACCAAAGTCAACTTTTACTGCCTGTAATGTATCCGTGTTTGATACATAATATCCAAAACCGAAGAAGGCAATTGCATTAACATCATTGGCTACTAAGTCTACAAGTGTAGAATAGTCTTGTTGTAAGTTCGCTGTTGCTACCATGTCTGCTTCATCAAGAATGGTTTCGTAGAAGAACTCATAAGTACCGTGGTTTTCATTTGGTCCATAGAACTTAATTTCTTCTGCTGGCCACTCAGGACGAATGTCAGCCCAAGTAGTCACATTGCCTGATGCAAGATACATATTAACGATTTCTTCTTTTGTCATTTCAGTCGCCCAAGTGTTCTCTTTATTGATAACCATTGTTAAACCGTCATAAGCAAGAACGAATTCGTATACATCCGTACCCATTTCGTAACCATTTTCTTTTAATTGAGCTACTTCTTCATCTTTAATTGCTCTTGATGCATCAGAAAAATCCGTTTCACCTGGAATGAATTTTTTGAAACCTGCAGATGAACCAGCTCTACCAACTTGTACTGATACATTTTCTTCTTCATTAACCATATACTCTTCAGCGATGTTTGCCATTAATGGATAAACCGTTCCTGATCCGTCAACAATAACTGCGCCTTCAAGTTCAGCTTCTTCTACTTCTGTCATTTCTGCTTCTGCTGGTTCTGTTTCTGTTGCTACCTCAGTTGTTTCTGCAGCTGGTTCTTCCGTTGAACCACAAGCAGCTAAACTCATTGTTAAAACACCTACTAGTAATAATGCTAATAATTTTTTCATCGAATCCTCCTCTGATAATATATAAAGTTCGTTTATTTCTGTTCACCGTTGTGAAGAACAGCACTTACTAAAGATATCATGGCATAGTAAATCCAATATGTTTTAAATGTTAAGTTTAGGTAAAGTTATAAACAATAAGCAAAAAAATAACGCCTTTAAGCCGCTATTTTTCTTTTCCATTTGTGTGTATATTGATCTTTTACTAAAGTTCATCAGGAATATAGCCTTTGAATTGAGCATGGTACAGTTTACTATATAATTGATTGTTGTTTAGTAAAGTCTCGTGATTGCCTTTTTCTTCTATACCATTCTCAGTAATCACCAAGATCTCATCTGCATTCTTGATCGTAGATAATCGATGGGCAATGACCAAACTGGTCCTACCTTTAGAAAGTTTTTCTAGAGCCTGTTGTACCTTTAACTCTGTTTCATTATCAAGGGCTGAGGTGGCTTCATCTAAAATGAGAATCGGTGGGTTCTTAAGAAATACCCTAGCAATACTGATGCGTTGCTTCTGACCGCCTGATAATCTAAGTCCTCGCTCACCTACTAATGTATCATAACCTTCTTCTAAGCCCATGATAAAGTCATGGATCTCGGCATTTTTTGCAGCTTCAATAATCTCTTCATCACTTGCACCTGTTCTACCGTATTGAATGTTTTCTCTTACGGTACCGGCAAAAAGGAATATATCTTGAGACACCAATCCGATATTGGTTCTAAGGGATGCCATGGTCACATCTCTAATATCGATTCCATCAATGCTAATTCGACCACCATCCACTTCATAAAAGCGAGGAATCAAGTGGCACAAAGTGGTCTTTCCCCCACCGGATGGTCCAACAATGGCTAAGGTGTGTCCCGGTGTAACCTCAAGGTTAATACCATCTAGAACCGTTTCATGGTTGTTATAGGAAAACACCACGTCTTCAAAACGAATGTCCCCTTTAATATTTTTAAGTTCAATCGCATTTTCTGAATCCATTATTTCCGGTTCCGTTGCCATAATCTCCATGAAACGTTCAAAGCCGGCCATACCGGATTCATATTGTTGAACAAAAGAGGTTAATCTACGAATCGGAATTAAAAAATTGTTGATATAGAGCGTAAAAGCAATAAGGTCTGTATAGCTCATTTCACCCTTATAAATCAAAAATCCTCCAAAACCAAGGGCTACTACATGAAGACTATTGGTCATGAAGCTCATACCCAACATAAAAATGGCCATTGTTTTATAGGCTATGTTTTTGGAGCCTCTAAAAATCATATTCCCTTTGTCGAACTTATCAATCTCGTAGTTCTCATTAGCAAAAGATTTGGCTACACGAATACCGGATATGCTGCTTTCAAGATCTGCATTGATACCGGCCATGCTTTTCTTGACTTCTTTAAAACCATTGGACATCTTTGTACGTTGCTTTATGGCAAACCATACCAAAATCGGTATAAATAGATAAATGGCCAATGCCAGTTTCCATTGGATCATCAGCATGGCTATGAAAGAACCCACAAGCATGATGATGGAGAGGAAAAGATCTTCCGGTCCATGGTGTGCTAGCTCCGTCATTTCATTAAGGTCATTGATCATTCTAGACATGATATGACCGGTACGGGTCTTATCATAATACTTAAAAGAAAGCTTCTGAAGATGATTGAAAAGCTCCTTACGCATATCGTATTCCATCCGAACACCAAGGATATGGCCCCAGTAGTCGACGATAAACTGAAATGCGGAACGTACCACATACATCAGTAGTAAGGCGCCAATGAAGATCAGAAAAGGCCGAAGGGTCTTATCTGATGTAGGTAAGTAATCGTTAAGAACCTGTCTGGATAACATTGGATAGACGAGATCGATTGCTGCTATAACAAGGGCACTTAACATGTCCAGTATAAATAGTTTTTTGTGCGGTTTATAATAACTGATGAATTTTTTATAGTTTTGTTGACCTGCCATACGTGCCTCCTTTATAAAATCATTTCTATCATTTAAACTTCCATAATGTAACATGATATGAACCAAAACATTATACCACAGGATACACTAAGAACCAATAAATTATTTTTATCGTCCACCTGCTCAAAATCTATTGACACTATCTTCTAACATATGATAGAATAAACTTCGCGAATCAAACATGATTCATGCAGTTGTGGCGGAATTGGCATACGCGCTAGACTAAGGATCTAGTCCATATTATTTGGGTAGGGGTTCAAGTCCCCTTGACTGCACTACAAAAAGCATTTACCTTTAGGTAGATGTTTTTTTAGCTTTTATGGGGGACTTGAACGTGGCCTGATAGCAGAAGATCCTGTGGATCTTTTTCGGCGGAAGTCCCCTTGACTGCACTACAAGTACTTGTCGATGTACTAAAATAGAGACACCATATATGGTGTCTCTATTTTTCTGCTTGAAGTTATAGATTTTAAATAACATATGGTTAATTAATAAATTAACTGTATACTGATATGGAAGTAAAAAAAGTAGCAACCTCAGGATTTTCATCTTTGGTTACTACTATGTCTACAGCCTGAAGTCTAATACAACTAGACTCTTTTTCAACAACTATCGCTTTGATATTTTTCTTAGTATTACTATGATTCCTACGAATGTCATTATACAAACTATACTAGTAATGACAATGAAAATCTCGATCATTAATAAACACCTCAAATCAACTAAATGTTAAAGTAATTTTATTGTCTAACCCAGTTACAGTTCCTTTAATCCATACAAAAGCAGAAATTACATCATACCATGATGTTACAGTCGTACTTAGCCTTCCATAAGTACTCGTTTTCTTAAGTTCTGTACCAGAACTGCTACTTCCAAAGCAAAGAACTCTTTCATCGTAGACATTAACAACTGCATTATTAGATACATCCATATAGAAACTCATATTTACAATAATACCAGTGTATTTAACTTTCCATGTTCTTGTTGAAGATGCTGACATAACAGAGAGAACTCCTAAGGGGCTTTCATTTTTTACTTCCTTTGAAACTTCTTCTAGAGTGACAGTAAACTCATTACCTTCTTTGTCAATTCCTTCATACTTTTGCACTTTTTCATTATTAGTAGTTGAAAAAGTAATTTGGTTTTCTATTTCTTTATGTTTCTTTGAGCTGTTTTCTTTTGCAGAAATATTCACAGATAATGATAATAATAGTACAAAACATAATCCTAAACTTAAAATTTTTCTCATTATACTTCCCCTTCACATATTACCAACCATAAGGTAATTCAGTCATAATTGAAATAGTTACATCTTCTTTAATTTGTGTCTTGTCATTCTGAATAACAGACGACAAATTTGTTACATTAGATAGCAATGTTAAACAAGCAATAATACACACTAACACCCTCATATACGGAAATTTTTTGACATGTTGTCACGTTACCCATGTTTATAGTTTCTTAAGATGCTTTCACATCTTGTTCTTTTTTCTCTTCTTTTTTAACTGGATTTAACCAAACTTCATCTTCTATACTCCAGTTACGCATTGCTCCTGGCCATCGTTCTGGATGCTTTGATTTAGCTTCTTGATATACTTTCGTTCTTGCTTCTAATATTGCTTTATCTTGCCCCGTGTGCCTTTCATTTGGGCTTATAAAGCATAATCCGCTGTGCTTATGTTCGTTGTTATACCAGTTCACGAATTGTCTGACCCATAACCTTGATTCATTCACACTATTAAATCCTCTTGGTTGATAATTAGGTCTATATTTTAATGTCTTAAATAAACTTTCTGAATATGGATTATCATTACTTACTCTTGGTCTACTTCTGGATGGTACAATGCCTAAGTTATACAAGGTTTCAAGCATTGTTGCACCTTTCATAGGACTTCCATTATCTGAATGTAAAACTAATGGTTTATCATTCAGCATGATTTTTTCATCCATATATGCTCTTTTGATTAGATCACTTGCATGAAGAGCAGACTCTTCTTCCCACACTTCCCAGCCAACTATTTTACGGCTGTACATATCCAAAATCATATATAAATAATAGTGTTGTCCTTTAATTGGTCCTTTTAAATACGTTATATCCCACGTCCATACGTCACAGGCTTTTGATGCTTTATGGGTTTCCATTGGCCTCTTAATTGGGGCTCTTGATCTTCCTCTATGCACTAACTCTTTATGATTTTTAAGGATATTATATATTGTTGTTTCTGACGCTAAATATATTCCTCGATCCGCTAATATCGGTACTATTTGGCTCGGGGCTAAACTACTAAACTCTTCAGTATTACATACTCTTAGTATCTCTTGTTCTTCTTCTTTGCTGATTTTATTCTTAGGTTCTGGTCTCTCACAGGTTTTTCTTTTATCTATATAATCACTGTCTTTCCAGCGATCGAACGTTCTTGTATGAATTTTTATAATTTCACAAGCTTTATATAATCTTGCTCCATTTTCTACAGCTTCACTAATTAGCTCTACAGCTTGTTTACGATCTTGGGCACTAATTAGTCTTCCTCGTTGTCCGTTCCCCATATCGCATTGGCCTTTTTCCAAGTACCAATAATGCTGCCGCTTCTGCGCTTTTTCCTTACGATCCAGCTCTTTTTGTAACTTTTCTTTTTTTTTCTTTTCTTAGCTCTTGATTGACTTTACTTGTTCTCTCTGATGTTCCACCGTTAGCCTGCATGCAAGCATCTTTCCATTCTTTTACTTGTTCTGGGTAGATCCCTTTTTTTCTACAGTACTCTGAGAACTCGATTTCACTTAAGTTTGCTGTTTCTAAAACAACTAGAAATTTATCTTGGGTACTCCAATTTTCTGCTTTTTTATACTTTGTTGTTGATGATAAACCTGTTCTTTTGACCTCATCACGCCATCTATATAACGTGTTTGCATTGATTCCTGTTTCTTTATGAATATCACTAATCGACTCTTCACCACTAAGTATTCTAGATAGTATCTTTTCTTTTTGTTCCTTACTGTACTTGTTATAACTCATCGTTGTTCTCCTCTTCTTCGAGTATTTATCATACTCTATTTGAGGGTTAGTGACAACTTCCGTTTAACAGAGGGTATACAATTCCCTCCTTCTGAGACAATTGTATAATTAGTTAAAGAAATATGTAAGAGAATTATACTTCCCCTTTTTCAATATCATAGTCGAAGTCTATCTCGTTCTCATTCATCACCTTATCTATTGCGGATTTCATTCTCATATTATCATCAAATAAAAATGATAAATACATAAATTTCTTATAGTATACCTTGTAATAAGAATGGTTTCCTAACTTTTTCTCTGCATTTGCCAAATACATGTATGTTCCTGCTAAAAACTTAACAATATAACAATCTTTGCAAAGGAGAATATTTGATAGGGCATATTTAATAGTTTCTTCATATAATTCCAAGTCATAAGATAACCTTACCAGATTATATTGAAGTTTTACACGATTTTCATTATCCAGTAAATTATGTAATAGTATGTTAGATTGAATACTCTTAAATATTTCAAATGCTATATCCTTATTCCCACTATATGCCTCATTTACAGCAGTAGCGTTACAGATGTTTATATCTAGTTCATCACAGAATGTTGAAGCCAAATGTTTAATAACATCTTCTATAGAATTGCAACCAAGTGCATCAAGAAATATGTACTTTGCAGAATTATAATCTTTACTATTTTCATAGATGCAAACACCTTTGTAATAACGCAATTTCTTTAATATTGATGATGACAAATGAATTATATTATCATGTAAAAGACTGTCTACCTTCTTTTCGAGAGATTGATAATCCCATTGAATCAAAAGGTTTTCAATTTCTCTTATTCTCTCAAACAACTCTAATCCATATTTTTGAATATCATTATTGATTAGTAAATGAATATCACCACCTAACCTCTGTGAAATCTTGCAAATAATATCATAGGTTGGCGAACTGTACCCCTTTTCAATATTTCTCAAATGTCTAATAGTACATATTTCATGTGCTAACTTTTTTTGAGAAATATTCTTCTGACGCCTTAAGTAGTTAATTATTATCCCCTCATGCATTATTCCCCTCCAAATTAAACATTTAACATTATCATAAAACATGTAAAGAATTGGTTTGGTTTTTCTTCAAGACCAACTGATACTACCGGAATTACAGGTTCATAACCCTAGCTCTCATAGGCACCATCGTCCTATTGTTACTGTCAATAAATGGCTGTGCATCTATAAAGAGTCACAGGTTCACCATCTATTCTAACCTGAATTGGCTTTACTGTTGTGTCTACATTTGTACCTATGGAACTAAGTACAACCAACGGCTAATTAACTGCAAAAAATACACAGACACAAAGTGAGTTTTTTTGCCAATTAAGTATTATTGAATTTTCAAGAGTATGTTCTTTCAGTACCTCAGCACCAATTTATTATTGGTATTTTACCAGTATCTTCAAATCCACGAAAATCCATCATCCTTATACTCTTTATATATACCCTCTTTTTTATCATTTTAACGAAACTTTCTAAGCATTTGTTTTTTCACCTACAAAATATATAGGATTAAAACATTGAATCAACATTGTAAAGCTATTGTATATTATATCATAACTGTATTTTTTTATTATTTAACTAAATGCTATCATAAGAAAGTAACCTCATGCACTTGTCAGTCTTCAAGACAAGATGCTAAAATGAAAACTTTCTTATGAAATTTGCAAGACAGCAGGAGCTGTCCGCCGACTTTTGGTGCAGGACGCACCAACCGGAGGCCGTAGTCATATGCACTGTGGAAGGGTTTTCATGGGACCCACCATTAAAACCCCATTCATTCTATCCCCAGCTTATATCAGGGCGTAATAAAATCTAATTTCATCATCTAAAAAAAGTCCCTAAGCTTTTTTCACTTAGAGACTTGGTTTACTCATTAATATAGGGATTACCCCAAGATTTGACAAAGAGCCTTTATTAATATAGCTGTTACTCAGAATTAAACAAAGAAGGTATCTTTTAATCCGTAAATAGTTGTGTCCACAAATAACCATACTCGGTTCGCGCTACAACACCGATACCTATTTTGTTAAGATTTGGACTTAAGATGTTTTTTCTATGGCCTGGTGATGCCATCCATCCATCTACTACTTTTTTTGCTGTTGTATGACCTGAAGCGATGTTCTCTGCCAAGTAACGGTAAGGTACACCATGCATGGCTACGATATCTACCATGCCACCATGGACCGGTGAAACATGTTCAAAATAATCATTAATCAGCATATCGTTGGATTTGAAATAAGCTGCTTTTTCCAACTTGGCATCCATAACCAACTTATGTAACCCTGCTTTTTCTCTTTCTATATTAATCAGTCGAAGGACTTCATAGGAGAGTTCTTGGTTTTTTATGACGGTCTCGACGGTACCTTCCGTATCAATTACGACTTTGTTCTTAGCGCCGTCCCAGAATACATTAAATCCAAATGCAGTACCCATATCTCTAAGTTTATAGTATGTATTACCATTAATAACATAACCTGTCATAGATAATGGAACACCGTTTTTTAAAATTTTGGCTTTACTGATGCGCACATCATTAACCGCACTTTCATCTTCTGATGATTTGCTGACATAGCCATCTAAATAGGGTTTACCCGTTTCAATGATTATGGTCGCAGTATCCGGATTCCATGTCACATCAAAGGCTTTTTGACTGTCATTGACATAGTGTGCTATGTCTCTAAGCATAAAGTAGTTGTTACCTTGGATGTTATAGGCTCTGGGTGAAATTGTTTTATTGTCAACAACTATATTGGCTGTTGTTGATACTGTATATATCGACTGGCTTGCATGAATGGGTATCATCATCGTTAAGATCATACTCAGAACTGTCAAACCGGTCACGATTGTTTTTTTCATTCGAATAACTCCTTAGTCGTGGGCTTATATAGATGGGTCACACCCTACATTATGACTACCTTATCCCCCATTGTCAATCCTATGCCCCTAGTACTAATGCCTCATTATCCCCTTAACTAGCGGGATCTTGTAGTAACAATTGACCCGCAACGACAATAATGCTATTATTTTATGTAAGCTTTAACTTTTATCTCATTTAGCTAAATATTTATCATTATGTAAACCAAGGAGGCTTCAATGATTCATATAGATAATTTGAACTATATTTATCCAAAATCAGGCAAACATGCTATTAAAGGTATTGATTTTAACATTGAAAAAGGCGAAATCTTTGGATTTTTGGGGCCTAGTGGCGCAGGAAAAACGACGACCCAGAGATTAATCATTGGCCTTCTTACAGGTTATGAGGGTCAGATTCAGATATTAGGCAAGGAACGTCGGCTCTGGCAAAAAGATATTTTTGAGAAGATTGGTGTTGCTTTTGATTTTCCTAATCTCTATCTAAAACTGACCGCACTTGAAAACCTTAAGCTTATTGGTTCTTACTATAAAAACTGTCCTAAGGATTTTGATTCCCTTCTGGATATGGTCGGTTTGCTCGCTGATAAGCACCAAAGGGTAGAAAACTTCTCTAAAGGCATGAAAATGCGCCTTAATTTCATTAGGTCTATCATGCACGATCCGGATCTCATGTTTTTTGACGAACCCACTTCAGGATTAGACCCCGTGAATGCCCGTATCATCAAGGATCAGATTCTATATATGAAATCCAAAGGCAAAACCATTTTTCTGACCACCCATAATATGACGGTAGCTGAACAGCTCTGTGATCATGTTGCTTTTATCAATGATGGTGTTGTCTCTGCCATAGATACACCTTCCAACTTAATGGTTGAACATGGTAACGCTTATGTGAAGCTACGGTATATGCACAATCAACAAGAAATGGAAACGGACTTTCCTCTTAAGAATCTTGGCGAAAACAAGGACTTTAAAGAAATTTTGGATCAAGATCGGATTATTACTATACACAGTGGTGAAGCTACACTTGAAGATGTATTTATTAAGTTTACAGGAAGGAAGTTGATCGGATGACCACCACAAAACCTTTTAGATCAGGTGTACATGGTCAGCGTCTGCTGTCGGCTCTTAAAGCAGATGTTTTATTTCAATTCAAACAAGGTTTTTACTTTGTTTATTTGATTCTAAGTCTATTTTATCTCATAATATTTCATCAATTGGATACCACATGGCTTCCCTATATTATGCCTATTGTACTTTTTATGGACCCTTCTGTCTTAGGTTTATTTTTTATCGGTGGTATACTGCTCCTTGAAAAGGAACAAGGCATATTGTCTTTAATCTATGTAACCCCTTTACGTGTCTGGGAGTACATCTTAAGTAAGATCATATCCCTTTGTTTTATCTCTTTAATGGCCATTTTGTTGATATCCTTAATCGCATATAAAGATGCTGTTAATTATGTGTATTTGATCATCAGCGTGATTCTGACTTCGGTATTTTTTACGCTAATCGGCTTTCTGGTTGCAACAAGGTCCAAATCCGTTAATGATTTCTTTGTAAAAATCATTCCTTGGATGATGATGCTCATACTTCCGTGTGTCCTATTGGTCTTTTATCCTAATCTGCTGGTGCTTGGTCTTATTCCCAGTGTTGCTTCACTCAAATTGGTTTGGGGCGCCTATCATGCTATGCAATTAGGTGAATTTATAATCTTGGTTCTATATATGACTGTACTTAATGTCTTCTTACTGAAATATACCTATAAGGTTTTTCAGAATAAAATGGTTCTTGAACAATAGAAAACAGACTTCACTTAGTTGTATTACCATTAGGAGGTAAGCCATGTTAAAACTCATATATTTAAAAAGTGATCTCAAACAATTGTTTCGAGAGCCTATGATGACCTTACTTTTTTTAATTCCACTCATTATATCACCCTTTTTTAGGCTCATTCTAGACATCGGTGTTCCCTTCTTGCAGAGATATGTCACTTTTTCGGTTGACGCCTACCATAATTATATTTTGGCTTTTGTTTTACTCATGGTCCCTGCTATGTTGGGTGTTGTCATGGGTTTTATGTTACTGGATGACAAGGACGGAAAGATTATTGAACTTTTAAGTGTTACCCCTTTTGGACGCAACGGTTACTTGATGGTTCGACTCACTTTTGTTGCCATGGCCACACTTATCTATACCTTTTACACCTACTTGGTAATGGGGCTATATATACTTCCAATCCAGATTTTGTTTTTTATCGGTCTATTACTGTGCTTCTATGGCGCTAGTATCGGCATGATATTCTTCAACCTTGCAACCGATAAAGTAAAGGGTTTAACGTATGCCAAAGGTTTAAATATTATGCTTTTCTTTATACTGGTTGATTTACTTCATATCCCTTGGTTGACCTTTCTTGCCAGTTTTTTTCCAACTTATTGGATCTATAAGATTATAGAAAATAAAAATACGGCCATTCCAATCGTTCTTGGACTGACCGTGCATGTTGTTTGGTTTATACTATTGCTTTGGATTACTGATAAACGAAAAATAAATATATAGATTATAATTAAGTAAATCAGGCTACTTCGTAATTGGCATCAATAATAATATCTAGTACTTTTTCTGCCGATTCTAAAGTATGGTCAGGTTTAACTTGAACTTTCTTTTCTGCTGATAGCTGGGACCAACCGACAAGAGCACTGCTAACATTCGCTGCTTTGGCAGCTACAATATCATGAGCTGTATCGCCTATAAAAAGTGCTTGTTCGGGTTCCATCCCAAGTATGGATAAAGCTTTTAATATGCCTTCCGGAGAGGGCTTTGTTTCTTTTATATCATCTCTTGTTATTGAACAGTCGACCCATTGATCAATTGCCAATAGTTTCAGACCTTTATCCAGTGCTATACGACTGTTATTGGTAACAATGCCTATCTTGTAGCCTAATTCATTTAGAACGCGTATAAGATGTACCATACCAGGAAATGGTCTTGCCATAGTGTCATGATTGCGTTCATACCAGCGTTTGAATTCTGCAACAAGCCCCTCGAAATGAATGGCATCTATATAAGCCATCTGAGCTTCTAGTGTTTTACCTGTTAGAATTTCAAGTTCCATAGGTGTTAATGGGCATCCTCTATGCTTTTTCGCTATCAGGTTCAAGCCTTCTTTAATTAGGCTATTGGTGTTGATAATGGTTCCGTCAAAATCAAATATTACCGTCGCTATCATAAAATACCTCCCAAGTCATCTATTTACAACTTCATTTTAACTTATTCACATTATGCTCAAATACACTGGTTATTAAACTTATGTAAATTATTATACATATTTCTTTTATAGTTTCATTGTTATACTAGTACTTAGACAACCAATTTATAGACTGAGCCTTCAATTGCTTTGACCTGTCGTTTTAATTGGCTCATAAATTCCCCTAAGTTTTCCGGGGTTATAAAGGGTGTCAATGGCCCATGGTAAGCTGCTATGGATATGGAATTCAGTGGGTAGCTATGTTGATTATTATATCGGTCCTTTGAGATATAGCAGCCTTTAAGATAATCCTCTTTAGAAAAAAATGATGCTAGTAAGCTATCGAAGGTTTCACAAATCTCTTTTCCGATTGCTTCCACTTTTATTGCATCTGCTTTTACCAAAGCAACAAAATCATCGCCTCCTATATGACCAGCAAAATGCTTGTTACCATACTTGTTAATAATATCCACGATGATGTTTGCTGTTGTTTTGAGAATATGGTCTCCTTTTTCAAAGCCATATACATCGTTGTATGCTTTAAAATGATCTAAGTCAATATATAAAATTCCAACCTTTTCCCCGTTACTAATGTACTGTTCCATCATTTGCCTTATAATGATATTCCCAGGTAAAGAGGTTAGTGGATTCTGTTGTTTTGCATAAAGTTTCTCGTATTCTGTCGAATTCCTAATTAAATCGTATATGGTTGTTATACCATAATATCTAGAACACTGGGTTACAATGATATCATCATAGAGATTGACTTTTTCTCTTTGCATGGCAAGTGTTAATACCTTAGTTACAGGTGTATAATAATCTACCATCAAAGGTCTTGAATCCATTAGTATTTCAACCGGTCTATGAGAATATAAATCAAAGCCATAACGGTCAGCCAGTTTACTGTTCAAATAATTCTTCATAATAATACCTTCAGGGTATCGTTCTCTTGATATCAGGCAAATACTGTCCATGGCTTCTCGTTCCATTATGCCCTTAATGACACAACAGGAGGTGCTTCTGTAATACGTACTATTGGGTTTAGCGATTTTCCCTACACAATAATAAGCCGCATCAAATGAGAAGGCATCCACAACATCTTTGTTAATCTGAAGTATTAAATCACGAACTTGCGGAATATAAATCACAATCGTTTCAGAAGGTTTATAAAACAAAAACCCTTGTGCTGCATATACATCTAACTTAATAAGAGCTTCTAATTCCTCAACTGTCTCAACACCTTCTGCGATTAATTTAATATGGGTTTCTTTTGCCATGGAAACCAAAGCTTTAATCATAGATTGCTTGAAACTATCCTTATCAATATTACGAATGAGATCCATGTCTAGCTTTACGTATTCGGGTTTTACTTCTGAAATCGTTTTAAGCCCAGAATAGCCGCTTCCCATATCATCAATGGCTATTTTGTAGTTCTGGCTTTTATAGTGTGAAGTTAATGCTGTAAAAGTGGTATAATCTTCAATGGCTGTCCGCTCAGTAATCTCAAAAACAATGTTTTTTGAGTCAATTCTATATTCTTCAAGGTATTTCTTCGTAAACCCTTTTGTATATCCAGGCTCTTTAAAAACATTCGGATCTACATTTAAAAACAATAATCTATTTGAAGGCAAGGCTATGGCGTTTTCTATAGCCTTCTTGCGGAATAACATCTCTAACTCCCATACACAACCTTCAGCTTCAGCCGCTTCAATAAGAGCTATTGGTGAATGATAAGGTGTGTTAACCGGACCTCTACTCAACGCTTCATAACCGATGATCTCACCGTTATGCAAAGAGATAATCGGTTGATAATGTGCTGTAATTTGCTCTTTTTCAATAATCTCACCTATTTGTGATGTATGACTAACCATGGCAGCTCCTTTATGTGTGACTTACTTCATCATCCATAGTTCTAAAGTACCACAGCTGTGTTAATTTTATATATGCTTATTGTTAATTCCCTTTAGTTTCTTCAGACTTTCAACCATAAGAGTTTGCCCATATCGGGCAAACATAAAAAAGACTTTACCCATCGTAAGGGATAAAGTCTTTTTTTTATTGTGCATTTGATTGACAGACGGCTATCTTTTGAAGCTAACCGTTGGTGCTGCTTGTTCGCTAGTATCTAACTGAAAATACGGTAATTCTCTGGCACCAAAGATATCGGCAAAAATATTGTTAGGGATGGTAATAATAAATTGATTATATTTTAAGACTGAATCATTGTAAAACTGTCTATACATGGCAATCTTTTGCTCAAGATCCTTTAGCTGACTTTGTAGATCTAAGAACCCTTGGTTGGCCTTTAAATCCGGATACTGCTCGGATACAGCAAAGAGCCTACCAAGCATTCCTGTCATCATAGCTGATGATTGGATGACTTCATCTTGGGTCTGAGCACTTAAATACATATTTCTGGCTTGGGTGACCTGATTTAGGGTTACCTGTTCATGAGCGGCATAGGCGCTCACTGTTTCTACAAGGTTAGGTATTAAGTCCGCTCTCATCTTTAACTGAACATTAATCTGTCCCCAGCTGCTATCTACCTTTGTTTTGTTGCCAATCATTTTGTTATAAAACAGTATCATCCATAATCCAAGAAGTATCAGTAATGCAACAATGCCAATCCCTAAGTACAACATTTGGTATGCCTCCTTTTATATTCGTCTTACTTTATTATAGCCTAATTTATAGGAATGAAAAAGAACCAATGTGACTTTATCACACTTGAAAACTAAAATATTATAACAAAAAAGATTCCAGTTGAACTGAAATCTTTTTATGATACTAAAATATGAGCTGTTTTCATTGGTGAAAGACCACTTAGAATGCCTTCAGTTACTTTTGCTCTTGCTTGATCATAACGCTTGAACTTACTGATGGCTTCTTCTGCTTTTGTATATACTTTCCAATAGCCGACAACAATACCTTTGCCATCTGTCTCTTTTATATACTCAACCACATCTTCTAAGTGATAACCAAGAAAAAGTCCTACTTCATGGGGACATTGTTCAACAAACCTCGAAGATAAATGTTTTAAAACTTCTATTAAATTCATTTTCGAGTTATAACCAAATATTTCTAAAAATTCTATGTTATCTCTATTTTCAATGATTGTCTCTAACAACTGATTATGAAAGAAAAGAATCACCACATGATTTTCATCACGTTTCATTTCATAGTACGACGTTTTGGTAGTTTTTCCTATCTGATCTTTATATTTATCCCATAAGAGCAATACGTCCAAACGTTTGGTGGAATTTTTTAGCGTAATCAAAGATGCAGGCTTCTCCTTTGAGAAGGTTGCTGCACCATGAAATAGAAGCTTATAAAGAATATAATCATAATCGTCCAGTTGTTCAAGTCGTTTCATAGGTTCCATTAAATAGGTCTTTTTCATAGAATTATGCCTCGTTTCATTATTATTGTCCAAGTTGTCTTCCATAATCTCTACATTGTTCCAAACCGCCTTCATCAGGCGCTTCATTAATGATTAACCCTTCTTCGATTAATTCACAACCATATGTCACCATACGTTTTTCCCAATCTCTCATCCATTCTCCATCGCCCCACCCATAGGAGCCAAAAAGGAAGACTTTTTTATCTTTTACGGCTTCTTCAATGGATTCAACAAAAGGTTCCATCTCATCCGGATCCAACACCTCATTGCCCATAGATGAGCAACCAAGAGCAATCACTTCTGCATCTAAAACATCATCAACTGTTGCATCCTCTACGCTCAGTAGTTTCACTTGATCTGCTACTTCTTTTGCGCCTTCAAATAAGGCTTCTGCCATCATTTGAGTATTTCCGGTTCCACTCCAATATATTATGGTTATTTTACGCATCTTTTATCCTCTCTAACTTAGCCTGATTTTTTTTGATATTGATATTCAATCTCATCATATGCCTTTATTATATACAGAATCCAGATACTTGTCAATAGGAATAGGGTGAAAGGGTTCTGAAGTTGTACCCCCAAAAAAGAATAAAAAAGTCTACCTCGATTACGGTAGACTTTCATGATTTAACTCGATTTTAATGGTTATGCTTTGGCAATAATCGGTGCACCCATCGGTAATACCGTTTTTCCAAACTGTCCGTTAATAATTAATGCAGCTGATCCATAAAAACTCAATAAAGAAATAATAAACTCAGCGTAAGCGGCTAACTGATGCATAGGTCCTTCTAAGATACCAAGTGTAGAAAAGGAAAGCCCAATGAATAAAAAGTTAATGAAAAAGAAAATTAAAAATAGTACTTTATTGGTGGTTAAAGCGCCAATTGTCATATATAAGGTGAATATCAAGTAACCAACAAATGCGATTCCAAGTTGCTTGGTATCTGCTGTACTTGCTAGCGCCTCACCAAATACGCCGGCCTTTGTCATCCATGTCATCGCAACACTAAACCAGAAAAAAGCGTATCCGCCAAATGCCGTTGCCCCAAACATATTGTTCTTCTTTGCATCTTGAATAGATGCATAAAGCTGTGCACTAGCACCTAGAAAAATTGCCCAAGGTATCACCAAAGACACACCATCTGTTAAACCTAGCTTTTGTGATGCTGCTACCAATGTAACCATAGCCAGACCAAACAAACCTAGTGGTGTTGGATCTGCTACTGTAATCATTCTTTTTTCTTCCATGTTCGTCCTCTCATATCTATCCTGTCGGTTTTCGTACACTTATTCGGTTGTATAGCCCAAAGAAGCGCCATTTTGTAGTATACGCCTTGATGGATATGATTTCAAGAACTTTTTTTGCTCTAATTGTACTTTATAAAGACTTAAGTGTTTGTTGTTATGAATATGTCTTTATCTATACTAACTGGTTTCTGTTACAGATTCCAAATCGGCTTTTACCTTACCTTTAAAAAGGAATTGATAGGTTTCATAAAAAGTTTCATGTTTAATGTGCGCAGGGTCGAATTTTAATACCTTGAAGGTGGTTTGAATACAGTAGCCGATACCTGTAGCAGATAAGATTGTCCCAACACCAAACATACCGCCTAAGCGCCAACCGATAAAAAAAGCAGTCAGTTCCACCATACCACGACAAATACCAATAGGTAGTTTGGTCTTTTTTCTGATTACGACCATCAGATTATCTCTAGGTCCTGCACCAAATCCTGAGCCAATATAAAAATAAGAACCCAGTGCTATAATAAAGAGTCCCAGAACCAACATAAGAACACCTAATACAAAATGCTCCATCACCGGTAAAATATCAGCGGCAATTAATACATCCATAAAGGTTCCAATAAGTAGTACATTAAGGAGCGTTCCAATACCGATTTTCTCACCAAATATTATACCGATTATGGCAAATCCAAAACCTGATACGATAACAACCATACCAATCTTCATACCAAGTGCTTGTGCTATACCTGCATGAAAAACTTCCCAAGGTGCATAACCCACCTGCGCATTCATACAGAGTACGATTCCAAGTGCAAATAAGAATAAGCCTAATATTAAACGCAATAAGCGTACGATAAAAACTTTCATGTTACCACCTCATGTCTCCACTCTTTAATGAGAAAAAAAGACTTCCAGATTTCTGAAAGCCAATTTTATATTCTCTAATTCTCATACTATCTATGGTTAGAGCCTAAAACTAAGCTCACTAGTTCTCTTTCAATCTATAGATTACGTTGATGCTTTCGTAACTATATCTTGTAAGAGAAAGTTCGGCTATATAGTTTTGAGGCTTTAACCATTATGGTTAAAACCTAAAACTAAGCTCACTAGTTCTCTTTCAATCTATAGATTACGTTGATGCTTTCGTAACTATATCTTGTAAGAGAAAGTTCGGCTATATAGTTTTGAGGCTTTAACCATTATGTTCCTAAATATGCTTTTTTGACTTCTTCATTGTTCAGTAAATCCATGCCTTTGCCTTCCATAAATACTTCGCCGGTCTCAAGGACATAAGCATAATCCGATATTTCAAGGGAAGCTTTGGCATTTTGCTCAATCAATAGGATGGTGACACCT
Source organism: Petrocella atlantisensis (assembly GCF_900538275.1). GTDB lineage: Bacteria > Bacillota > Clostridia > Lachnospirales > Vallitaleaceae > Petrocella > Petrocella atlantisensis. The sequence continues at coordinate 2,848,291 of NZ_LR130778.1, read as the reverse complement.
TCTTGATTGATTTTCTTGATAATCTCAATAATATTTTTTACAATAAGTGGCGCCAAACCGAGAGAGGGTTCATCCATCATCAATAATTTGGGCTTGGTCATGAGCGCACGTCCAACGGCCAACATTTGTTGCTCGCCTCCTGACATGGTCCCTGCCTTTTGTTCCTGTCTTGACTTAAGTATAGGAAAGAGCTCAAATACCCAATCTAAATCCTTTTGTATTTCTTTTGCATCATTTCTTATATAAGATCCCAAAATCAAATTCTCAATTACGGATAGATTGGTAAAAACCCTTCGACCCTCCGGTACCAATACCAGATTTGATTTTACAATTTCTTTGGTTTGTTTACCTGTTATGTCTTTACCATTGTATATAATCTTGCCTTTTGACGGCTTCTCAAGGCCCATAATGGCTCTTAATGTTGTACTTTTTCCAGCACCGTTGGCGCCAATTAGGCTGATGATCTTGCCTTCCTCAACATCCAACGTGATGCCTCTAAGTGCATGGATACCACCATAATGAACGTTTAGGTTTTCTACTCTTAACATCTAGTCCACCCCCAAATAAGCTTCTATGACTTTTGGATCATTTTGTATAGCATCCGGAAGACCTTCTGCAATGGTCACACCATAGTCTAGAACATAAATCCGTTCACACACACCCATAACGACCTGCATGTGATGCTCAATCATTAAAATTGCAATGTCAAACTTGTCTCTAATTTCTCTTATGAAGCCCATCAACTCATGGGATTCTTGAGGGTTCATACCAGCTGCCGGCTCATCCAATAAGAGTAATTTAGGATCTGTTGCGAGTGCTCTTGCAATCTCAAGTCTTCTTTGCTTACCGTAGGGCAAATTAGATGACTTCTCATCCTTCAAATCATCTAGGCCGACATCTTTAAGCAGCGCCATTGATTTTTCATAGATCTGTTGCTCTTCCTTACGATAACCGGGTGTTCTTACAACAGATCCAAATAAATTGGATTTAAGCCTTAAATGATTGGCTATAATAACATTGTCAAGAACGGTCAATTCCTTAAAAAGTCTTATGTTTTGAAAAGTTCTGGCTATGCCGAACTTTGTAATCTCATGAGGCTTTAAACCTGTTACATCTTTATCATTATAATACACTTGACCTTTGGTTGGTTTATAAACACCTGTGATCATATTGAAAGCCGTTGTTTTACCGGCTCCATTTGGGCCAATCAAGCCAATGATTTCCCTATCGTTGATCTCAATATTCAAATCCAAAACCGCTGTCAATCCACTAAATTGCATCGTGATTTTGTCTGTCCTAAGTAACGCCATAATGTTCACACCCTTTTAAGCTGATTTTTTTCTGTTTCTCAAAAATTTCTTTTTCAAGAAATAGTCCCAGTTGAACTCTGCTCTTCCCATAAGGCCTTTGGGATAAAATAATATGACACCCATAAGCATTAGAGAAAATACAACCATTCTCATTCCGGGGATACCCGGTATATTAATAAATCCTAGATTAATCGGACTCTCTATGAATCTCAGCACTTCCATGAGTATGGTTACAGCCGTTGCTGAAATAATGGTGCCTGTAATGCTACCAATACCGCCAAGAACAACAATCAACAGTATATTGAAGGTCAAAATAAATCTAAACATATTGGGGTCGATGGCGCCAATAAGATGACCCAGTAGTCCACCCCCAACACCAGCAAAGAACGCACCAATAACAAAAGACATCATTTTATGTTTGAATAAGCTGATGCCCATTGCTTCAGCTGCAATCTCATCTTCACGTATGGCTTTAAAAGCTTTACCATACATACCATGGATCAGCCAAATCATAAAAAATATGGTTAAAATAGCAATACCCCATGCCCACCATGCGTTGGTATATCGGGTAATTCCTTTAAGACCTAATGATCCGTTGGTTAAGGTCTGTGTGTTTGTGATCACAACGCGTATAATCTCACTGAACCCTAGTGTGGCAATGGCCAGATAATCATCGTTGAGCCTTAATACAGGTGCGCCAATTAAAAAGGCAACGCCGGCTGCAACTAACCCGCCAACAATAAGTGCCAATGGAAAAGGCAGTTGAATCATCTTAATAAAAGGGTTAATCGGTGCCACATAAAAAACCGAATCTTTAAGTTCTGGGCTCATCGTCAAAAGTGCAGAAACATAGGCACCTACCGCCATAAAGCCGGCATGGCCTAAAGAAAAAAGACCTGTAAAACCGTTAATGAGATTCATGGATAAACCAAGAATTATATAAATACCACATAGTGTAAATATTTTTATCTTATATGAATCTAATGTTATGTTTAAAACCGCAATAATTGCGATTGTTACAATCAATAATAGAATGGTTAGTTGTGTTTTTTTATTTTTCATAATTACACCTTCTCCGCTATGTTTTTGCCCATGATACCTGTTGGCTTAACCAATAGAATGACGATGAGTAGCACAAATGCAAAAGCATCTCTATAGCCTGTCAACTCAGGAAAAACAGCAATGAGCATAATCTCAATGAGTCCAAGTATAAACCCACCGATGACGGCACCTCTTATGTCTCCAATACCACCAATTACGGCTGCAATAAAGCACTTAAGTCCCGGCATAACACCCATTAATGGTAATAAGCTTGGGTACTTTAAACCCCACATAATACCACCGATTGCTGCCAATGCAGAACCGATTGCAAAGGTAAATGTGATAATGAAGTTAACATCAATACCCATAAGTCTAGCTGCTTCATAGTCCTTCGAAACCGCTCTCATCGCCATGCCTGTTTTTGTTTTGTTTACAATAAACATAAGGACAGCCAAGGCAACCATTGTAATGATGGGTGTAATAAATGTGATGCTGACAACAGATACGTTGCCAATATGAATGATTCTATTGAATAAATCAGGTACCGGAAGTGATTTTGGGCGCCCGCCAAAAACCACGATGGCCAAATTCTCAATCAAGAAAGACGCACCGATTGCTGAAATCATAATAGACATTCTAGGTGAATTCCTAAGGGGCTTATATGCAGCCTTTTCAACCAGTACACCAAAGGCAATTGTTAGAATAATTGCAATAAAAAATGCAGCACCCCAAGGTAGCAAAAAGCTTGTCATCATATAAAAAGCCATGTAGGTACCAAACATGAAGATATCGCCATGGGCAAAGTTAATCAACCTAAGTATACCGTATACCATTGTGTAACCGATTGCCAAAAGTGCATAAAGACTTCCAAGGGAAATTGCGTTGGCCAATTGTTGTAAAAATAGTTCTAAATCCATAGAGCTTCTCCCTTAATTAGATTTGATGGATCAAATAAACATACATATGCTTATCTGGTCTCATACTTCCATGTAGAACAAAGAGGCTATGCCTCGTTTTGCAAAGCAAATTGTTCCGGCAGGAAAGATTTCCTTAAGTAGTTAATGCGATACTTCAACGCATTAACATAGCATAGGCTTTCCTTGAGAATTAAAAATCAATGCATAGGGATATGCCCCATGCATTGATTGAATTATTATTTTATTGGTTCTACTGTTGTCATGTACTTAAATAAACCGCCTTCAACCATTTTGATAACTGCACTCTTAACCGCATCACCATTCTCATCAAGGGTAATCATACCTGCAGCACCTTCAAAATCAGCTGTTGTTGCTAAAGCTTTTTGAATCTCAACAGGATCTGTGGATCCTGATCTCTTAATTGCATCTAGAATAACTAAATAAGCATCATAGCCAAGTGCCGTAACGGATGCAGGCTCTTTGTCATATTTAGCTCTGTATGCATCTAAAAATGTTTCTGATTCTGCTGTAATTGGAACATCACTTGTGAAGAATGTTGAGAAAGCAGCACCTTCAACAGCGTCTCCACCGATTTCTAAGAACTCTGGTGCTTCCCAAGTATCACCACCGATAAAAGGTGTTGTAATACCAAGTTCTCTGGCTTGCTTAATTAACAATGCTGATTCTGTGTAGTTACCAGGTGCAAAAATAACGTCCGGATTCAGTTGTTTGATGTTACTGAGTTGAGCAGAGAAATCTTGATCTCCGGTACTATAGTTTGCTGTACCAATAATAGCATCTGCATCACCAGTTAATTCAATAAATGCATCGTTGAAGTATTTCACAAGTCCTACAGAATAGTCACTTGAAATCTCTTGAATGATAGCAGCTTTTTTTGCGCCTAAGGTCTCAAATGCATACTTCGCCATAACAGTCCCTTGGAAAGAGTCGATAAAACATACACGTTGATAATACTCATTACCGATGGTTACCAATGGATTGGTAGCCGATGCTGCAACTGTAGGAATTTGTTTTTCAAGAACAATTGGTCCTGCTGCCATAGATAAGGATGATCCCCAGCTACCGATGATTGCATTAACATTTTCCTTATCAATCAACATCACTGCTGCATTAGCAGCTTCAACCTTGTCTGACTTATTATCCGCTACAACCAATTCAACCTTCATACCGTTAACTTCCGGATACAGTTCATTGGCTAAACGAATACCTTCTACTTCCATTTCTCCACCTGCTGCATTGGCACCGGTCATTGGCTCAAATACGCCAATTTTAATAACTTCTGTAGCACCACCTTCAGTGGTTGTGTCTCCCCCTTCTTCCTTGGGACCGGAACAAGCGACACTAAATAGCATGATACCTAACATAAGCATTGATATTACCTTTTTCATTTTCTTTCCTCCTGAATCTTGTTTTTTTTGTAATTCATCCCTCTATCTAAAAATCTTCTACATCTGAAGGTAGATACCTTCAAAGTCCACAAAAAAAGTGCCCTCCGGCTAATTACTAAGCTTCATTATAGGCCTTTCAATAACATAAGAAAACACTTTCTTCATCTAACTTTTTAAGTATAATGATACCGTATTCATTTGTCAAGAGGCGTTTCTACTGTACCATCGGCATACGATGCTCTTCGTCCCACTTGCCTATCATTTACCGGATCTGACCTGTCCCATGGCCAACCTCCAAATCGGGTTTTTTGATAGTCCATATAAGCATCTTGAATCTCTTTTTCACTGTTCATGACAAAAGGTCCGTACTGTACGACCGGCTCCCCGATGGGTTCTCCTTGTAACAGCAAAAGATAAGATTCTACATCACTGTTCTTGATGCTTATGTCAACATTCTCAATCTGCAGGCATTGACCCACTTGCGTTGGTTCGTCGTTAACCTTTATACCTTCTCCTTTATAATAATAGAGATTTCGGATCATGGTTTCTGACTTTCTTGGAAAACTTAGAACAGAATCAGGTGCCAGCTTAATCAGCAAAATATCGACGTGATGGTCCGGATCTTGCGCCCACGAATCCGGCGCTGGTTCAAGGGCTCTGTGTCCATCATATTCTCCGGCTATAATGGTCACCTCGCTCATAAGACTTCCCTCTCCATATGTAGCCTTCGGAATCTCTTCATGCCACAGCATTTTATAATGGGGATCTACGAACTTGTCTTTCCTGGGAAGATTCAACCATATCTGAAACAGATGTAAAGTGTTGTCTTGTTGATCATGTACCAAAGGAAACATTTCAGCGTGCTGCATACCACTCCCCGCTGTCATCCATTGAACATCACCACCACCATATCTACCGGATGCCCCGGATGAATCATGATGATCCACAAATCCTTCAAGTACAATTGTCACAGTTTCAAAACCTCTATGGGGATGTTCAGGAAAGCCCGGTACCTGGTGCCCATGATACATCTTCCAGTCATTTTCCAAGTCAAAGTCCTGACCTAGCCTTCTTCCCTCTAAAGATGCTTCCGGTCCTTGATGGCTATTACCTTTTGGGTATAGATCCAAATGATGGACACAAAATAAAAAGGGATCTTGTGTCGGCCATTGAAATCCTAAAGGTTGTTTATTCATGATTGGGTTCATCTTGCTACCTCCTTTTTCTAATATCGTTTTATGCTATTTGCAAACATCAACAAATTCCAAAGCTTTACCATAAGTATGGAGTTCATCTATCGTTAGTTCTATGGCTGAGTCACTGCTTCCACATGCCGGGTAGACTTTTTCATATGCCTTCAAAGATACATCTATATAAACCTTGACATCTTCATGCTCAATCGCAAAAGGACAAACACCACCTACTTCATGACCTGTAAAGTGTAGCACTTCGTCTGGTGATAGCATCTTGGCTTTGGTCATGAAGGTTTCTTTGAATTTACGATTATCCACCCTAGCTTCTCCTGCTGCCACTACCAAAACACATCCATCATCCTTTTTAAATGCGAGCGTCTTGGCTATTTTATCTGCCGCACAACCTATGGCTTCTGCAGCAAGTGCCACTGTAGCACTGGAGGTTTCAAACTCCATAATTTGATCTTCCATTTCGTATTGCTTAAAGTATGCTTTTACCTTTTCAATGCCCATAATCATGCCTTCCTTCTATTATATAGTGTTCTTATTTGTCCGTCACCCAGCAACAAATCTTGTATGACTTCCGATGTTCGTTCCAAGGACTTCAAGTCTTGTATCAATACGTTCTTTTAATTCTTGTACATGTGATATGATGCCTACTAACCTTCCTGTTTTTTGCAAATCCACCAAACAATTGATCGCACTGTCTAAGGATTCTTGATCCAATGTTCCAAATCCTTCATCAATGAACATGGTATCTAGCTGTACACCGCCTGCATAAGATTGAACAACATCCGCCAAACCAAGTGCCATGGAAAGTGATGCCATAAAGCCTTCACCACCGGACAAAGTTTTTACATGCCGGTTCATACCTGTATAATTGTCATAGACTTCTAACTCCAGACCACCTTTAGCATTTCGCCTTTGTAGTTCTTGTGTTCTGGATAACAGATAACGACCATCAGTCATCTGAGTCAGCCGTAGATTTGCCGCCACAATAATATCTTCAAGGAATGCTGCCAATACATAGCGCTCAAAAGTTATGCGGTAGGTATTATTACCTTTTGCCATATTGGATAAATGACCCAAAACCTGATGCTCTTCTTCTTCATTTCTTATCTTTAGATTGCGTACCTTAACATGTTCTAACATCAAACTGTTATTTTTAATTCTGCTGACAATAACGCCTTTTTGGTCTCCGTAGGCTTTGGTTTTTTGACGTAAAGTCTCAATTGTACTTTCAAAACTAGCCAAATCCACTATATGCTGGTCTTTCGTCTGATGCCTTAGTGTTTCATAGCTTTTTGTGAGACTATGAAGTTGCTTGGTATGGTTTTCTATGGTTGCTGTATTATATTCAATATCTTCGTCTGTCATTTTTGCTTTTGTATACGCATCAGCATTTTCAAATCCTTTTTGACGAAGTTTGAGAAAAAAAGCATCTTCTTCTTCCTTTAAGCGTTGGGTTAGAAAAATAATATCTTTATTATATTGCCGCTTCTTTGTTTCAGTGGTTAATTGTTCTACTTTCAATTTATCATAGTTTTTCTTAGCTGTCTCTAGTTGATTTTCCATATCTTGTAAAAGAGATTCTTGAACTTCAATGGCTTTCATTAGGTCCTTAAGATTTCTTAATTCGCCAGGCACTTCCTCGTATATATATTTAAGATTTGACTGTTTCTCTGTTAATTGACTTCTTATCTTAAGAATATCTATGGCAACCTGCTCTTTAAGGGTCTCTGTTTGATTAATCTCCAGCTTTTTCTTTTTGATATCGTCAGCAATAGTAACGGATTGTTCTGCCAATTTTTCTATAGAGGTCATTTTCAACGCCATACTCTGTAACGTTACTTCTCGTGACTTTAGTTCTTCTACAAAATAATTTTTCTCATCCTCAAGAAGCATCCCTTGGATTTGTACAAACATATTTTCTGATAAGTTTTGGATATTTTCATGATATATGGACTTGGTTTTTCTTAGACGTTCTTCCAATACACTTATTAAGTTGTTTTGATCATTGTAGCGCACCCTGCAGACTTTTACTTCTTCTCCTAGAGACTTGATATCTTCTTCTGTTACTTCATTCCCACTAAAAGTGGCTGGATCTATGTGGTCCTTAGCACCACATACTGGACATGGATATCCGTCTTTTAAATCACCGGCAAATATGGCTGCCATGTTTTGCAGAAATTCTTGATGGCTTTTCTCGTAGTTTTTCTCAAGCGTTAATAAGGTATGTTGCAATGCATCCTGCTCTTTTTTTGCTTTTTCATAGTCCTCTTTTTCATGATGAATCTTATTTTGGAGATCTAGGATTTTATTCAGATCTTTTTTTTCGTTTTTTATTTTTTCGAGTTCAGTTCTTTTTTCTACAATCTCTAGGCGTGCTTGATCCGCCTTTTCTTTATCCAACATAAGCTGTTCCATCTTTTTGTGAGACCTTGTCAACATATCTTTTTGCTTTTGTTCTTGATCTTCCAAGCTTTTTAATACAACTTCAAGCTCTTTAACTTTATCTTCTATGGACTTAAGGTTTTTAACTTTATCTTCATAGGATTTCAGACGTAGCGCTGCCTCAGACTGCTTACGGCGATCTTCTTTTCTTTTTGTCGACATTTCCTCTTCATATTGTTTAAGAGCAGTGTCTAGTTGTGATTGGAGGGTTCTAATCTTGTGGTCTGATTGTTTATATGCTTCCTTTTTGTCGTCAAGATCCGTTTTCCTCGTATGAATATTCTTTTCCAGAGGCTCAATATTCTTTGCTTCCATAGCTTGCTTGACTTGCTTTATAAGTGTTGTTATTAAGGGAACTTTTATTTTTTCTTCATCTAATGCCTTTTGGATTTTATTCTTTTCTTCAATTTTTTTATTGATTTCTTTAGCCTTTTCACGTCTTTCAATCTCTGCTTCAAGGGCTTGACTTTGAATGCTTATTTCCGCTTCTATATTTTCAAGTTCTAATAGGTCTTTATTGTTCATCTCTTTTGTTTTATTAAGAATCTCTTCAACCGGCTTATCTTGGGCTTGTATCATCAAGCCTAAGGCTTCATTGTCCGCCCAATCTATGTTGGTGATATCATGGTCTCTGATTTCTTTATCCCGCTTAATACTATTCATTAACGTGTTTGATTTTGCTTCTAAACGGTTTTGAAATAAACTGTACATACTTGTATCAAAGAGTTGTCTAAGGACACTTTCTCGTTCTTCACTAGAGGATGTCAACAATTTTTGAAACTCGCCTTGTGGAATCATCATGATTTGCCTAAATTGTTCTGCATTGATGCCCAGAAGAGATTCTACTTTTTCATTGACTTGTTTAACACCTATTATGATGGTTTTTGGTTCTTGATCAAAGATGGTTAAAACTGCCTCCGGTTTTTGTTCAGTTGTACCTTCACCTCTCTGTTTGGGCTTTTCTTGTTTTGGGATGCGATGAATAAGGTACTTCGTACCTCTAAGCTCAAACTCTAGTTCTACTTCTGTCAATACGTCACTCTCTGAAAACTGGCTTCTTAGACTTTCTGCTGTACGCATATGACCGCTACATTCTCCATATACTGCAAAACTGATGGCATCAAAAATAGTGGTCTTTCCTGAACCCGTAGGCCCTGTAATTAGAAATAGATTCCTATGCCCCAACTCTCCAAAATTAATTATTTCCTTATTTTTGTATGGCCCAAAAGCGGTCATGGTTAATTTGATCGGTCGCATTATAACGCCCTCCCCTCTTGTTCCAATGCATTCATGACACCTGCAATTACGTCTCTCTTTTCATCTGTGAAGGCTTCTGCAGAGACATTTTCATAGAACTCACCGAAGAGTTCCAAAATACTTTTCTTTGCAAATGCATGCCCTGCTGAGGTCTGCATCATACCGGCTTCTCTTTCAAAAACTTCTCTTTCAATTTTTAAGATATTTGGGTATATGGATCTTAGCTTTCCAATCGCATCCATAATCTCCCCTCGGTCTGTTAATATTGCCATTATATAGTCCTTTGTATTCGTACCTGCATATATTTTAGGATCCATCAGATTTTCAAGTTTGCCCTTAATGATTCTCATGTCTTTTAAGGGGTTTAAACTGATTTGCTTTATGGTAACGCTACCGCTACCATCCATGTCTACCATAGTCATGGATTTCTTCTGATTGGCTTCGGAAAATGAGTATTTGAGTAGGGACCCAGCGTAACGAATATGTTCATGTTTGACCTTTTGCGGCTTATGCAAATGGCCCAGCGCCACGTAATCAAAGCCTTCAAAATAGCGTACATCCACATATTCAGATCCACCAATAGATAACGGTCTTTCAGACTCACTCGTTTCCGCTTCCATAGCACCCATAACAAAACCATGAGCAATACAAATATGTCGACCATTAGCAGGTTTATTGGCCTGTATATCTGAGATTATCCTTTTCATAGCCGTTTCATGATCCTTAATGCTTTCATCGTCATAGATTTCTCTAATTATGGCTGGTTCTCCATAAGGAATCGGATAAAAATAAACCGGTCCATTCTCATCTTCTATTACGATTGGCACAATGACTTTTCTGATATTTCCATGAATATGAAGTCCTTGATCCATTAAAAGTCGGCTAGCGAACCCAACACGATTCGAGCTGTCATGGTTACCTGCAATGGCAATGATTTTCAACTTATGGGTTAAGACTGCCTCTGATAAAAAGCTATCTAGAACCTCTACCGCTTCAACGGGTGGTATTGAACGGTCATATATATCTCCGGCAACAATCATGACATCCGGTTTTTCTTGTATTATTAAATCCATTAATTGGTCAAGCAGATATTTTTGATCTTCTGTCATATGAATCCCATGGACCAATTTACCGATATGCCAATCCCCTGTATGTAATATTTTCATCTAATCTCCTCCCCACTATTTCACTTGACGCATACAAGAAAAGCGTTCTAACGAACGCGTTAAAAAGCTGACTCTTTACGTGAGTTGGCTTTTTTAACATTCTTCTTCATTTTATATTGTTTTATTGATGATTTTTTGTTATAACATTATTGGTGATGTTATGAACAGTAAATCTTTTAAGATAAAAGATATTTTTTCAGACCGTTGGGATGATTTTGTTGCTCTAGGTTATCCTCTACGTCCCGCTATTTTACATAATGTCAGAAAAATCATTAATTGTGGTGATCCTTCCATGGGTCATGCTCTTTATTTTTGTGACCATTGCGGCAAAATAAAGCATGTTCCATTTACTTGTAAAAGTCGTTTTTGTAATTCTTGTGGTGCCAAATACATTCAAGACAGAGCTGCTTCTATATCTTCCAAACTTATTCAGTGTGAACATCGTCATATTGTTTTTACCATCCCTAAAGAACTTCGCCCTTTTTTTCGCAAGGATCGTTCCTTACTTCATCTTCTTTTTCATGCTTCTGCTGCAACTATTCATGCTTGGTTTTACTCCATTAATAAATCTGAATCTTTCAAGCCTGGTTTTATCTCTACACTTCATACTTTTGGCCGTGACCTTAAATGGAATCCTCATATTCATATGCTTATTACTGAGGGTGCTTCTGGTAATAAAACTGTTTGGCGTAAAATACCTCACATCCCTTTCACTATGCTTCGTAAACGTTGGCAAACTACTTTACTTGACTTACTACATCGTTATCTAGGAGATTCTTTTTATAAACTTAAGACTTCCTTATTCAAAACTTATCCTTCTGGCTTTTATGTCTATGCTAAATCTAACATGCTTTCTAATTCTGTTGATTCAATTAAATATATTATTAGGTATACTGGCAGACCAGCTATGGCTCAGTCCAGAATTCTTGATTATGATGGTGAATTCGTAACTTTTTTTTATAATCGTCATGAAGATAATGAAAAAGTAATTGAAAAGATACATGTCTTTGATTTTTTTAAACGTCTAATAGTTCATATTCCTGATGAGCAGTTTAAAATGATTCGTTATTACGGGTTATATGCCAAAAAATATAAACATTCTTCTAAGCTATTTTTACTTATGACTGCATCTAAACGTAAATTTTTCAAACAAAATTCTCATTGGCGTGCACGTCTACTTCTTCATTTTGGTATCGATCCACTCAGGTGCCAATGTGGTAACACAATGAAACTTCTAAATATTTTTGCTACTTCTAAAACCCACCTTCTTGATAAACCGCCTCCTCAGCTTTATAATAGTGCTTAGCATAATTATGGAGGTTAATTAATAATGAATATTTTAGAAGGCTTTACTAAAAATGATGATCTCGTTGAATTTATCTGTACTAAATGTAACTACTCTTTGTGGGTTCCGCGTTTCATTGTAGAAGAATTAGAGCAAGACAATATTTTTGATGGTCTAGATCCATCAACACCACCACAACCAGATTGCCAAGTTTGTGATGGTGCCATGACACCTAAATCTTATATTGGTGTTCGTGGTATAAAGTACGAATATAATAAATAAGTTATTCTTGAATATATCCAAGGTTTATTTTTTATGCCCTAAAAAATATACTCCTTGTTTATTAGGAAAGTAGGACTTTCCTAATAAACAAGAAAAGAAGCTTCGCTTCGTTATGAGCTCTGCTCATATTTCTGGACGGTTCGATAGGAAACTTCCTTGATAGTTTACATAGCATTGTCTTTCCTAGAGAATAATAAAACTCGAAGGGCCAAGGTAACTGTCCGCTCCGAGTTAAGTTTTTATGCTAGCAGGACCAAGCTTAGGGCCATGACTGCCATGCCACTGATTAACCCATAAATGGCTAAATGATGTTCTCCATATTTTTCAGCAGTTGGTAAGAGTTCATCCAAAGATATGTATACCATAATCCCGGCAACGCCAGCAAAAATAATGCCAAATAATAAATCACTCGTTATTCTCAGTAATAAGAAGTACCCGACTATGGCACCCACCGGCTCTGATAGACCTGATGAAAAAGATAATTTGAAGGCCCTTTTCTTACTGCCTGTTGCAAAATAAATGGGTACGGATACAGCAATACCCTCTGGAATATTATGAATAGCAATCGCTATGGCTATACTGATACCTAGGGTTGGATTTTCAAGGGCTGCAAAAAAGGTTGCCATACCTTCTGGAAAGTTGTGAATGGCTATGGCTAACGCAGAAAAAAGTCCCATACGTAATAGATTTTTATCTTCCATGACCTTAATTTTGGGCGGTTCATAGCCTTCCGTCTCAACCAAATCATCTAACGCTTTAATTTCAGACAAATCATGTACCTCATGAGGATTCTCATAACTTGGCACCAACTTGTCAATAAGAGCAATTATGGCTATACCGCCAAAAAATGCGAGCGTTGTCAGCCATAGACCGCCTGTTACACCAATAACCTCTGTTATAGAATCCCTTGCTTTTGGAAATATCTCTATAAAAGATACATAAATCATAACACCTGCTGAGAAACCTAAAGCAATTGATAGAAATTTTTTATTGGTCTGCTTTGTGTAAAAAGCAAGGGCACTTCCTATACCCGTCGATAAACCGGCAAACAAAGTTAAGCTAAACGCAAACAATACCGTTTGCCATGAATAATCCATATACTGTCCTCCTTATTATGCGCATCATATATGTCTCTCTATAAAAATGTCAAAATTAGCGTAATTATTAATTTTGACCCCTTTACTCTCTTATGATTATAACATTATTCCAAGAAATGTGGCAATGTGTGTTTCAAAGAATAGTACATAGCGAAAACCATCTTACACCAGGTTATGGTAAGATGGTTTTCTTATTCTGTCATTTGCATTCATAAATTATGTAAATATTAAGTTAAACGATGTCCTACGATTGACTAGAACAAAATCTAGATTTCAGATTTTCTTTTTCTGATAGCCCATGCATATGATCCTACGATAAATGAAATACCTATAAGGCTTATACCTAGAATGTTTATTTCACCTGTTTTTGGAACTGCTGTAACTGCTTGATTTACTTCTACGAGCGTGAAATCATCTGGTACCAATACTTGATCAATCACATGAACCACACCGTTACTTGCCATGATATCTGCCATGATGACATTCGATGAATTAATCTTAACACCATTACTAATTGATGCAACCACTTCGTTACCATTTAAAGTACCTGCCCTAAGTCCCTCTGTTAAGTCAGTGCTTAGAACCTGTCCACTTATGACATGATAGAGAAGAACTTTACTCAAATCCGGTTGTGCCATTAAGGTTTCAGCACTGATACCTAGTTGAGATAATAAAGATTCAAAAGCTGCGTTGGTGGGTGCAAATACTGTGAATGGACCTTCGGCCATCAAAGCTTCTACCAATCCTGCTCTTTGTAACAAGGCTACCAGCATACTGAAATCATCATTACCCAGTGCAATTTCTACAATGCTAGGATTTGCTGCAACAGCTGGTGCTTCTTCAGGTATAGGTTGACTTAAAACAAAGTCAGACGGAACAAGTACTGTATCAATGACATGGATAACACCATTGGTCGCTGAAACATCTGCCGATACAACATTTGCATCATTAATCTTGACACCATCACTTAAGTCTATTGTAATATTGTTACCGTTTAATGTTGGTGCCATCATACCATCACTTAAATCCGTGCTGAGTATTCTACCGCTTACCACATGATAGAGAAGTACTTTACTTAAATCGGGATGTGCAAGTAAATCACCTGCTGATATGCCAAGTGCATTTAATAATTTTTCAAAAGCTGCATCCGTTGGTGCAAATACTGTAAATGGACCTTCGCCTTGTAGAGCGCTAACAAGTTCAGCTTCTGTGAGAGCTGCAACAAGCGTTGTAAAAGAACCATTGGTGACGGCTACATCGACGATATCACCTTCAGCTGCCATAACCGGTGTGTAACTAAAAACCATCATAAGTGCCATTAATAAACTTCCTATTTTCTTCATACTGTTTACCTCCTATAAAAATTTGATATATGTTTGTATTGGTTAATTTGAATTTATCACTTTACGTGATATTTGTCAAGGGTTATTGACAATTATTTTCAATAGTAGTGGATTTTTCATTTCACTATGTGATATAATTCTATAAAGGAGATGATTTCATGCTATTAAATACCATTCGATTCTTTATTGTCATTATAATTGTTCTAATAAATTTCACCCGTTCAAATACGAATGAACCTATTGTACTGACCGCTCCGTCATACCTCATTGAAGTGCCACAAATTCCTACTCCAGAATTAAAAGACGATTCATTTCATATTAGAGCTAACCCAAGCATTGAACTACTTAATAAGAATAAGGATTATGTCGGATGGATTCAGATTGAAAATACTATCATTGATTATCCAATTCTCAAAGGTCCTGATAATGATTTTTATCTTAGTAGAAATTTCGAACAACAACCGGCAGACGCCGGAAGCATCTTTATGGATTATCGTAATTTCGGATTTGGGTTTGACCAACACACGATTGTCTACGGTCATAATATGAAAAACGACTCAATGTTTGGGCAGTTAGATCTTTATTTAGATTCTAGTTTTGCTCTTGCCAATCCTATTATTTATATTCAAGATTTATATGGTCTTCGCAAATACCAGGTATTCTCCAGCTATTATGCTACAGCTGACGTTGATTTGATACAAACAGATCTTTCCACTATAGATACAGAACATTTTTACTCAAAACTCATTGAAAAATCCGGAATTGATTATGACCTCTATCCAAATACAAGTGACCGCATTTTGTCATTGGTCACTTGCAACTATGATGTTAATGATGGACGCTTATTCGTTCACGCCTTTGAGATAATCGATCTATAATAATCTGTTACTTAGAATAAAAAGAAAAAATCCAAGAGTATAATATTACGCTCTTGGATTTTTTCCTTAATATAAGTTTTGAGATTTTAATCCATATTTTTAATAGTAACTGCCACTATCCACTACAGAATTAAACAAAAGTGCTATCGCTGATCCAAATACGATACTTAAAATGACTAAGACAATGAAAATAATCAAATACGCTTGGAAGAATGTTTTTCTACTTCGATTACCATTAGACCCAAATGCCCAAACAAAAACCATAATGATGTTCACCAGTGGAATTAACATAACCAGAAAAGTTCCAAGCCATCCTAAAACCGTCATTGGTTGATTGTTTTTATCATTTAGATCTACGCCAACAGCATTGTAATGTGGTTGCTGATTCATATTGTTGACTTGTGGCGTTGGCATTGGTTGTGGCGTCGGTTGTGGCGTCGGCTGTGGCGTCGGCTGTGGTGCTTGTTGTGGTGTTGATGTTGGTGCCGGTGTCGGTTGTGGTGCCGGTATTGGTTGTGGTGCCACTGGTGTCGGTGGGGGTGCCACTTGAGGTACTGGCACTGGTATTGGTACTGGCTGTGGTGCTGATTGTGACATATTATCCGGTTCTTCTTGACTCGCCTGCATTTCAGCAATTGTTACTGCTGATTGTCCACTTGGCTTTTCAGTTTTTGCGCCACATTTTGTACAGAATTCAGAATTCTCTTCTAACTCTTTGCCGCATTGATGACAAAACATATTAACGCCTCCATCTTCCTCATAAATAAATTCTTTTTATATTTAAGGCATCTACTTTGACACCTTAAACTTTTACTAACCCTAACATTATTATACCAATTTCATGGTCAAATTCAAGCATAAGCTGAAATCTTGCACGTGCTGAAGTTTGAGTCATTCATTTAGACCTTCTATTTTAATATCAAAGTGCTGAAAGTCTTTACTGTTTTTCCAGTCACCGCCCCACGAAAACCCTCTGGAGATAAAAGCCTCATAGCATACATCCCCTTTAGTAATCATGCCTTTTACTGGCACTTCTCTATCTACATATGACGTACCTTCCGCGGGATAAACACCATTTTTAGTAACATAAGGATTCACCAATGGGTTAATGTCGATGGCTAAGCCATAGCTATGATTCGAGAGGTTATTTGTTCCTTCTACCACCCGGTAATTAAAAGCTGAAGTATTATTATCAACCATTGATCGATTATCATCCCCATCATAGACATCTATTAATTGAATTTTTTCTATAGGAAATTCAGCCTCATGAAGTTCTTCAAAAATATCCAACACTTTTTGATCAATTGCTTTATGTACAATGAGTTGACCTTGATGCTCTAAGTCATCAAAACCATAATACACCACCTGAACCAATCTTAAATCTGAGAACTCAACCTGTGTATTTTCATGATAAGACTTACCCAACATATTTACCTGCACCGTTTCGTCTAATTCAAATATACCTGTCTCCATTTTAGGAGGAGCAGGGGGTATTTCTATGTCTTCATTTACCGGTAACAAGGCAGTACCTTCTTCACCCTGTTCAAGTACTTTCTTAGATTCATCTATGATTAAGTCTGACGGTAATTGTTTTTGCTTATCCTCATTTATATTTAATATAAAGATCAATAATAAAATGATGCCAATCCCTATACCTACTAATTTCTTCATCTTTGTTTCTCCTTACTCACACACCATCATTAAAGAGGGTCATGACCGCTCTCATCTCATAACCAAAGCTTTCTGCTACTTGCCGATATGTAATATAGCCTTTGAAAGTATTTACGCCTTTTCTTAAGGCTTCATTAACCGTAATAGCACCTTCAAATCCTTGGTCAGCAAGTAAGAGCGCATAAGGTAATGTTACACCTGTGAGGGCGAAGGTAGATGTTCTAGGGACTGCCCCCGGCATGTTGGCAACTGCATAGTGTACAACACCATGTTTAACATAAGAAGGGTGGTCATGGGTTGTAATACGATCTATGGTCTCAACCGAACCACCTTGATCAATGGCAACATCGACAATGACAGCTCCATCCTTCATAGACTCAACCATCGAGGACGTTACGAGCTTTGGTGCTTTAGCACCGGGTATTAAAACAGCCCCAATTAGCAAGTCTGCCTTTTCGACGGCTTTAGCAATATTATATGGGTTTGAGTATAGTGTTGCTACCCGACCATTAAATATATCGTCTACGTAGGCCAATCTTTTGGGACTGATATCCAACAGTGTTACATGAGCACCAAGGCCAACAGCCATCTTTGTTGCGTTTAAACCGACGATGCCTCCACCTATGACAACCACTTCTCCCGGCATAACACCCGGAACACCACCTAAGAGAACACCACAACCACCTGTATATTTTTGTAACATAAAGGCACCTACTTGCGTAGCCATTCTGCCGGCTACTTCACTCATTGGCGTCAACAATGGTAGACTATGGTCTTCAAGTTCAACGGTTTCGTAAGCGATTGCTGCTATCTTTTTTCTTATCAATACATCGGTCAATTCTTGGTTAGGTGCTAAATGTAAGTAAGTAAAAAGTATCTGACCCTCTTTTAGCCTATCGTACTCAATAGGTATGGGTTCTTTGACTTTCATAATCATTTCTGCTTGGTTAAAAATATCATCTGCAGTGTTTAAAATAGTTGCACCTGCTAAAACATAAGCTTCATCTTCAATACCACTACCAATCCCTGCTTTTGTCTCTATAAGTACAACATGGCCCTTTTCTGTCAATGTATGGACGCCTGCCGGTGTTAATGCTACTCGATTCTCATTGTTTTTTATTTCCTTTGGCACACCAATAATCATATATAAGCCTCCTCGATAACATATTTATATTCGTATTTATAATAAAGTAAAACGATAAAGAAGATTGTGTTGACCTTTCACAGATTGGATCTTATAGAAACTTAGTTTCAACTCTATAATTATCATATCATAAGATTAACACAGCTTCAATATGATTGCCTTATATATTCAAGCGTTTGACTTGAATGCTAGTATTTTTTACTACCATGCATATAATATTCGATAATATTTATACAATCGTATTTATGGACCTATATTTATTATTTGATAACGGTCTTTGCCTTCTATATATAGGCAAACACTGTTATCATCCTGGCAAGCTATAAAAATTCTTTTAAAAAAGACTTGACCTTAGACTTCTTACTGGTTATAATAATACTTGCTTCAATGGTAGTCCATTATGCGCGAATGGCTCAGTGGTAGAGCATCGCCTTGCCAAGGCGAGGGTCGCGAGTTCGAATCTCGTTTCGCGCTTTGTACAAAAGTCCTTCAAACTCCTATAAATAGGTGCTTGAGGGATTTTTTATTTTCTTTAGGAATTAGTCCCTCTTAGTCCGTTAATCCCTGAAAAGCAATTCTTCAACATTTCTCTATTCTCTTTATCTTTCTTAATATTGTAGATGTATTCATCTGTCGTTTTTTTGCTTGAATGACCGAGATACTCACGAATATAACCAATGTCAAATCCACCATAAAACATTTGAGATGCAACTGTTCTCCTGATGTCATGGGCAGACTTCACTTCTACCTCAGGTGCAAACGTCTTCCACATCTTTGTAATACGATATGTAAAGGCACGAACTGTATAGCGTCCTCTATCATCAACAAAAAGATAGCCGTCATCTTCAAATCCATTTTCACGGTTAATAGCAATGACTTCTTTAATCCATTCAATCTCGACGTCAGTAAGCTGTAGCCAACGTTTGGCATATTTATTCTTACCTTTGCCATGTGGCACTACAGTAATAATCTTTTCCTTTTTGCCGTTTGGTAACTTAATCTTCTCATAAGATTCCATACGATTGATATAGATTTCTTTGATATCGAAGTTGATGTCGGATTCCTTGATAGCCGCTATTTCAGCAACACGTACACCCTTGGTAAATAAGAGCTTGATACCGTGCATTACAGTGATATCTGGGTATTTCTCCATTTCAATGTTTAAAGCCTTGAACATGGCATCAATCTCATCTTCATAGAAAATGCGGGTTTTGGCGGATTTCTTTTCTTCTGGGATACAAGCCTCACTATTGATTTCTGCATCGTCGAATGAACTATAAGAAATGATTCCCTGCTTACAACCATACTCCATCATGTTTTTTAGAATAACTCTCATACCACAGAGCAGTTTATAAGTCATGCCTTCTTCGATTAAAGGGTTATAGAATTTCTCAAGGTCTTCTTTAGTAATCTTATTAAGTTGCTTTTTTGAAATAGGGTGAGGGAGATAATACTTGTTCAAATAGTCATCGTATCTGTCGATGGTGCTATCGACCTTACCTTTTGACTTGCGGTAATCAACCCATGTATCATAGAAACCAACCATAGTAGGTACCTGATTGATAGTATAATGGTCATATAGCTTATCATAAAGTTTCTCCTCGCTCATGGCTGAAATTTTGCGGTCGCTACCATCCTCTCTTTTGATATAGGTTTGCCAACGGCTACCCTGCTTTTTAGGTTCAGTGATTTTTGCTTTGTGGAGTTCTAATACTTTTGTACGTTTCATCTTTTTAATAAGTTCCGATGCGTCTTGCTCTGTAATTATACCACTCTTTAACATTTCCTTAATCTGTGTTTCGTAATTCTGCATTTCTTTGTCTCGCTTTCGTGCGTCAACTGAATTGATAGTTGATGCACTCTATGCAGTAGCATTACGAGATATTCGTAGCGAGATTAAGTTTGTAGGAGTTGCACAATCTACAAGAAAATTTCTTAGTCTATTATGTTAATTATGCTTTGTCCAGATAGTGTTCAGTACAGACATTGATTCGGTTATGTCCGAGGTCCTGCGTTAAGATGCTTAAACAATGGGCATCGTAGCGGTCTCGATAGTCTTCAACAAATTTATGCCCTTTAGCTTCTTCCTGTTCGATAATTTCAAGGTGCCTTGATTCTGCATATTCAGCCCTATAGCTGTGGTTATCGATTCTCCTGCTGAAATAATCAAACAAAGGCTTGTCTATCTCACGACCGTCAAGTATGTCTCGAACCTCCTTTTGTCTGTCTTCCAGTATATGAATAAATCGCTCACGTCCACCTTTTTCAACAACGTACAACAAGCAAGGAATTCCCTGTCGGTCTCTGACAAAGTTATCAGGTGTTATGACTTTCATTGATTGTCTGCGAATCCCTGTTGCTTGAGCTATGGTGATTTGTTGTTGATTCTTCAATCTAAGTCTATCTGTCAGATTAGCATTTGTACCATTCCTTGAGCGTGTTAACAGTTTATATGACCGTTTAGATAAACCGCCTTCCTTCTTGGAGAGATTTAGGGCTAATACCTTATTCAAGGCCGCCAAATCTCTGCTGATGGTATACGGTGATTTTCCTTCGGCTTCACGTTCTCTTAAGATGCTGTAACATACTTCTTTATCAACCTTTGAAATATCCTTAGATTGCCATATTTCAGGATAGTTAGACCTGAGTTTATCACCGACCATATTGATAACTTCACGGTAGGTATTGGCTGTTTTAACGCTATAGATACCTGGAGCCTTAAGGTTGTTGTAACCATGGCTTTTAGGGTCTGTATTAGCCTTGTAGAGCTTCTTACCTTCCGAGCGTTTTTGTCCTATACAAAGCTTTTCATTGAGCTTTTCGTTCATTATGATTTTTAGATTCTTCTTCCTTGCCATTAATCACCTCCGATTATATATTCCGATTGTCGAGTTCCATTAAGTCTAAATGCCTTGTTCTGGTAGCATAACCAAAGTGATTCTTAGTGCTTCATCTGCTCTGTTTCTACTTTTCCGCCCTCCTAACTGTTTAGATCCCCATTTTTCCTTGAAAAAAATGGGGACTAATCAGTTATCCAAATTCATCCTATATAAAGCTGACACAATCTATGTCTCCTTTCATTTGCTCCCGCCTTTCTCTGGCGGGAGACCCCTTGAATAAAATTAACCGATTAGTTATCCTTTTCCATTTATATATACTATGCGGTGGATTTTCAGATATAACTAAATCAACAAAGAAATTTATTTTTTTGCGAAAGTCGGATTTTACGTTTGTAGAAATTATCATTAGATTAGTGTATTATTGAATAGATGAGTATAAAGAAAGAGGGTATAAAATGATTAAAAAGCTAATGAACCTTGAATTAGAAACATTGGACACATTTGATAACTGGCCAACATGGACACGATGGTTTTTTGCACTACCAGTGTCTTTTGGAGCATATACTATTGTCTACTGGCTTGTGTCATTAATCAACCAATGGAAAATTACAGAGGATACTGTTTTAGGGACAGTATTTATGCATGTTTTCTTTGCACTGATTCCACTTTATATTTTTTACAACATCATACCAAAACATAAAATGGTGTTTACTGGTATTCTATCGGGCTTTTATTTGGTAATACATGGCTTCATGATTGTGGGCGGTGTGTTTTTCATAGTTATCGGTGAAAGAGAGTTCCTAAATCACTTTTCGCATAGTGTTCTACCAAGCCTATTAGGATTCGCAACTGTACTGGTTCTGTTAAACATGTTCAGAAAACATAGTAAACTATCTAAAGAAGAAGCTATATAATGGCGGAGGTAAATCATGTTCTGGAGAAAATATAATGTAAATAAGTTAGTTGCAAATTATGCATCATTCGTAACTGATGTATCTATGGCTGTCCTCCGAAAATACCAAGAAGTTACTGATAATCCTGTAGAAACAGATGATAGAATATTGTATTTGTACGAGTTTTTTAACTCTTATGGAATTGGATTTTTCAAGGAGAAACTAAATCAGAAGCAGTTTGATGAGTTTAAAGAGAAGCTCCATGACTGGAATAGTGAATTCTATACATCATCTGTTGAACAACACGGTGATAAATGGAAAGTTGAAATGCTTGAAGTTTTTGACCTGATTAATTCTGTTCAGCCACTGTATAATTATTTCGTTGATAATGGTGCTAACCAAAAATTCTGGATGGATGCTACACAACTCTTTATTTACAAGAATGTGGTTGGGAATGAAAATCCACTTGTCCTACACGGGATTACAGATACAATCACATTAACTACGGCTATGGTGGCACCTATGAATATGTATGGTCAGTTATTAAGTGATAATGTCTTACAACCATCGAAGTGATTTGATATCATAACCCCTGTCATTTATGTGAAATATGACAAAGTTTCCCCCAGACCCCCTTTCAAAAGAGTTCTTATATATTAAATAATCTAAAGACGTATTTCAGGAAACTCAAAGAGCTAAGAACACCATTTACAGTGTCCTTAGCTCTTTAGTGTATTTAGATACAGTGCCTTTTGATAAGCCTGTTTCAACAACGATATCTTTCTGTCTGTAACCTTCATCCAATAAAGCAGATATGATATTAAGGTTGTCAGCTTTTGCCTGTTCCCTTGAAGTTAAGCAGTTCTTGTTACGTCTATCAGCCCTTTCTCGTTTTAGCTGTCTATTTTTTCTGTTGTCCTTCGAAATGATTGTTTTTAAATCGTCCATTTCAGCTTCTTGTATACCTAACCAGTTGATAATAGTTTCATTCTTAAACTTATACCTTCGACCCTTTTTGACATGCTTTAGAATCTTTTTGTAGACTTCCTTTTCCTGCAAGGGCTTTGCCATAGAAAGATTCAACAAGAGTATATCTTCTTCCAATCTATCCGCATCCTCAAAGGCATTCATATGATGGATAGCATATAGGAACAAACCAACTTCCCGAACCCCTTCAACGTCAACCCTTGTCGTTAGTATGTGTTTTATGTCCTGTGCCCTATAGTAATTCAAAGTATACATATTGAACAGATTGCTGACTTTGCGACCTGATTTATTACGTTTCTTTTTCTTTGTAATCCGTTCGATGCCCAATTCTTCCGCTAATTCCCTTAAATTATACCTTTTCAGGTTATTCCAATCTAAATACTCATAATCTAAAATCTCAACCATATTTCCAGTTTTGTAATTATAGGTACCTGGGATTTTATTAACTCTTGTAATGTCAGAAGTTCTAAAATCAGACCCATATTCCATAAAACGCCTATTGAGCTTTTCTATTACCAACTTCCTAAGATTTATATTGCCTCCGAAAAACTTTGCTCTGACTGGTAACTGCTCCAACAAAAACACTAAACTTATTCCATTGCCTGTACTAATCCAGTAGGAAGGGGCAGGGTATTCAAAAAGCCCGTCCATTTTCATCAACTCGATGATGTTCATGGCAGGTAATTCATTAAGACCGCTGATATTGTAGAAATCTACATCTATCACAATTACGCTATTACTATAAGCTGTTTGTTCTAATCTTCTGTAACCACTAAATGTAGATTGGCTGATGTGTAAGCTACCTCTATAAATCATGTTCTTTATTTTGTTGGCAGACAAGCTAAAAGTATCATCAAAAAAATACTTTTCAAAGTCCTGATAACAAAAAGCTATATTACCATCATTGGCAGAGTGTATCGCTTTCAAGTGCTTCATTGCCTGCTCTGTTCGGATATCCAGTTTAAAGGCATCTATGTCATCATAAGAAACATACTCAACGCCTGTAGATTTACTGACTTCCTCTACTTCATCATTTAACTGTTGGACCCATAGTCCAAAATCATCTGTTGCTAAATTACTCATATATTAACTCCTTTCATATTTTCTACTGCTAAAATATGCAAGGAATTGATTTATATAACTGGATTGGGTGAAGTCGTTTAAAACAATTAGATTATGTACTATACTAAGCCTTAAAAAAAGTCCTCTTTTGAAGCATAAAAAACCACCTTTAGCGAAGGCGGTTTTGCATATGCAAACAATAATTCCTTGAGTGTATACGTTGGTTGGTTTATAATAAAATACAGATTAATAGAAAGAATCGAGGGAGAAGTATATGAATTTTAGTGATATAAATGTTAAGTGCGTGTATACTGTTGACTTTGACCCTGTAAGATCACCAGAGTTTGACAGAAAACACTTAGCTCTTGTTCTTAAAAAGAATAATGATTCAAGAACATGCGTGGTTATGCCTCTAACAAAAGTATCTAATGGAGTTGGAACAAATAAGGAGATGATTACTGTAATCAACTTACCAACTTCTTTAGCATCGAACCCAAGTTACGCCGTGTATAATCAAGTTCGTACCGTTAATGCAAATAGATTCATAAAGCTTAAAGAAGGTGGAACACCAATCGAGTCATCAGTAACTGATGAAACATTTGATTCTTTGTTTAAGTTGATGATACACGATATGACACATGATATTCCCGAAAAAAGAATAGAGCTTTACACTGATTTGTTGGTCGGTGAAAAAACCACTAAGATAAGGTCTCTAGCTTATGACGTAAAAAATAAAAGTTCGAATGAGGATGTTTCTTCCACAGAAATACAAATTCGAGAATTGATGGAGGGTATCGAGTTTATATTCACCAGCTCTGACTATGAAAATGGTATTGATGATATCATAAATAGTATTGTAGAAAATAAACTTGAGGAAATTGTTGAATAAAGTGCTGTAAGATGGTATAATCCTGTCTTTGACAGTTGTGAAACAGAAAAAGCTTGAAATCCCTTATAAATAGGGGCTTCAAGCTTTTATATGTCATTAATTTTGCGTACTTTTTTTACTTTTTAGTCTTTTGTATATATTTTTCATTTCTTTGTCGCTGACAATCTGATAGTCTGTTCTAAATCCATAGGTATCATGTAGTGCATCTGTAAAATCAGTACGTGTATAGGTCGGAATAAAACCCTGTCCAGGAACGCAATAGAAGTTCATATCCTTTAACTGGCCGACGATTTCGTTCGTTGTAAACTGGTTGTCTAGGTCTTTCTCCAGATATCTATATAAAACAAGTGCTAGAAAACAGGTTGTAAAATGCGCTTTTATACGGTCGTCTCTTTGAAGATAAACAGGCCTTGCTTTAAACTCGCTCTTCATAATTCTAAAACATTCTTCAACTTCCCAACGTCGGTGGTTAATTCTAGCTATTTCAGAAGCATCTTCGTCAAGGTTAGTACATACTGCATAGAAGCCGTCATAGATACTTTCCTCAGCAACAGTATTTGAATTAAGATGGTAAAGTGTCTCTTCTGCAACTTCACCATCACTTGTAACATTGGTGGAAGCGATAAATCGTTTATAATCATTTTGTCTTTTCTTACCTATACTTTTTGGGTTAGTGCTAATGAGTTTTGTGGCACGTTCAAGTTGTTTGTTTCTGATCTGACGTTGATAATAACGGTATTTAAGAGAAAAGGTGACAATCAGTTTTTGCTCAAGATCATTCTCTTTAATCCATCTCTCTTTATAAAAGGTCATATTCTTATATTGCTCACAAAGACTTTCATTTTCATCAAACAGGTTTAAATCAAAGGTTTCTTTGGAATCATTGTGCCTCCATCCAGTTGGTTCTAAAGCCCACTCTTTTAAAACTGCTTAAGTTTTTGATGGATTGAGTTGTAATAAAAGAACGTCCATTTATATTATTAAACTTCCTATTTGCATTTGAAGATAAGCCGGCATCAGTACATACAACAAACTTGGATAGTTTGAAGTCTTCGATAATTTGCTTTTCTAAAGGCTTTAGAGTCACCTGCTCATTGGTATTGCCACTGTGAATGTTAAAAGCGAGAGGAATACCATCTCCATCCATAAACAAGCCCATTTCTACAATAGGGTTAGGACGGTTTTCTTTGGAGGGTCCATATTGTTTAAGGCCATCTTCTTGTTCAATCTCAAAAAAGTAGTTGGTACAGTCATAATAAAGAATTCGATCATTACGTTTAGAAACTGCTAGACTGTTTTGTAAAGCTGTGATTGTATGAAATCGGATTCCTTAGCGATAACTTCTAAAGACCTGTAAATGTTCTGTAATTCAAAGTTTGGCTGTTCGAGAAGACGTTTAGAAGATTCAAAGGTGCAAAGCTTGGAAGAAGGAAAAAGAATTCTTCCGTAAATCAAACGAGAGAGAATACCGTTAAGGTCATAGGTGAACTTGTGCCTTGAAGAAATATCGTTACAAATCTTATGAAGCCCTAACTGGTAATAAATCTGTTGAAGAAAAAGATAGCCACCGTTGTAGGAACGTTGAATCTCTTTATCAATAAGCGTGGATTGCCTAAGCTTGATAATAACCTCACGTTTTTGTTCTTTTTCTTGGCGATTAAGATCTTCGATATACTTTTGGCCCACTCTATGGGATTAGCACCATTTAGCTTTTTTTCTAAATCAGAATATCTGCCAAGTTTTTCGACGGTTCTAGTTTTTTGTTTTCCATCAACATAAATAGTTTCTATGACATATAATAATTGAACATTTTTAGAATTTACAACTTTCAGCCTCATAACAACACCTCCTAATACCCTATATTATATCATAGAACGTAGTAGAACGTAAATGAAAAGAGTAGAATTTGACAAAAATAAGCCTAAATAGGCTTGTTATAAGGTTTTCGCTGTTTTAGTTACTTCGGCAAGTGTCAAAGACCCGATACAAATTCGAGAATTGATGGAGGGTATCGAGTTTATATTCACCAGCTCTGACTATGAAAATG
The DNA here is from genome assembly GCF_900538275.1 of Petrocella atlantisensis. GTDB lineage: Bacteria > Bacillota > Clostridia > Lachnospirales > Vallitaleaceae > Petrocella > Petrocella atlantisensis. The sequence goes on along the minus strand of NZ_LR130778.1, from coordinate 2,821,126 downwards.
GTATTGATGATATCATAAATAGTATTGTAGAAAATAAACTTGAGGAAATTGTTGAATAAAGTGCTGTAAGATGGTATAATGTGATTAAGAATAGAGTTAACAACTCGAACTTATAACTTTAGGGTATAAAATCCCAACAAAGAAGAATAGAGCTAACAGCTCGAACAAATATTTATCGGGTGTAATAACCCAACAAAGAAGAAGCGTAATCTTTATGATTACGCTTTTATTTTATTACAATTATTAAAATTGATATATAAGTCCGTTATTTAGTCCCCAACGATTTAGACGCATCGGAACCCTCCTTTCTAAAGGGTTTGTGGGGCACGTAGATAGTTCGAATCTCGTTTCGCGCTTCATATAAAAACGCCTAACTTCTTATTATAAGAGTGTGGGCGTTTTTATTTTAACTTGAACTTATTGCTAATACTTATTATAATACATAGTAACAAGTATATTATCGATTGACATTATAACCACTTAAGATAAAGCCCAAATACGACAAGAGTGAGGTTACCTATGAGTAGAATTGCAATTATCACATGTAGTACAAGTGGACTTGATTATATAAAAGGCTATGAAGATGTAAAGATAGCAAGAACCACCATCATTATGAATCAAAAAGAATATATGGACGGACTTGATCTGAAGCCAAGTGACTTTTATAATCAACTGGATTGTCTTGAGGAAATACCTCAAACTGCTCAACCCTCTCCAGGTCAACTCCTTGATATCTATCAAAAGCTTAAAGACGAAGGGTATACCGATGCCATATATATTTCTATATCTGAGAACTTGAGCGGTACTTATCAAGGTGTCTGCCTTTCTAAGAGCTATGTTGATGACTTTAACATCCATCCTTTTAATAGCGGTTCAGCTTCTTATATAACAGGCTATATGGCGATGGAGGCATATCGTTTGGTTGAAGAGGGTGCTTCTGTCGATACGGTTATCAGCCATCTTGAAAAAATTAGAGAAAATGATTATATCTTTTTTATGGTCGATGATCTTAAGTATTTGGTTAAAAACGGTCGTCTATCCAACAGTGCTGCCTTTATGGCTTCAATGCTTAAAATTAAGCCACTTCTTGAGATGAATGAAGATGGTAAAATAGTGGCTTCTGAAAAGATTCGTACGACAAAAAAGGCGCTAAACCGAGTGATTGAAAGATTTTTCGAATCCACCAACAATGGTGCTGACACCCGCTTCATATTCCTTTTTCATACAGAGGCGCCTGAACACCTAGAAACAGTCAAAGCGCGTTTTGAGGAAGTAGGTATCGATACAGCAACACTTATTGATGCACCTATTTCTCCGGCAGTTGGCTGCCATCTTGGTAAAGGTGTCATCGGTATCGGGTATGTCAAGAATTTTTAATATAACTTCGTTATTTTTTGTCCTCTTTTAGCATAACGCGATAATATGAACCTAATATTTTAATATTGTACTTATCATAAACATGAGCAATGGCTACCCGCACTTGCTCATCTTTTTGATAGCATCCATCTATATCAATAAAGAAGTTATAATTGCCCAAGCCTGTTTTGGTTGGCCTGGATATAATTGATTTTAGATTGATTTTCTCTTTTGAAAAAGTGTTTAATATATCGCATAATAAACCAGGTCGATCTAGGTCGTCACTAACCACAAAAAAAGTCTTCCATGGTCGATTGGCAACCACTTCCTCATTAAGATGTTGTGATACTATAATAAATCTTGTTTCATTGTCCATAGAATCTGTTATATCTTCGATGACCGTCTTAAAATCATGACGGTTACTCAGCATATGTATGGGAATAATAGCACCTACCCCATCCTCACCTTTTATGACTTCTTCATAGGACTGACTGTTACTTGCTGTTGTAATGATGTCACGATCTCTAAACTGCTCTAGAAAATCCAAGCATTGATTCTCTGACTTGAACTGAGCATAGACCTTTTTAATATCATCTAAACATGCACTGTTGCCTACAAAAGCAAATCTAATAGGTAATACAATCTCATGAATAATTTTCAAATTGGTATGGGTCAACAAATCCAAGATAATCTGTACAAATCCGTCTAAGGTATTTTCGATAGGTATGACACCATATTTACAACTGGTCCCTACGGCATCAAATGTTTTACGCATGGAAGGATAGTAGGCCAATTCCATCTCTATATTTTGTGATTCTAAGTATTTTTGGGTCGCAAGCTCTGTAAATGTTCCCTTCGGTCCAAGTACTGCAATTCTATCCATTTTTTCTATCCTCTTAATCCTTAAGTAATCGTGTATTCATGCAAATTTGGTTCTTTAACCTTTTTATTATCCCATAAACTTCTAAGACTCGCAATCGACATTATTAATTCTCTATAGAAGAACACTTATATTCATTGATGGTCCTAATAATCTATGGTACAATTGACCTATTGAGATAAAGGGGTGTATCCCATGTTGGTTGATCCTATATTTACACTTACCATAAATGGAAATTTTGTCGGTACGCTTATCGCTAGTGTGATGATAGGTGCTTTCTCTTTGCTTTCAATTCTATACTATATATATATTGACAAGGATCGCTTACTCGTTTATGTCATCAGCTATTTTTCATTTATTTTCTTGAGTTTGATGACAAGTAATTATTTTCTGCTTCTGCAGTTATCCAACTTTACGCCTCTATATAAGACATACTACCCATTAATCATTCTTTTTTTTGATTATGCTATACTTTTTTCAGTTCTATGTGGCACCATGTATATTTTCCAGCGCAAACACCCATGGTTACGCCTAATATTTCTGTTTCTAATCCCTATTTTTTATGGCCTTAACTTCTACTATCCTAATTCAATACGCCCTTTATTTTATACTTATTTGGCTATAATCACTTTTTACAGCCTTTATCTTTCTATATATGAAATGTTTCATCGGTCTTTTTATAAGTATCTTTTTCTTCTAACCATTTATCTTTCCCTTTTAATCTATTACACGATAGCATATCGGTTTACTCTAAACGGTACCTCATTAAGATCTTTAGATTGGGTTTTTTCTCTCCTATTGGTCTTTATGTCCATTGTTTTTTTCCTTCTACGCTATAAAAAAGTTTTACAAGAAAAAGACTACCTCTATGAAAAATTGACCCATGATAGTTTAACCCATTTATATTCAAGAAGTTATCTTCTTGAAGCTTTAAACCACATCGAAAGAGGTACTTTACTCTTTATTGATCTCAATAATTTTAAAGTCGTTAATGATCAGTTGGGTCATGTCGTCGGCGATCAACTTCTCCTTGATTTTTCAGATTATCTACTCCAATACAATTCTATGAACTTCCTTCCTTGTCGATATGGTGGAGATGAGTTTGTTCTACTTATTTCAGAAGATAGTATAACTTCCTTGCAGATTCACGACTTTTTGGATACGCTTATTGATCAGTTCAGAACCATTCTAATGAACAATGATCTAAGTAATTCAACCATCGGTCTTAGTATCGGTATGGCAACTTTTCACGATTATAATGGAAATGATGCCATCATACATGCTGATCTTGCTATGTATGATGCAAAAAAAGCCGGCAATAATAAGATTGTCGTCCATGATGATGGGATGGTGAGAAAATGACTTCTTTACAAAATACATTTGAAATTAACCTTACTTTCTTAGGCACCTTACCCACGATCATTGTGCTACTGATTCTAATTATGTTATACATCATCACCTCCCTGTTTATACAACGTCTTAAATATATAGGACAAGCTGTTCTTATTGAGTGTTCTATCCTAGTCACTTTAATCATCTATTTATTCTTGACCCATGCCCGTACTGATCTTGAGATTTTTAACTATTCAAGGCTGTTATATCTTTCATATATCGTATTAGCAGCTGTTATCGTTGGTGCCACTTCTTGGATGACAAAAAAGAAAACAAAAATCCCTTTTATCTTGGCGGTTATTATGAGTACCATTATCATTATCCTAATTTTTTCTAATGATGTTTGGTTTATCACAAGAGGCGTCCAATATGGTAGCACGCCTTCAGCCGTCAAAGGTCCCTACTTTTTCGTTTTTCAGCTTTATTCGATCTTGCTCGCTCTTTATATACTGGTTGATTTTATTTTGTTATATTATCGCAATAGACCTTTATTTAAAGAAATTTGGCTTTTATATGGTGCCATATTGCTCTATTGTATTCATACCACTTATCTAAGCTATATGATTATAAAATACCCCTATAGCAACCCCAATCTATACCTTAGTACCTTGCTTTTTGCCACTTTAAAAACCATCTATACTTTCAAAAAAATCAAAGAAACGATTGTAAAACGAGAATCTTACTATCAAGCCTATCTTTATGATGATTTGACGAGCCTCTTTAGCAGAAATTATGCTCTTGAAAACATACATCACTTACTAAATGCCGTTCATCTGAAAGATTATTACTTTGCTATTATTGATGTGGACCATTTCAAAAAGATTAATGACCGTTATGGCCATCATATGGGTGACCTTATCCTGAAAAACTTGGGTTCAATACTAAAAAATCAGCCCCCATCTTCTGTTATAAGTGGTCGACTTGGTGGGGATGAGTTTATTATGATTTTCAAAGAAATGTCCAAAGAAAAAGTCCAAAAGAACCTAGAAAGCATTCTTAAGGACTATAATGATATGATTGCACATATGGGCATCCAAATGAATAACACACAAACCGGTCTAAGCATTGGTTATATCCCTTTTCGTGAAGGTATGAAAGAAAAAGATATACTAACTATGGCCGATGCCGCCATGTATGAAGCTAAAAGTAAAGGTAAAAATACCATCGTTCTTAAGCTTGAGGAAGATCCTACTGTCATGGTATGATCCACAAACAATCATGATTACATTTAAGTTGTCCACTGATGGTTAATGATTCCGACCAAATACCAAACGGATCCAACTTCTTCATAAACCAGTGTAAGACTGGACCAATCCAGACCTTCATAAATAGGGTCAAACCCATTAAAATGGTATTCAATATAATCACCATTGGGATATACAGTTTCTAAATTCTCAATCATATTCCCAAAATGTACAGTCGTATTGAAACCCATAATCTGAGGATTCATATAATCTTCGTCATAAACAAAGGCATCAAAATAGTCTAAAGCTGTCATTTGAATAGGCTCTCCTGTACCATCATAGGCCCCCCATAATATAAGCGTTGGATCAACTGCCATATTGGCAACTTGAGCACTTGTAAAAACAACATCATTTACTGTATCAACGTAGGTATAGGGTGTGAACCTAACCCCTTGGGTCGGATGAATAAAAGTAGATAGGGTAGCAAAATCCTGATTGTTCATCGCTTCAATAACATCTGCTGATGTATTGACAACGCTGGAGCTTGGTCCACTTGAACTACTTGTAGCTTCTAACTCAGTAGCAGAAATATCATCTTCCATAGCGGTGATTGTTTCTTCTAAAGATACAATCTCTTCTTCCATTACGACTAGCTCATTTTCTAACTGACTGTTTTCTGCTTTTACACTTTCGAGTTCACTTTTAATTTCTGATATCTGCGTTGCAGAATTGTTACAGGCTGTCAGTGTTAATAACGATATAAGCATTAGGGTCCATAATATTTTTTTTGATGTTTTCATAAAATCACACCTTTCTATTTATATGAAATTCATTCTCAATATGATTTATTATACCATATAATTACACCTTTTTATAGACATCTTCCTAATTCCAGTTATTTTTATCCGATATAAAGCCAGTTATACTGAAAAGCTTTTCATGTAAATGCTTAAGTCAAATTCACCCTATCATCATACACGTTTCCCTATACTTCCGGCTATTCTCCCTATTCTTAAGGTCTTTTTCTATGCTTTATGCCAATTGACTTAACGCATCCAATAAAGTAAAATGTAACTATTAAATATGAAAATTTTCAAGGAGTGAACAGATGAATATCAAAGATGTGGCCAATTGTGCCGGTGTCTCAATCAGTACTGTCTCAAGGGTCATCAATAATACAGCGAAAGTAAGTGAAGATGCACGTAAAAGAGTCGAAGCTGTCCTCAAAGAAACGGGGTACAGGCCTAATTCACTTGCAAGGGAACTGCAACAAAATAAAACTTATACCATAGGTGTCTTAATTTGCGTTACAGAACTTAGTATGAGTTCACTTAGTCAATCTATCAACGCCATAACAGATGTATTAAAAGCCAATAACTACAATATCATGCTCGCTAACAGTCGATACCATGCTGATGAGGAGTTAAGTATCTTTAATACTTTTAAAGAGAAGAGAGTCGATGGTATCTTATATTTTGCTGCCGGTTTTGCCAAAAAGCACTATGCCATGTTGAAAAACTATAAGATTCCGATTGTTATGATTGGACAAAAAAGCAATTATATAGATATGCCTTATGTCATTCATGATGACTTTTATGCTGCCAAAACCGCTACGGAATATTTGATTCAAATGGGCCATCAAGATATTGGTTTTATTGGCTTACCGGATTACGATGAGGCTGCCGGCCTGGAACGTAAAAAAGGATATAAACTGGCCCATGAGATGAATAACATCCCCCTTAATCCAAGTAGAATGACTGAAGGTGACTTCAGTATTGAAAGCGGTTATGAAGCTATGAAAATACTCCTAAAAAATCCGGACGATCGCCCTACTGCAGTTTTTGCCACTACAGACTTTATGGCTATCGGTGCCATTAGCTGTGCCAATGATATGGGTTTAAAAGTGCCTGATGACATTTCCGTGATGGGTTTTGACGATGTTCATGTTGCAGCTTTTTATCAGCCACCTCTCACAACCATCCATACTGACACCCATGCTGTCGGTACAAAAGCTGCCGAACTTTTACTTAGTCTTATGGACAAAGAGAACCCTAATAAAATCACCAAATATGTTGCCAGTTATTCCTTAATGGAAAGGGGTAGCGTCCGACCTTTATCATCCATTTGATTTGGAGAATTTATTTTCGAAAAAATCATAAATATGCTATAATGAGCATTGATTATAGACTGGGCTCTATATTAGTAGCTTCTTTGCTTCTAATATAGCCGAGTTATCGATTTTTCATAAGAAAGGATATATACTATGTCACTTATATCAGATTGGAAGGATCTTGCCTATCAGGATAGAAACGGGGAAGACTATGATGCTTTTTGGGGGGATTATCTTCCAAAAGAACAGGTTATTTATGAAGCTATACTCGCCACACCTGATCAAATCATTAAAGGAACTGTATCAGAGCTCGCCAAAAGCTACAACATGGATAATATGACCTTTGTCGGATTCTTGGATGGCATTAACACAAGTCTTAAAAGTGAACTTGTGTTGGAAGACGTTAAAGCAAGTACCTTGATTCACCTTGATGTTGATCTTGAAAAGCTCTATTTCAACATGTTACATGCTAAAGCCGACTGGCTTTTTAATCTTCCAGCTTGGGATACCATCTTCACCTTAGAAAAAAGAAAAGAAATTAAGAAAACTTACAACCAATCAAAAATCATTGTTAAAGATAAGAAGATTGGTCGTAATGATCCTTGCCCATGTGGTAGTGGTAAAAAATACAAACAATGTTGCATGAACTAAAGTAACTTTGTCAACTAAACCGACCCCCAACTGTTAGATTTAGATCTAACAGTTGGGGGTCGGTTTAGTTGACAGAACCTCTTTTTTGTATGATAAAAGTTCTATAAAGCCGCTTCTAAAATTCTTCTAACATCTTGTTTACGTAAAATTTTTAAATGGCCTAAAGTATCCCCTAAAAATGCATGGTCAATGACCGCATCTAATCTCGCATCATCAATTTTTACGTGGCTCAATCGACTGGGCATTTCCAAATACTCATAATACCTTCTTGTGCGTTCAATACCCTTCTTTGCAACGCCCATATCGTCTTCATCTACAATGCCCCATACTTTTCTGGCAAATCTCGCAAATCTGGTCACATTTTTTTCATCAAGCACATACTCCATCCAGTATGGAGCCAATATTGCCAGTCCATCCGCATGGGTTATGTCATAAATGGCACTTAGGCCGTGTTCAACAGCATGATTAAAACCTTCAAACGTCTTACCCCTATTGGTCATGCCACTAAGGGCAACCGCACTTGCCCACATTAGATTTGAACGGGCTTCGTAGTTATTAGGCTCAGCTATAGCTATCTTACCATATTTTATGACAGTCGCCATAACAGCTTCGCTCATGGCATCTGAGAGCTCTGCATCTTCCTTGGCACTAAAATAGAACTCATATAAGTGGGTTAAAGTGTCTACGATGCCGCAAGCCGTTTGATGCGGCGATACAGTATAGGTATATGTAGGGTCTAATATAGAAAATTTAGGCCACATCCATTCACTTGAAAAGCCTCGCTTTTCCTTTGTCTGTGTATTACTAATCACAGCATTACCATTAAGCTCAGATCCCGTCGCTGAAAGTGTCAATACGACACCAAGTGGCATAGCTTTTTGAATTTTTGTTTTATAACTTACCAGATCCCAAGGGTCACCGGCATAATAGACGGCTGCCGCTATGGTCTTTGAACAATCAATAACACTTCCCCCACCCACAGCCAAAATAAAATCAATCTTCTCAGACAGGCATATTCTTACACCTTCATTAACTGTTTCCAATCTAGGGTTCACATCTACACCTGAAAGTTCAACATATGTGATATCGCCCAACTCAAATACAGCCATAACATCATCATAAACACCATTACGTTTAATGCTACCATGGCCATATACCATCAAAACCCTGTTGCCATATTTCTTTATTTCAATACTCAAATCTTTGATTGCACCTTCACCAAAATATACTTTTGTTGGTATGTGCATGTTGAAGTTCTTCATCTTTATTCTCCCTTCATCAAGTTATATTCTAACAACAAAAGGCAAACCCATTTTTCGAAACGGATTCACCTTAGCCTGCAGTTTGATTTTCAATTAATTTATTATAAACTTCAATATCCATAAGAACCATATCAACACGATTGTTGACCAACACACCCGCATTTCCTCGGCTATGTACCAGTTCTCTGACATCTTTGAACCTTCTTCTTAAATCATCACTATTAATCAGAACATCCGCTCTAATCTCCTGAAATCCATGCATACCAGTCCCCTACCCAACTTTTTCTACTTTTAATTCCTGCCATATCTGATTCAAGACTTCATCTACCTGTTCTTCAGATAGTTTTTCAAAAATCTTATGATCACTATGATGTTCAACGGTGTATCGGTAATCACCTTCATAGTAGATATCGATATTCATTCTTTCGTAGGCAAATTCAACACGCTGGCGCATGTTTTTGAAACGTAACATATCATCACTCTCCCGAAATAATATTAGAATAATCATACCACATGTTTTAACAAAACACAATTTATTTTCATCAATTTTTAATAATTTTTTATTGTATTTTTAATAATATTTTTTATTGTTTTAATATAGTTTATTATTATTATATTTTTATAGTATTTATATTTTAAGTTTAAATCACGTTTTATATTTATGTTATTAATATATTTATATCCTCAATTAAAAGTATAAATAAAAAGACGATTATTAGTCGTCTTTTTATTTATACTTTATGCTTTTTTCTATCTTTATATTTTAAAAGATGCTATAGTAAGAGTTGATTCTAATAGACAATTGTCTACGAAAAAATAAGTGAGGTATTTTCATGAAACATAATATCGTTCTACAACATATACAAGATTATGGCTATAATATTATTCCAACTAACTTAGAGGACTTCCTAGGCTACCACTGTTTTAACCCACTATCGTTAAATACATTTATCTTGATTATTTTAGATAAAGAGCTACAAACCCCAAATAATCCTGAGTCAATCATATCTTTAGAGTATGGGTCAAATTTGCCCTTTATCTATTTAATCCTTGTAGATGATAATATGGAAGCGGTAATTGATTTTGCCGAATCTTCTTATGGTCAGGATGTACCCTGTTTGATCTATGATTCAGATGATGAGGTGGAATTCTTTTTGAAAGACTTATGGAATACCATTGTTGACCTAACTAAGGACTAAAATAGTTTGTTACTAAATCACTTTAGGTATCTTAATCGTAAACTCAGTTCCAACATTAAGCATTGAAGTCACATCTACTGTGCCTTGGATGCTTTTTAGATTCTCCTTCACAACATGCAACCCGATGCCTTCACCTTGTGTTTTGTTTGCATTACCACCTCTATAGTAAGCATTAAAGATTTGGCCAATTTCTTCTTTTTCTATACCTATGCCATCATCTTTCACACTAATACAGACACGGCCGTCTTTTTCTTGATAGTTTACAACGACTCTGCCATTACCATTCGTATACTTATAGGCATTGGTCAATATATTGTAAATTGCTTGGCTTAACTTGTAAGGGTCTGATTTTATTTTTATCTTTTCATGACTATTAAGCATCAGTGTTATGCCTTTTCTTTCAAATTGAACCGATAATCCTTTTACAATTCTTGTAAGCATCGCATGAACATCAATTTCCTCAACCCTAACCTCATCCATATCTTGGTCAGCATCGATCATACCACTCATGTTCTCGATTATAACCGTTAAATCTTCAATCTGATTCTCACAGGTTTTGATTTCATCTTCAGTAAAATGTATTAATCCATCTTCATAGCCTTCAAAATGAGACTTCAAGATCGTTAAGGGTGTTCTTGTTTGATGGAGCAGGGCATCTGTCAGATTTTTTCGACTCCTTTGTTTAAGCTTCAATTTGGATCGAAGTGCTTCCAAACGCTCCTGTATGATTCGGATTTCCATGACTTTAGATGAATGGATTTCCAAATCTTCTCCTATATCAATCTTCTGTGCTAACACAGATGTATCTTTAAGATCCCTGCTCATTTTCTTGCTAACAATCAACCCTATAACAACAGACATAATTATCACAAGCCCAACAGATATCAAACTGTTGGTAAATAGAGCTACTCTAAACATCCTTGTTGCCATAGAATTCTCTAGTGAGCTATAGCGCAAGATATTGAGTTGACCAATTTTTGCGCCTGTATCATCTTTGAGATCAATACGATCCATTTCTTCAAAGAAGCCACCCATCATACTAGACATCATACCTTCTCGCATCATGTCCGGTCCGAATCTCTGATCTTTAGATACTTCAATAAGAAGTTCGCCTAGGGCATCATATAACTTAATACTTGTAATCGGATCACTAAGATGTGTTTCCATATCCATAACCATTTGATTTTTATTCACATCTAAATTCTGCAGGCTTCTCTGTGAGTATAAAGTAATCTGTTCTACATGTGCTTCATAGTTTTTTGTGGTATATTCAAGAAAATATCTGTTTATAAGCGCACTTAGAACCAATGCATTAACGGCGACAGATAGTACCGCTATAAATATAAGAACACTCAACCATTGTTGTCTTATTGATACCATCATTTACCTCCAAACATGTAGCCGGCGCCATATTTTGTTATCAGTATTTCAGGCGCTTTGGGGTCGGTTTCTATTTTTTGACGAATGCGTTTTATATAACTGTCAACGTTACGGTCATACCCATCATAATTCTGTCCATAAGCCAATCCAATCAACTGCTCTCTACTTAGAACCTGACCTTGGTTTTTAAAAAATGCGCACAACAAGCCATACTCAGCAGAGGTGATGGTGATTTCCTCTTGATTTTTGTATAGCTTCATGCTTCCTATATGCAGACTTAAATCTTTGTATCTGTATACCATGGTCTCTGATTCATGATAAACCCTTTTAAGTAGAACTTTAATTCTTCCCATGAGCTCCCTCGGACTAAAAGGCTTAAGTACATAATCATCTGCACCTTGTTCAAAACCCTTAATTCGATCTATCTCTTCTTTTTTTGCTGTCAACATAATCACCGGCACGTCGGATATTTTTCGAATCTCTTTTAAGACCTCAAATCCGTCAATGCCAGGCATCATGATGTCCAGTAGGACAAGATGAATCAAAGACTGACTAAAAAGCTCAAGGGCCAAAAAACTATAATGTGCACGCTTGTCAAGACACAAAATCAAGAAATCTTAGTTATGAACTCCTTTCTTGATTATGCAGCTTTTTCAGCAGTAGCGTAATAGATTTCTGCCGGTGTTTTATACTTGTAACTCTGATGCCCTCGATCATAATTGTAATGCTGAATGTATTCCCTTGTTATAGTTTTACTTCTGAGACCGTCTCTGGATACATTAAGTATAGTCGTTCCCATTTGTATGATCTAAAGAAACGTTCAATGGCTATATTGTCCGTTGCACGGCCTTTACCATCCATGCTGATTTTAATGGATTCGTAGCTTTTAATAAGCTCGATGTACTCCCTTGAGGTGAATTGTACACCTTGATCACTGTTTATAATTTCAGGCTTGCCATGATTCCTGATTGCTTCTTTAACAACTCTAGTGACTGATTCAGCCTGTAATGTATTGCTGATAGAATAACCGACTATAAACCTGGAATACCAGTCTATAATGGCTGTTATATATACAAAACCCGTTGGGGTTCCTATGTATGAAATGTCAATCGACCAGACTTGATTCGGCTTTCTAATCGCTAAGTTTCTTAATAGATACGGATACGTTTTTGCTTGCTTTGCACGTTTACTTAGGTTTGGTCCTGGATAGAAGGCAACAATATCCATTTCCTGCATATATCGCTTTACCAAACGCCTTCCGATTTCGTAGCCAAGTTTGTGGAGCTCATTACGGATTCTGCGCACACCAAAAGAGGGTTCCTTAAAGTGAATACGATCGATGGCATTTTTAATATCAATCTCCTGTTTCGAGGGTGCGACTGGAACCGGTATATGATAAGCGGTTGATCTGGGCAATCCGAGTAACTGGCATTGACGCATAATAGTCAGCTTTGAACCACTGAATTCAACTAATGCCTTTTTTTCCGAAGTTGTAAAACCTGTTCTTGTTTTTTTTTAAGATAATCGACATCCATAGAAAGTTCACCAATCTTTTTGATGAGGATCTCCTTTTCCTCCTCGTATTCTTCTTTGACTTTCTGAACGTCTTCGCCTTTCTTATCAAAGACAGCAGGCATGTTGCTTATGAATTCCGTTTTCCATCGGCTCAGAACTGGCTGAGCTATATCATACTTTTTTGAGATTTCGGCAAGAGGTGATTCCTCACGCAAAATCTCCAATACTATATTTGCTTTTTCCTGGGGTGTCCAAGTTCTTCTTTGTCTACTCATAGTCTTCATTATAACTTATTTTCTAGGATCTGTGTCCAACACTATGTGTACATTATAAACCATCTTCTGCTACGAGAACTTCGTAATCTTCTTTCTCGAGATATTTTATAACAATATCTCGAATCTCTTTTTGATCTTCAACCATCATAATCTGATATTTCATCCAATCACCTCATTTTGATTCTACAGGAGCATGACTGAATTGTCCATCTTCCTAAATCTTTCTTCCTATTTTTTTAACAGCAGATCTTTTTTCTTAGTATATTCTTCTTCAGTCAGGTCACCTTGAACATATTTCATTTTCAAAATATCCAGAACATCTTTGTTGTCATGTCTATGGGTTGATTTATTAACCAAATAAATAACTGTAAAAATGATTGTCAATAAGACAACCGCCATAATCAGCATATGCCAGCCGTAACCTAAGTAACCACCTGACCAACACGCACCACCTCTATAACCGCCTTGAAAACCTCTTTGAAACATCATCATCGCTTATTCCTCCTTAACCTTTAATGGTCTTCATCATTCTCGTGAAAGTCTCTTCATCTATTTCGCCAGTTGCGTATCTTTGCTTCAAGGTTTCTTCCGGACCTGTCTTAGCATCGCTTCTAAACCCAGTAACCTTTTGTTCTTTTACCATATAATAAATACCAAATCCAATCAGTGCAAATACGAGTAACATCATAGTACTACCTCCTTCGTTTTCATGTATATTGTTATATCCTCATTATAGAATCCAAATATGGCACAATTATGATTTGATCGTCAAAATTATTTAGTTGAACTATTGCATAGGATATATAGTTGCGAATGCTTCAACGCAATCTATGTATTCTATGTAATAAGAGAAACTTAATTTTGATAGTCAAAATTATATAGTTGAGCTATTGCATAGATATTTAGGCAATCTGTGAAACTTAATTTTGGGATTTTGATCTTATTATGATTAAGGGGGATAAAAAAACAAGCATTCATTTTCTATCTTTTCTCATAGAGAGATGCGACAAATGAACACTTGCTACTATGCAATAATATAAAACATTTCGAAGGTCATACACACTGTGGAAGGGGTTTCATGGGACCTACTGCAATTATTCAAAACCGACCAGGAAGTTCCTGGAATCAGTGTGTATGATGGAGCAAGACAGCAGGAGCTGTCCGCCGACTTTTGGTGCAGGACGCACCAACTGGAGGCCGTAATCATATACACTGTGGAAGGGTTTTCATGGGACCTCTTTATATAATATTTCTTTTTAACCTAACCTACATCTTCTTAGGAAACCAGGGAACAAAAACCGGTGTCACCGCCTTATAAGCCTTGAAATCCTCTCGATCCTTATACTTCTTCTCAAGCAATGGAACACCGGATACATACCTTAAAAAAAGAGTGATCAACAACGGACCAATAAAAGTCCAAGTTGTGCCGGGTGCTTCTAATACAGTCAAATAAATACCCCACCAAATCATAGCTTCACCAAAATAATTAGGATGCCTAGTATATCGCCATAAACCTGACGTAATAATCTTACCTCTATTCTCCGGCAAAGCTTTAAACCGCCTTAGTTGTTCATCACCAATCACCTCAAAAAGATAACCAATAACAAAAACGATACTTCCAATTAAAGAAAAAATACCTAGATCAACTGATTTACCTACAAGCGCAATAATCGGAAGTGCTACCACATACATAACCACCATCTGGAGCATATAAACATTCAAAAAAGCTTTTAACCTAGGCCATTTGTTGCCCCATCTAGCACGCATCTGAACATATCTATAATCTTCGGGTTTGCCGATGTTACGTTTAGCCAAGTGTATTACCAACCTCACACCCCACAGAAGAACAAAAGCCGTGGTGAGTAAATGCACTGCACTTAATTGCTTACCAAGAATCAAGCCGGCAATGGCCAGAATCACAAAACCACCACCCCATCCAATGTCAACAATGGAGTTGTCCGATAAAACCTGTCCGAGTAGAAACAGACCTGTAAAATATATAAAAAGTATAATTAAAGCTTGTATAAACATAATATCCCCTCCTAATGGGTGATATAACCTACCGCTATTGCGCCATCACCTGCACCTATAGCGATGATTGAGGATACATCTTCTAGGTAAACCGGCGCCATTTCTAATACTCGTTCTAACTCTATAGCGTATGCTTTAGCAGCTTCTAGGTTATTCGCATGGACGACACAATAAGCCTTCAAACCTACCGTACCGTTGATTTTAATCAATTTTTTCTTGATTTTCTTTAGACTGGCCTCATGACTAAAAGCAAATCCTCCAAGTCCGCCTTCACCTTTAGGATCTAATGTTACGATAGGCTTAAGGTTAATAAGATTGGCAATTTTTCCACCTTTTGTACTCAGTCTACCTGACATAATCATTGCATTAAGATTCTTGACACTAACTAAAATCTTACTTCTTTCTACCAAAGTCTGCATCGTCTCTATAATCTTATTATAAGGCACGCCCTGTTCTATGAGCTTCGCACATTCCATAACCAATAGTCCTTGGGCAGCTGAATTTTGCTTTGAGTCAATAACTGTAATTTTGGATGGATTATTCTCTAACTCAGTGGCCGCTTTTTGAAAAACATTATAGGTACCACTTAATGCCTTTGAAACTGTAATCACAATAATCTCATCATAATACGCTTGCAGATTTTGAAGCTGAAAAATAACGGTCTGTCTATCCGGTTGTGAAGAGGTTGCACGCTCTTCACCTTCTTCTAGTAATCGAATAGCTGTCGTATTATCTATAGTGATTCGATCAATATATATATCTTCCTTATGGAGGATATTCAAATTAATAACCTGTATCTGATGTTTTTCAATAAATGTTTGTGGAAGATCTGCAATAGAATCCGTTACCAATCCTACTTTATATTTACTTTCATTCACCAAACTGCTTTGCATAACCATATCATCTACTTTTTGAAAGGTAATCTGTCCTATATTTCTCAGTTCTCTAAAAAAATCAGCTGGCTGATTGGTGTGTATATGAACACGCATCTTGCGCTCATTGCCAGCTACTATTAATGAATTGCCAAAAGTATGAAGATCATTTTTTATCTCTTTAAGTGGCCGCTTTAAGTCTGTCATCATCGCTTCTGTACAATACCTATACGTTAAATCAACATTCTCATGATGCTTAACTTTTACCAATGGTTCTAGTTCAAGCACGATATCCTTAGAGTTATACTTTATTTGTGTATCATGATCACCTTTTAAAAATTGTAAAAAGCCATCTATAAAATGGACAAATCCCTTGGCACCCGCATCTACAACAGCAGCTTTTTTTAGACTCGCCAATTGATATTGGGTCTTAATGAGTGCTTCTTCAATGTCACCATAAGCATAGCTCAGTAACTCTCCAAAATCTGTGGTCTTCTTCATAAAGCGATAAAGGGCTTCTGACCATACACGAATCAAAGTTAGCATCGTACCTTCTGTAGGCATCTCAACAGCATCATAGGCATAATCGACTGCCGTCTTATTGGCTTCAACATAATGACGAATGCTAATGATACCTGCACCTTTTTCCAAACCAATACTTACACCACTGAGGTACTGGGCAAATATAATACCTGAGTTACCTCGCGCTCCTATGATTGCAGCGTCAGCTATTGAGCGCATGGTATTTCCAATATCCTTTTCCAATTTGGATTCATTTAGAATACTGTGCATCATTGAAGAAAGATTTGATCCCGTATCACCATCAGCTACCGGAAAAACATTTATGCTATTGAGTTGGTTTCTATGTCGGATAACTTCATGAGCCCCTGCCCGATAAGCGTGATAAAGAATCATATTTGAGATTTCATTCATAGTTCAAGCCCCCTTATGAGCATTAAATAACAACGACTATTATATGATATATATTATCACATTGTGTGATTACTGTCCATTGTTATTTGAAAAGTTCATCACAAATCGGTAGTCATAGCGTTGATTTTTAGGTAATTTATAGGTTTCAAGTAAGGATAGCATTCCCGGTTCATCACCACCAACACCTCTATGAAAACCATCTATATTTAGTGTGACAATCCCTTCATGCTTCATTTCATAGCTATGGCGTGCTTTCTCTAAAGATTTCATCGTATATGGCCAGACGGAAAAAAATAGAGGTTTTTGGTCCGACTTAATACGAATAGACTTATTGGGTGCCATGAGTTCAACTTCATAAATATCCGATCTCAAACCGTTTTCTTGAGGTCGCATATAATCATGGGGCATATCTTCAACATCCTGATGGTATCTTCCGTATTTGCCACCGGTTTTACGATCCATATAGGTTTCGTGCGGTCCTCTACCAAACCAAGACACATGTTTGAATGCGTTGCCAAACTCAGTTGTAAAGCCAAGTCTAATCATGTCTTTTTTAGGCACTGCTATGGTTCGTATCTGAAGATCTCCAAGGCTGTTCATATAGTATCTGATTTCAAGCTTTTTAAATGCCGGGACCTCATACATGGAGGTGATAATGACATTATTCTCTTTTCTATTAACGAGGAAACGAACTGCTTTTGGTGGATGGTCCGTCAACTTCTTATAGATACTTCTATTTATGAGTCCTGTAAGCTCCGGTCTAAAATTAGCCAAGCCCATATCATTATCTGTCGGCGGTCTCCAAAAATTTAACTGAAATCTATGATCCAAAATGACTTGGTCCTTAAATAGGATTTTATGAATCAGTCCATCCTCCCGCATAAAATGAACCACGAGATCTCCACCTTTAACAGACAGACCTTCATCCGTCTTTTTAACTTGGACCTTAGCGCCTTCTTCCATAATCTTATTTCCTGCTTCCTGAACACAAAACTGCTCAAAACCCATTTCATACCCAGCTTTTGCATACCAATGATCTGTTTTAAGTCTGGCAACAAAGACATCATGAACGACACCATCGTTTTTCAAATTGTTTTCAGGCACAACCAGCAACTCAGCTGCTCCTGGACCAACCCATGGTATTTCCAAAGACTTTTCTTCAACCACATAGCCATCCACTTTTCTAATATAGACAAAGGTATAATCTTCAAGCCCTGTAAAAAATCTTTTGTTATACAAGATATAACCTTGATTTTCTTTGCGAATCTCAAAATCTTGATAGACTTTTTTCACTTCTAATATTGCTGGATGTAGCGTTCGATCTGCTGAAATAATACCATTGGCACAAAAGTGTCCATGGTGCTTTTCTTCATTGTAATCACCGCCATAGGTCCAGTAGTCTTTGTCTTCTTTGGTACCTTTACGAATGGATTGATCCACAAAGTCCCATATAAAACCACCACACCAGTTGTCGTATGTTTCAAATACCTTAATATGTTCTGCAAAGTTACCTAAACTGTTTTCCATAGCATGGGCAAATTCACAACTCATGACCGGTTTGTCCATATACTGTTCACGCTTAAAAGCTTTTTGATCTGCTGTCAGTTGGTTCATTAAGTTCTGGACGAGGGTTATTTTCGTATTCTCTAATCTGCCATACTGAGCTGCTTTCTCCGGAGAAGGATACATTATACTAAGAACATCTGAGACTTTCAAGTCTAAGTCGCCTTCATAATGGAACGGTCTTGTTTCATCTAATTTCATAGCCTCTTTTTTCATAATTCGGAAATTATCACCGTATCCGGCTTCATTTCCTAGAGACCACATCACAATACTAGGGTGCCTACGATCTCTAAGGACCATACGATTCATACGATCCACTACAGCATGGGTCCACATGGGGTTATCACCCGGTATATTTTTTTTGCGTACGCCATGGGTTTCAATATCCGCTTCATCGATAACATACAGACCATGAAGGTCACATAGTTCATACAAATGAGGGTCATTGGGATAGTGTGCTGTACGAATTGCGTTGATATTGTGCTGTTTTATAATTTTTATATCTTGTTCTCTCAGCGCTCTTGGCAAATACCAACCCGTGTCCGGATTGAACTCATGTCGATTCACCCCTTTAAAGATGATGGGAACACCATTAATCAAAAACCTAGCATTTTTGATTTCGACGGTTCTAAACCCATATGTCGTACCTTTTATTTCAATAATTTCTCCATCATCATTCTTAATAATACATGTCAAAAAATAAAGATTCGGTGTTTCATGGTTCCACTTTTTCGGATTCGGGATTTCCAGTACATCTTGATTCACCATGGTTAACTCGGATTTTTCCAATATACACTGTCCCAGTTCACCCTCCTGTTCACTTAAATACAACTCGAGTTTCTGAACATCACTAAAGGATTTAAGGGTTATTTCACTATGCAAAAAGGCATTTTCATACGCTGCATCAAAGGTATTGTAGAAGTAGAAATCCTTGATGCCACTTCTTGACTCCTGATAAATATAAACGTTCCTATAGATGCCGGCCATAAACCACATGTCTTGATCTTCTAAATAGGTACCATCACTATATTTATATACCTCAACGGTCATTTGGTTTTCCCCTGGCGTAACAAACCCGGTTATATTGAACTCAGATGGTGTCATAGAACCCTGTGAATATCCTACTTGGTGACCATTTATATATAAATAGAAAGCTGACTTTACCGCTCCAAAATGGCAAAAAATATCATTTTGAGCCCACGATTCTTCTAGAACAAAGTCTGTTCTATATATACCTACCGGATTTTTTTCTTCATCAATCCAAGGTATTTCTTTGGTTCTTTTACTGACTGCCGGTGGATAATCAAAAGCCAGATAATATGGTTTATCATACCCTTGTGTTTCCCAAACAGAAGGCACATTAATATGGTCCCAATCCTTAGTATCCAAATCTTTATCAAAAAAACCGTCGGGTCGATCCAAGTCATTTTTACAAAAATAGAATTTCCAAATACCATTTAATGATTGTCTTGTTGAAACTTGATTCAAATAGTCCTCAAGTGAACGATGACTCTCTGCCTCATGCCTTGCTTTTTCTTTATTTATACTAATTACTAACGGGTTATTCCAATCTTTTTTCATCCTGTCACCCTTTCATACCTCTCATCTGAGAAGCTATTAAGCTTTATAAAAACCTACTTTAATAATCCCATACACTTTTATATTTGTAAAGTTTGAGAACTCGACTTTCTAATTAAATCTTAATCCTATACTAAGGGCCTGATAAATATAACATCTTATACTATAATTACTTTAAAACATCTGTTAAGAAAGGATGATTGAATATGTTAGAATTATTGTTATTTTTTGCTATACTTGGCCTTATTATAAGTTTAGTATTTAAAGTCAGTATCGGAATTATTCGACTTGCTTTGGGCATTGTCGGTGTGTTACTATTTTTCGTTCTCATACCTGTCGGCTTAACTCTTATTATACCCATTATCTGCCTTGTAATAGCTGTCGGTCTGATTCGCCTCATTTTTTAATGCCAAGATTTCCACTTGGTAATCGGAACCAAAAAACAGTTGTACCGTTATCATGGCTGTTTACGCCAAAATCAACCTCATGTGCAAGTAGAATGTTTTTTACAATAGCAAGCCCCAAGCCACTACCAATTGAACTTTCGCCTACAGTTTTATTGACTTTATAATAGCGTTCCCAAATATGTTCTATATCTTCATCTCTGATTTTAACACCTTCATTGATGACTTCTATATTTATGTAGTCCTTTATCTTTTGAGCTTTTATAAAAACATAACCATCCGAAGGCGTATGATTAAATGCATTGCCCACAAGGTTCATCATAACCTGTTCAATCCGCTTATAATCACCAAACCCAACCAGTTCATCTTCTAGCATGACTTCAAGGTTTATGGCTTTTTTTTGTGCCAAATCCATAAACCTATTTTTTATACTCTCTAAGAGTTCTTTCATATCTATAGGTTCTGGTATCATTTTGACCCCATCCACTTCTAACTGTGATAGATTTAGAATATCGTCAATTAAGCGTCCTAATCTTTCAGATTCATCGATGATTATTTCCAAGTGTCCTTCTCTTTTTTCTTGTTCTTCCCCACTAATATCTCGAATGGTTTCTGCATAGCCGCGAATGAGACTAAGTGGTGTTCTAAGTTCATGTGATATATTCCCAATGAGTTCCTTTCTCAATTTATCTGTTTGTTTTAGAGATGCAGCCATATCCTTTATGGTTTCAGCCAACTGACCTATTTCATCTTCACCCATTTTTTCCATTTGAATATCCCATTTCCCTTGTGCTATTTCTTGGGCTGCTTTATTGATTTTTTTAATTGGTTGACTCAAATGGTAGGAGATCATGTAGGCTATACCAAATGCAATCAAGAATAGAATCGCCGTAATATAGATAAGTTGATGTTTGATAATACCGGCTGTATCTGAAACAGGTGCCATCGTTGTCATAATCAATAGAGCACCTTCTACATGATTTCCATCCATGCTCATAATAGGTAAACCCATTATAAGGTAGTCTGTATTAAATCTAGGGTGTTTGAAAAGACTTCTGGCTTTATTGCCTTCTAAAGTATGATCTAAGATTTGTGTGTTTTGTCTCCTTAGCATTCCTGTAAACGGCTGATCGTTATTGTTGTCCATCTGATAAATCGTTTCTCCGGTAGCATCAACGATTTGCAAACTGGTATTATACGTGTATATAAAGGCTTCAAGCTCCTCTAACATATTCATAATTTGAATATCATTAAGATTACCTTCTTGGTCCTGCAGATTTAATACAATTTCTTCACCTCTGCTTTCCAATTTATTAATCTGCATGGTCATATAAAAATTTTCAAGAAAAACAACTTGGAAAAGCCATAGGAGTATAAGCATACTGACCACCAACAACATCATACCCATCCAAAGTTTCATACCTATTTTTTTCATCGTTCAACCTCCGGATCGAATTTATATCCAATACGCCACACCGTTACAATCCATTTTCTATAGGTTTTCAAGTGCTCTCGCAATGTTTTTATATGTGTATCTACCGTTCTATCGTCGCCAAAAAAATCATATCCCCATACGGAGGTTAATAATTGTTCTCTACTAAATACCTTTTTGGGGTTCTCCGCTAGAAATATGAGTAGTTCATATTCTTTAGGTGTTAACTGCAGATACCTATCTTCAAGCCAAACGCTTCTTGCATCCATATCGATTCTAAGCTCACCAAAAATCACTTCATTCTTCTTTGGTATCGTGTCTAATAAACTATGACTTCTTGCTAAATGGGCTTTGACTCTGGCTCTTAGTTCTTTGGGACTAAAAGGTTTGACCACATAATCATCAATACCAAGTTCAAAACCTAATAATTTATCATATTCCTCACCTCTAGCTGTTAGCATAATGATAGGTATCTTTGAGACTTTTCTAATCTCTTTACATACAGTCCAACCTTCTATTTTGGGCATCATCACATCTAATATTACTAAATCTATATTATGCTTTTTGAATTGATTCAATGCATCTACACCATCAACGGCTTCTATGACCTCAATGCCTTCTTGACTTAAATATTCTACAATGATATTACGTATACCTTTTTCATCGTCTGCAATCAATACTTTTATTGGTTCCATATGATTACCTCCATGCACCATGTCTTATTCATATTATATCATCAAAAAACAAAAAGTCCCTCAATATTTATATTGGGAACTTTTTGCTTATTTATTGATTGTATCCTTCATTAATTGTTACGTGATCCAAATCCTTGTCCTTGTCCTAGACCAGAACCATTTCGGCTTCCAAATCCATGTCCACCACCGACTCTTTCACCTGTACCCATGCCATTACCTTGTCCAAATCCTAAGCCGAGTCTTAGATCACCTTGATTTAAGCCTGTTCCGTCGCAGTTTTCTTGATTTTCAAGGATTACCGCAATCATTTCATCTGCAGCTTCTCTTGTTATCGTTCCTTGAGCGACACGTTCTTCAATAATAGCCAATTTGTTTGCTACCATGTCTGTTCTAAATGCATCCTCGACTTCAAGTTCTTGTGCTAATACACCAAATGTTTGATCACCTTTTGCTTCATACAGTTCTTCTACACTCATACCTGTCAACTCTGATAGGCTTTGTGCCGGGCTCATGTTTTCTGCTGCATACACACCAATACTTGTTGCTGCTACTAATACCAAAGCACTCATTGATACGACTAATTTTCTTGATTTTTTCATTTTTCCATCTCCTTATGATTTGTTTAAAGTATGATTAACTTTATGTTTGTATTATACAAACCAATTGTGATGGAACTGTGATGAAAGTATGATTAATTACTATCTATTTCTTTTTATGTTTCATAATCTGACGAATGATACTACTTGAAGTTCCTTTTATGCCCCCACCACCTCGTACGACAATCTCTTTAATCAGCTTTGCTTTGTAATAAGCACTTTTTGTCTCATGGATAGCAATTGGAATGGCAGCATTTTTAATTGCATCGTATGCACTGCCTTTTTTTTCTTCTTTTTTAGTACCGGTTGTATATTCTTTTTTAGGATCAAATGCCCTGGCCGCTTTTATTAACTTTTCATAGACATAGACGAGTTCCGGTTCGGATGAATGGAGACCAATATCACTCACATCGATCCACTTAGCACCATCCGTTTCTTCTATATTCGCATGAAGCGGTTCCGATTCATCGGCAATCAAGACATAAGCCGCATTCAAATGTAGATGGGCACTGACATAGCGTCCTTGTTTCATGTGTCCCCAAACAGGTAATATATCCATAGCCATAATCTGCTTCGATAAAGGTTTAATGCTTTTTAGCCCAGTTTCTTCTTTTGCCTCTTTTAAGGCAATCTTCAACAAATTCTCATCCCCATCGGCATGACCGCCGGTCCATCCCCAAGCTTGATAAATCTTATGGTAGATGACTAAGATTCTTGTTAAATCCTTATTCATGATAAAGCCTGAACTTGTGATGTGTGCTAGGGTGTTCTCTCTATGAAGAATATTAAAAGGAAACTGTTCGATATAATGATAGATATGCTTTTTATCGCTACGTTCCTGTTCATTCACTGGTGCATAACTGCTTATTTGTTCTTTGAACATTAAAAAACCTCCTTCTTTCGTGTACTACTTATTTACCATCATAGTATAACCCATTCAAAAAATCAATCTTGTCCTAAAGGTTATGTTTGAATACCTGTTCAGGTAATGGTACAATACTATTAACTCAACTTTCCTATAAGTGGATAAGTTAAGTTTGTAGTATAAGGGTACTACATATGAGGGTTTAGGAGGTTATCTATGAAAAAAGTTATGCTTGTTTTTGCATCCCTATTTTTAGTTTGTATGGCGTCTAGCTACACTATTGCCAGTGAGCAATCACAATCTAGAAATATATTAATCATCAACGCATACCACTTTACTTATGAGTGGACTTTTGAACAAAATCAAGGCTTAATTGAGATCTTGAAGGATCAGTATCCAAATACCATCATTTATACTGAATTTTTAGATTGGAAAAGATTTCCAAATGCCTCACTTCTGGATGAAAGTCGTCAATTTCTTGAAAACAAATACAAAGATATACCTATTGATTTGATATTGACCACCGATGATATGGGACTGACTTTTGCTTTAGATCATCGCCGTGAATTGTTTCATGATGCTCCCATTGTCTTTAGCGGTATTATTAGGTCGTCAGCTAATGACATTCTTGGCGATTCTAAAAATGTCACCGGCGTCTATGAAGAGATGGATCCCATAGGTGCTCTTCGATTAATTGCCCGTTTACAACCTGAGGTTAGAAAAATTCATCTCATTCATGATTTAAGTGAAAGCGGACGCCGAACAGCGGATGCTTTTTATGATGCACTCAATTATTTCGATTCAGATTCCTACGAAATAAACGACCTATCTCATTTATCCTTTGATGAACTTCTTCTTGAAGTCTCTACTTTCGAAAAAGACAGTGCCATTATGATGATTTCTTATAATGGTTCTATTGATGGTTTAATAGAAACACCGGAATATTTTGGTCGATTAATTGCCTCTACGAGCAGTGTACCTGTCTACTCAATTGACGCATTTTTACTTGGCACCGGTATTACAGGAGGTACTTTTTTAAGTGGTCGATTACAAGGCCAAGAACTGGGCAAGCTAGCCATCCAAATTCTAAAGGGACAACATGCAGATGACTTGGCACATATAAAAGAAGCAACGGTTTATACCGCTGTCGACGAAGATCAATTACGCAGGTTTGATTTGGATAAGGATGTCCTTCCTGAAGATGTTGTGATTTTAAATGAGCAATCTTCTTTTTTTGAAACCTATTCAGAGTTGGTTCTAACTATTGAAATCATCCTTACTATCATGACACTCTTTATTTTCTTTCTGATTGTCGGCATTAGAAAATACCGATTGTCTGAGAAAAAGATTTTAAATCAAAAAAATGATCTTCAGATATTAAATGAGCAGCTGTCCTCTTCTGAAGAAGAACTTAAAGCTCAAAATAATGCTCTTTTGTCCTATCAATTGAATCTTGAACATGAAGCGTATCATGACCCAATGACTTCATTACCTAACCGTAATTTTTTGAACCAACATTTTAGTCAGATGGTACTCTCCTCAAATAATCAAACCCAGAAAACCGCTTTGGTTTTTGTGGATCTTGATAATTTTAAGTACATAAACAATACTTATGGCCACCCCTTTGGTGATCGCGTACTCAAGGTTATCGCCGTTCGACTTAAAGACTTTAAAGAAAGTACTTTTACAATAAGGCTAAATGGAGATGAGTTCATTCTTCTTATTCCAGTAACACTAGATGATACAGAAGCCTATTTGTTTCAAGTGATGAATAACCTCAAAAATCTATTTATACGACCGGTCCACATCGATGATCAGAACATTCGCTTAACCGCCAGCATCGGTTACAGTCTTTATCCTGATGATGGACAAGATTTAGATGAACTTTTGATTCAAGCAGATATGGCTATGTACCATGCGAAAAAGACCGGAAAATCCACTTACAGACATTATGAACCTCAAATGAGTGATAAAATGGAAAATGATTATATCTTAGTCTCACATTTGAGGAAAGCCTATGAAAATAAAGAATTGTCCTTGAACTTTCAACCACAGATTGATTCCAATACCCATAAAATTGTTGGTTTTGAAGCTTTGCTTAGATGGCATAGTCCTGAACTTGGCACCGTATCCCCACTGAAGATCATTCCCCTTGCTGAGTCTAGTGGTCTTATTCTACCTATTGGTCAATGTATACTAGAACAAGCCATCCGTTTTACCCTTGATATGTTAGATCATATGGAAGAGCCTTTCCTTGTTTCGGTAAATATATCTGTCATTCAACTTCTAGAAGCTTCTTTTGTGGATGATTTGATTGAGACACTCGCCTCTTTTGAACTTGAACCATCTTATCTTCAGTTAGAGATTACTGAATCCATACTTATTGAATCCTATGACATCATATTGGGTAAGCTTAAGAAGCTTAGAGCTCATGGTATTTCACTATCTCTAGATGATTTTGGTACTGGGTATTCCTCACTTAGTTATCTACAACAATTGCCCTTAACAGAGCTGAAAATTGACAAGAAGTTCATCGATGAAATAACACAACCAAATACAGATTATGTCCTAATTAACTCCATTATCATGTTGGCTCAAGCCCTCAATCTTAACGTAGTTGCTGAAGGCGTGGAAAAAGAATTTCAAGCTGAGTATTTGGAAGCAAAAGGCTGTCATGTTATACAAGGCTATTATTATGGTAAACCCATGACCGAGAAGGAAATCATTTTATATTGTCAAGATTTTTCCCTAGATAAAGTTATCACCCCAACGGAATAACCCTGCATTTGCAACCAATCATTAAAAACAACCTACATCGACCATGAAGTTCCTGGAACTGACTGTGTGACTAGGCTCATAAGAAAGTAACTTCAAGCATCATGACAGTCTTCAAGACATGATGCATAAATGAAAACTTTCTTATGAAATTTGTAAAGTCTGCATGGATGCAGACCGCCGACTTTTGGTGCAGGACGCACCAACTAGAGGCCGTAGTCATACAGACTGTGGAAGGGTTTTCATGGGACCCCAATAGATACTCAATAACTAAAAAGCTGCCTCATATTTTGAGACAGCTTTTTTATTGATGTTAATATAACTTCATTTTTAGATCTTAACTTGTATCGCTTGTTGCTTTTCAACAGACTCAAAAGCAGCTTCCATCACCCTCATTACCCTCATGGCTTGTTCTGCTGTGATGGTTAAGGGTTTAATACCTTCAATAGCATCTATAAGATTGTCATAGACTTTGGTAATGCTGTCTTCCACATCCATCGGTTCAGACAAGATGATTGTCTCAATCGTTTCCGGACGTCTAGGCGCCATGGTTTTGGTTGGTCCTGCTTTGGTATAGACAATCTCATCTTCCCATACACTTTCCTTGTCCAAACACCTTACTATTTTACCGTCACAATCCCAATCCTCAATCCTCAGTGTACCGTGAGTTCCAAGAACATACCACCTAGGATGGGTGATATAATTATTGGTAGAGACCTCCACTTGGGCGGTTAAGCCACTTTCAAAGGTCATGGTCAACCTAAAGTTGTCATCTACTTCAGGGTACTCGATGTTATACATCTTACAGAAGACATTTACAACAGGCTCATCCATCATATACATCAATTGATCAATCAAATGAACCCCCCAGTCAAACATCATACCACCACCAAGCGCTTTTATCGTGCGCCATCCTTTAGGCATGCCTCTTGAACCTTCCACCCTGGATTCAATTACATATACATCTCCAAGGAGACCTGCTTCAACTGAGCGTTTCATGAGAACAAAGTCTTTATTGGTCCGTCGGTTTTGATTGATGGTAAATACCTTATTGTATTTCTTAGCCGCTTCCATAACCGCTTCCAGCTCTTTTGAAGACATGGTAACCGGTTTTTCACAAATCACATGTTTCCCTGCTGCCATAGCTTCAATAGATAATTCTTTATGAACTTCGTTGGTTGTCGCTACCAAAACAATATCAATCTCCGGATCCGCTAACAAAGCTTCTTTAGAAGCATAAGTTATGAGGCCATCCTTCTTACCAACTTCAAGTCTAAGTGGGTTAAGATCATATATACCTTTTACTTTTAGTCTTTTATACTTTTTTAGATTTTTATAATGATAGGCCGCTATACCGCCATATCCGATTATACCAAGCTTTAACATTTACTTCTCCTAACTAAGCCCACCACATACTTGTAGGGGTTTCAAAGATAATCACTTCTTTTAGAAACTCAATCGCTTTGGATAGACCTTCATCTATGGACATTAGTGCATCCTCATGTTCAATACTTATAGGACCATCATATTCTACAGCCTTTAGCATGCTTATCATATCATTCCATATCTCCTGATCGTGTCCGTAACCAACTGTTCTAAACACCCATGAACGGCCAAGTACATCACCATAATTCTTATTATCTAAAACACCATTGATACCTACATTTCTTTCATCAATCTTGGTGTCTTTTGCATGAAAATGATAGATCGCACCTTTTAGAGCTTTTATGGCACTAACAGGATTGATACCTTGCCAGAACAAGTGACTTGGGTCAAAGTTGGCACCAATAACTTCACCAACTGCATCTCTTAGACGCAATAGGGTTTCAGGATTGTATACACAGAATCCCGGATGCATTTCAAGAGCTATCTTGTGGACATTATGCTGTTTAGCAAATTCAACTGTATCTTTCCAATAAGGAATCAACACTTCATTCCATTGGTAATCCAATATGGTGCCAAAATCATCCGGCCATGGACAGGTAACCCAATTCGGGTATTTGGACCCTTCACTATCACCGGGACAACCTGAGAAGGTGATGACTGTTTGTACGCCTAGTTTTTCTGCTAATAGGACCGCATCGATAAATTGGTCGTGAAAGTCTTTAGCAATGGTCTTGTCCGGATGAACAGGATTCCCGTGGCAAGATATGGCTGCAATCTCAATATTGTACTTTCTAGTCAATGCCTTAACAGCTTGCGCTTTCTCATCATCTGCTAAGAGCTCCTTTGCATTTAGATGAGCATTTCCAGGATAACCACCTGCGCCTAATTCAACTGCTTGTACACCTATGGCACTTAGTTTTTTCAGGGTTTCTTCTAGTGATAGACTGCTATAAGGTACTGTAAAAACACTTAATTTCATGATACACCTCTTTCTGATGGTATTTATAATTCAAAAACTGTTTGCTAGAATTCAATAGTTTTTCCTGTTTTTGCTGATTCATAGATGGCTTCAAGGATCTCTGTGACAACGAGTGCTTCCTCCGGTTTAACTGTAAGATCTGTCCCATTTATTATGGCATTGTAGAAGGTTTTGGCTTCTGTTACTTCCGGTTCCTCTGCGGTACCTTCGTAAAAAGCAACTCCCTCGCCACCTAGACTAGGTTTTACAGTCGTTAATTCGTTGAAATCAACTTTGTTAATTCTAAGTCCGTCTTTCATATCTGCACCGGCTTTGGTGCCACATAAGGTGGTTTGAGCTTCACCAACCTCTAAAGTATTAAGTGCCCAACTGGATTCAAGGAATATAGTTGCACCATTTTCCATAGTTATAAACCCAAAAGCTGAATCTTCTACAGTATATGCCTTAGTATCCCAATCACCCCAAGCGTTACCTGTTTGTGTTTGATCTGCTAGTTTTCTATAAACGCTGCCTTTAACACTCTTCACTTTATAATTGTCCATGGTCCAAAGTGTTAAGTCCAGTGCGTGGGTGCCAATGTCAATAAGCGGGCCACCGCCTTGTTCTTCTTCATTCAAGAAAACTCCCCATGTAGGCACAGCACGTCTCCTGATCGCATGGGCTTTGGCCATATAAATCTCGCCAAGATCCCCTCTTTGACAAGCTTTGTACAAATACTGACTGTCTTCTCTATATCGATTCTGATAGCCTATAGTAAGCAGTTTTCCGGTTTTCCTTGCTGCTTCCAACATGGTCCTTGCCTCTTTAGCGGTTTTGGCCATAGGTTTTTCACACATAACATGCTTATCTGACTCCAATGAAGCTACGGTAATCTCTGCATGAGATTTGTTTGGGGTACAAATGTGAACGGCTTGTATGCTCTGATCCTTTAACAATTCTTTGTAGTCTACATAAGCTTTTGCACCTTTAACACCAAATTCTTTCACCGCTTTTTGAGCTTTTGCTTCATCAATATCACAAAAAGCCACCATTTCCACATTGTCCAGTTCTAGAAGCGCCGGCATATGTTTATTATTGGCTATACCGCCACATCCTATAATTCCGATTCTTATTTTTTTCAATTCATTCACTCCTTCACACGATTATTTATATGTTTTTTCCATGTTTTAAGTATAGCTATTCATCCTGATTTATAATATAATAAAATCACAAAAAAATATCAATTATTTGTCATGAAGGAGAAAATGATGGAAGGCTACTTAGAAAATGAAAAATTCATTGAAGATGGTATATCCTACCCATTTAGAACCCATACTCAAGCCATCGAAGGTCGTAAACTGATTGTCGGTTCACATTACCATGACCATATTGAGATACTCTTTTGTTTGTCCGGTCGTATCAATATCTTTCTGGATGGTCAAGGTTATGTCTTTGGCGTAGGTGATATGGTGGTGATCAATTCCATGGAAGTTCATAATATTTTTGCTGCTTCAGAAGGTGTTAATAAATACATTGTCATTCGGTTTGATCCTGAGCTACTTTATACCACCACTCAGTCTGTATTCGAGTCTAGATACGTTCTACCCTTTACCATGAAGACCTCTATTCACCAAAAATTATTTACCTATGAAGAAACAGCCGATACGCCCATACCGGATTTAATCAAAAAAATTCTTTTAGAGGATCAAAAAAAAGCTTATGGGTTTGAATTGGCAATTCGCACTTATATTGGCGAAGTATTTCTTTGGATTCTAAGGAGTTGGCAGGAAAAGGGACTTGATCTAAACCTAACCCAAGCCCTTGACAAAACCAATATAGAACGCCTACAGAAAGTCTTTGACTATGTGGACGAACATTTTGACCAAGAAATCTCCATTCAAGATATGGCAAAATTGTGTGCTGTAAGTTACAGCTATTTTTCCAGGTTTTTCAAATCCGCCATGAATCGAAATTTTAGTGCTTATGTCAATTTTATCCGGATTTCAAAGGCCGAGAGCCTACTAACCACCTCAGAACTAAGTGTCACCGACATCGCTCTAAACGTTGGCTTCTCTACCACCAGTTATTTCATAGAACAGTTCAAGCTCTATAAGAATATGACACCTAAGCGATTTAGAAATAACTTCCAAACCCTCGAACAAATATAGATTAAATAAACCATCGTCAAAATCAATTTATTCCTGTATTTAAAGTTTTCCGAGTGAATTCCTAGAAATGTTGAGCTTAAAATTTTGGTCCAATAACCGTGAGGCTATTGGACCAATTTCATAAGTGTCAGCCGGAAGAACCGTCCCTGTTGGGCGCTAGTAAGCGCCCTTGGTTAAGCGATGATGGTTGTCCCTGCAAGACCTTTAACCGCATCACTTAAGCAGGCCGGACTTGTAATTATCGCCTTTTTCCCACCGGCTTTAATGAAATCCGTCACCGCGTTAATCTTTGGCAACATACTACCTGGTGCAAATTGATTATCCAACTTCAAAGCTTCGACCTCGTCTAGAGTCAATACACTCAAAGCCTTTTGAGTCGGCTTATTATAATCTATATAGACCTGATCTACCGCTGTAGAAATAATAAAATAATCTGCACCCAGTTGAGTAGCTAACAAACTGCTGGCATAATCCTTATCAATAACCGCATTCACACCAACGAGTTTACCCTCTGCATCTCTGGTAACCGGAATCCCACCACCACCGACAGCCACCACCGAGAACCCTGCATGAATAAGTGTCTCGATGGCTTCTCTTTCGATGATTTTCTTTGGCATAGGAGAAGGTACAACCCTTCTATAGCCACGACCGGCATCCTTAACCATATGCCAATCCGGATGTTGACTTATAATACGTTCGATCTGTGCTTCCGTATAGAAAGTACCGATGGGTTTTGAAGGCATTAGAAACGCCGGATCATCCGGTTCAACTTCCACCTGTGTCACCAATGTAACTGCTTTATTGCCCAACCCTCTTTTGTTAAATTCATTTTGCATGGCTTGTTGAATCTGATAACCAATGGCGCCTTGGGTATCTGCGTCACAACTCACCAAAGGGACCGGATGCATATGTTCTACCTCTTCAGCAATTTCTGAACGTCTCATGATAAAACCTACCTGTGGCCCGTTTCCGTGGGTGATGACCACATTAATTCCCAGTTCAATCAAGTCCACCACATGACGGACAGTTTCACAGACAGCCATGTATTGGTCTTCAATAAATTGATGCTCGTTATCTTTGATTAAGGAATTACCGCCAATGGCAATGACCGCTAATTTATCCATGGATGCTCGCCTCCATTACTTGGTTTCATATCAACCTTTGCCGCCCATAGTAAGAACCATAACCGCCTTGGATGTATGAATCCTATTTTCTGCTTCATCAAAAACGATGGAATGAGGACCATCAATGACACTGTCTTCAACTTCGTTGCCTCTGTCTGCTGGTAGCGCATGCATATACATCACGTTACCACTGGCTAGAGCCATCATTTCCTCTGTACATTTCCAGCCTTTGTAAGACTCTAAAAGATCATCTATAACAGCGTCACTTTGATTGTTGACCCAACTGCCCCAGTTCTTAGGAATCACCACATCTGCATCTTTATAAGCTTCTTCCATGTTATGGGTAATTCTAAATTTGCCGCCGTTTTGTCTTGCATTTTCTTTAGCTTGTTCAATGGCCCAGTCTGGTAAGTCATAACCTTCCGGATAAGCTAAAGTCACATCCATGCCATACCTTGGGAATAACAAAGCTTGAGTTAAGGGTACGGATATAGGTTTTTTATGGCTTTTTGCATAGGCCCATATTATAGACACTTTAAGATTTTTGGTGGTTTCCACCTTTTCCTTGATGGTCATTAAATCTGCAATCCCTTGCATCGGATGGTACAAATCGCATTGTAAATTCATGATTGGCACACTTGAGTGTTCTGCCAGTTCCCTTAGATATTTGTTTCCCACTTCCCAGAAGCAGTTTCTACAGGCAATCGCATGGCCATAACTGGATAAGATAATAGCGGTGTCTTTGGCAACTTCACCGTGACTAATCTGCATGGTTGAAGTATCCAGATAATTCGCGTGCCCACCAAGTTGCGCAAAACCTGCCTCCATCGAATTACGGGTTCTTGTGGATTGCTCAAAAAACATCAAAAACATCGTTTGATAAGGTAAATAGGGGGTTGGTATACCCATGGCGAATTTCTTTTTCAGATCAAAAGACACCTCAAGTAAAGTATCAATTTCTTCTTTGGTCCAATCTTGAAGGGTAATAAAGTGTTTGCCTTTGAATCGTGTCTGCATATTATAAACCTCTCTTTCTTTTTATATAGGCTTTTGGAATAGACGCATACATAGCTGCTGCATACACCAATTCATCTTTCCATGTTTTTTCATTAGGGGCATGAGCTTGGTCCTCATGACCGGGTCCGAAACCGATGCATGGAATCTCATATCGACCCATGATGGAGACACCATTGGTTGAAAACGTCCATTTATCGACTAATGGTTCTTTATCAAATAGACCTTTATAGGCATCAACAAGTGTTTGAGTGGCTTCATGGTCTTCTGGTAATACCCAAGTAGGAAAATATGCATCTGTTGGATAAACCAGACCTGTATAGGAAGGACGCTCATAAGTATACATAGACACTTTGGCACCTGCTGCCTT
The DNA here is from genome assembly GCF_900538275.1 of Petrocella atlantisensis. Taxonomy (GTDB): domain Bacteria; phylum Bacillota; class Clostridia; order Lachnospirales; family Vallitaleaceae; genus Petrocella; species Petrocella atlantisensis. The sequence continues at coordinate 2,787,158 of NZ_LR130778.1, read as the reverse complement.
TACTGAAGGTAGATTGCGAATCTCTTCTAAGGCGGATTCATAGGTTTCCCCGTGGGTTAACCGTCGGTCAACGGATATGGCACAACCATCGGCCACGGCACATCTTGACGGTGAGCTAAAGAAAATCTCAGATACAGTTAAGCTGCCTTTTCCTAAAAACGCATTGTCTAACAAGTTTTCATGAAGCACTTTAAGTTCAGTGATGATGGGTGCCATCTTATATATGGCGTTGTCCCCGCGCTCTGGTGCTGATCCATGACAACTAACACCCATGGTCTCTACTTTAATCTCCATACGACCACGGTGTCCTCGATAAATATTTAAGGAGGTGGGTTCTGTGATGACAACAAATTCCGGACGAATCTTAGATTCTTCTATGATATACTGCCAACATAGTCCATCACAGTCTTCTTCTTGTACCGTTCCTGTCACGAGTAGCGTATAATCATCCGCTAAATCCAGATCCTTAATAATTTTACCGGCATACACCATAGAAGCCATACCGCCTTCTTGATCACTTGCACCTCGACCAATGATAATCTCATGGTCTTCATAACCTTCATAAGGATCATAATCCCAGTTGGCAAGCTCACCGATGCCCACTGTATCGATGTGGGCATCCATAGCAATCAAAGTGGATCCATGGCCGATGTAGCCTAGAATATTTCCCATAGGGTCAATATCGATGCGATCAAATCCTACTTTTTCCATTTCTTCCTTTATTCTTTGCACAACTAATTTTTCATCACAGCTTTCACTGGATATGCGAATCATATCTCTAAGAAAGGTAGATATGTCATTCCTATAGGTTTTGGCGCTTTCTAGTATCGTATTAAAGGGTATTGTCATTATCATCATCCTCATCTCTTAGTACTTTGATTTTTGCATTGTAGGCTTGTACTTTTGCATATTCCGAATCCCAGAATTCTTGTACTTTCATGGCATCCAAATACTCTTTTTTATAACCAAAGGGCAACCAGTCTTTTTCTTTTTGATTAAAAAGTTGCTCTTTTTTATCATGACTTCTAAAGTCTGTTATTTTACTTGTATCAGCTTCGTCAAAGACATCTTTTTTCCATCTTCGTAATACATTGTCTGAAGTCTCCAGAGAACGCCTTTCAAGATCAAGAATAACGGAGTCATACCGGTCAAAACCATCTGTTGCTATGGTCACCACGTTATCCTCCGGTCCAAGATTTAGATACTTGGCCATTTTTATAGCACCTAGTATATTACAGATACCTGATACACCAAAGAGATCTTTTAGGCATACAGCAAAATCTTTATCCACACCTGCTTCAGCGAGAATATGTGCCCCATCATGTATGACCTTCAAACCTTTGACACAATCATCATCTTCTATCATGACCACAAAATCCGTATTGAGAACATTATGAATTAAGGTACACATTTTGTCGCCTATACCTTCGATTCTATGTTGGCCACGGCCGCCATCTGTTAAAGTTGAACACTCATAAGGCTCAAGTGCCACGATTTTCGCATCGGGATAAACCTGTTTAATATGATCGCCGGCTGCTATGGTACCGGATGAACCAAGGGCAGATGTAAAGGCAGCTATACGACCGTTCCCAATACCTTTGACCGCTTCAACAGCGCTATGTCCGGTAACATGTCTATGAAATCTATAGTTTGGAAATAACTCAAACTGAGCTAAAGCTTTATTCTTTGGCTCTTTCATTAATTGGTAGGTACGTTCTAGGGTCAATATAACATCCGACTCGGTTCCAGGTGTTAAATCTAGCTGAGCCCCATATCTTTTGATTCTCTCATACCGTTCCTTACTCATATTATCCGGCATGATGACAATAGCCTCATAGCCCATCAGATTACATATGTAAGACACACCAATACCAAAGTTACCGGTGGATGGCCCCAAAATCGTATGTTCTCCCGGTATGATTTCTTTATCCACGCAGCCTTCTATAAGTGTTGCATAGGCCGGCCCTACCTTATGAGAACCGGATGGGAAGTACTTACCTAGCATAACAACAATATTAGCGTCCACGCCGGTTATAGCTTTTGGCAGTACCACCTTGCGAATCTCATTGTCAGGACCTCGCCATGTAATATTAAAAAGATTTAAAGGATCAAGTTCTTCGTCTTTGGCCAAAATCACTTTCTCCATAATGTTTTCTGAGATTTTGGATGGATCCAACATCTCGTCATAGGTTGGTCCGTATGGTATTTTACCCATTTGTTATGCCCTCCGCTTCGTTCATTATTTTTATAAAACTCTGGATGTCCGGCTTTAGTCGCATCGGTTCCCCTACTGCTTCCATGCCATGTTCAACATCTTTAAGTCCGTTACCCGTTACAATAACTGTCACTTTATCTTTTTTATGAATGATACCTTCCTCCAGTGCTTTTTTTAGACCTGCGACACCTGCAACACCTGCCGGCTCACCAAAAATACCCTCTGTTTTTCCAAGTAGAGCTATTGACGCTAATATCTCTTGGTCTGTTACGGTTACATAAGTACCTCCAGAAGCTGCAACAGCTTGAATACCTTTGACTGGATTTCTGGGTATGCCAACTGCAATGCTGTCAGCTAAGGTATTTTCCTCTGTGGCTTCTAGTGCTTTGTTGTCTTTAAATGCATGATAAAAGGGTGCGCAACCTTCCGCTTGAACCCCAAGTAGTCTTGGCATTTTTTCTATTAAGCCAATGGACAGGAGGTCATAAAAGCCTTTATAGACCCCTGCTATCGTACATCCGTCTCCAACAGATACCACCACCCAGTCCGGTACATCAAAAGACAACTGTTCTGCTATTTCTAGTGCCACTGTCTTTTTACCTTCAACAAGATAGGGATTAATGGCTGCATTCCTATTGTACCAACCATAATGTTCAATGGCCGCTTTGGACAATTCAAAAGTGCTTCTATAATCACCGTCAACTGAAACTACCTTAGCACCATACACCAGAAGTTGGGTTAATTTGCCTTTAGGTGCCCGCTTGGGAACAAAAATAACAGTTTTTAGGCCCATATGAGCAGCATTACCCGCTAAAGATGAAGCTGCATTCCCTGTCGAGCTACAAGCTATGGTGTCCTTGCCTTCTTCCATGGCTCTAACAACAGCAATCACAGAGGCGCGGTCTTTTAATGAGGCCGTCGGATTGACGCCATCATCTTTGATGTGTAAGGTATCTATGCCTATATGATGCGCCAGATTTTGACTAGGGTAAAGGGGTGTTCCCCCTACTTTAAGGGTCTTTATTAAATGGGTGGACTCAACAGGTAACAAAGGTGCATAACGCCAGATGGATCTTTCTTCATTCTCCCTAAGAGCATCTCTTGTTAAGACCTTTGCTATACTTTTATAATCATAGTTCACATCCAAGATGCCCAGATCACCACATATAGGACAAGTGGTCATAGGTCCTTGGTCCTTAGTATATTCTTTTTCACATAAAGTGCAGGTATAACCTGATACATAGGACATTTATGGTCCTCCTTCTATACATCTATTTCCACAAAGGCAAATTGAGTAACATCAAATAGACCTTGATCGGTGAGTTTTAATTCCGGTATAACCGGAAGTGCCAAAAATGCCAGCGTTAAAAATGGTTCGATTTTTGTGCTAACACCACTATCAAGGGCCAAACGGTCCATTTTCTTAATCTTGGCTATGACTTCTTCAAGAGGTGCATTGGTCATAAGGCCACCGACTTCGAGTCTTAGTGTCTCAATGACCACGCCATCTCTACAGATGGTCATACCGCCATCACATCTCTTAAGTTCTTCTATAGCAAGTTTCATATCTGTATCATTATCACCTATAACAATGACATTGTGAGAATCATGGGCGATGGTGAGGGCTACTGCACCATGCTTTAGACCATAACCTTCTACAAGACCAATACCAACGTTGCCTGTATTTTGATGTCGTTCTATAACAGCTAACTTCAAAAGATCTAGCTTAGGATTATGTACGAAAACATCATCTTTTGTATCTACTTTTCTAATCACTAGGTCTGTAATAATACTTCTTTCTCTTAAACCTATGACTCTGGCAATACCTGTTGGTATTTTAAGGTCCAGATTAATGGACTTAATATCTTCTAGTTTAACTGTGTTTAATACACTTTCATCTTCAATCTGAGGTGCTTCAAAAAGCGGTTGGTGATCCGATGCTACCAATATGCCTTTTTTATATACTTGACTGACACTGACGTGTTCCAGATTGTCTAAGATTAACAAGTCCGCTTCGTAGCCTGGCGCTATGGCACCTTTTCCTTTTAAGCTGTAGCATTCTGCAACATTTAAAGTGGCCATTTGAATCGCCGTGATGGGACTAAGACCCAGTTCAATGGCCCGTCTTACATTATGGTCAATATGACCTTCGTTCATAATATCAATGGGTTGTTTGTCATCTGTACAAAACATAAGTCTACGGCTGTTATTTGGGGTTACACCCTTTAATAAGGCATCAAGATTCCTAGTTGCAGAACCTTCTCTTAAGTGGACATACATCCCTTTCCCGACTTTTTCCAGCATTTCATCTTTGGTTGTACATTCATGATCCGTCTTTACCCCAGCAGAGATGTAAGCGTTAAGAGCCTTACCTGTTACTTCAGGTGCATGACCATCGATTAATCGGTCTGACATCATATCTATTTTTTCATGGACCATTGCATTACCGGCAATTACACCGGGATAATTCATCATCTCACCAAGACCAATGACCCTAGGGTGATCTTTCAGCTTCTTAAGATCCTTAGCTAAAAGAATGGCACCTGCCACTTCAAATTCTGTTGAGGGTACACAAGACGGTAACATGATATAAATATCAAGAGGTACTTTTTCGCTGGCTTTTAACATATATTCAATGCCGTTTAAGCCGCATACATTTGCTATCTCATGTGGATCTGCTATGATGCTGGTGGTACCTTTGGGCATAACCAACCTTGAAAATTGTGATGGGGTCAGCATAGAAGATTCAATATGGACATGGCCATCAATGAAACCCGGACATACATACTTATTTTTTAAATCAATCTCTCTATGTCCTTCATATTCTCCAACACCCACAATTCGACCTTTTTCTATCGCGATATCGCCGCCTTCAATCTGTCCATTAAGTACATTAACGACCTGACAGTTTTTCAGTACCAACTCCGCCTTTTGGTCGCCTCTTGCTATAATCATCTCTTTAATCGGCATGTCATTCCTCCTTACCTGATCGTTATATCCTCTTAAGACTCTAGAATCTTGGCGGGGTTATTGTAGACAAAAAACGCAATAACTGCTTGCCTGGATTTACAATCTGATGGGGTATATTAGCGTAGTAGTATATGGTGTCACCTTCTGATAAGTTATAGCTTGTATTACCAATGCGTATTTGCATTTCTCCTTCTAAAACAAAAATCACTTCTTCACCTGCATGGGCCATAGGTTCATCACAGGTGACACCACCAGGTTCAAGTTTGCCAAGAAAAGTCTCCATTTGACGGTTTAGATCCGGTGACAATAACTCATAAGAAACTTTTGAACCGGGAAATTGGATGGGTTGTCGTTCATTTTTTCTTACCACCGGATTTTCATGCATTTCTTCAATAAAAAAATGAAATACAGCTACTTCCAAAGCTTCTGCTATCTTTCTTAAAGAAGTTATGGAGGGCTCTGCAAGATCTCTCTCTATCTGACTAATAAATCCGGAGGTTAAACCGGATGCCACTGCAAGATCTTTTAAGCTCATGGCCTTTTCAATACGTTTTAATCTTATCTTTTCGCCTAACATAGTCCTACCTCCTCAAATAGATTTTCGTTGTTCTATGCATGATGTTTTATATGCTTGATAAAATCCGTGAGTAGGTTAATGGTACATGTTTTACGATAGGATGCCGAAGACCTTTGGTCATCAATAGGTTTAATAATCGGTTCATACCATTTACCGATATCTTCAGTATGATCATCCAACCATGTTAATGATTTGCCTATGAGTTTAGATTCTATTGCCTTATCTCTAATTACCGTTGGCCCAACAGCACCAAAAGCTGCTCTAAAATCTTGAATGATGCCTTTTTTTATATCCATAATCATACATACAGATAACTTTGAGATGGCATCCGCTTTACGTCCGCCAACTTTCCTATAGACACTATGGTTAAACTTATGACCGGATAAGATGATTTCCTTAATCATTTCATTGTGACTCATAATGGTCTTACCGGGACCAGTTATAAAAGAATGAATAGGCACATGTCTAATGCCTTCAACAGATTCCAATACCACCACACTATCAAGAACATAAAGTACTGGTAAAGTGTCCCCGGCCGGTGATGCATTTACCACATTGCCGGCTAAGGTCGCACTATGTCTTATAGCCGGTGAAGCCATGATTTTGATGGCTTCTGATAATAATGTTGGCGTGTGAAAATGATCCATGATATCCTCTAGAGTTACACCGGCACCGATATGGATGTTGCTGCCTTGACGATCGATATAATTTAGCTCTTCTAATTGTCCAACGAATAATACATCCTTGTCAAAGTTTGTGGGCAAATCACTCCACGCTCTTTTTCTGACCATAAGATCAGTACCACCTGCTACAATCGTCGGTTTATAAGTATTTAATAATTCGAGGGCTTCTTCATATGATGTTGGATAATGGGTATTTACCACAAAGATCCCTCCTTTTCAACTAAGGACAAAATAGCTTTGACAATCATATTATAGCCCGTGCAACGACATAAATTACCGGACAGACCTTCTCTAATCTCAGCCTCAGTTGGATTAGGATTAGCATGAAGTAAGGATTCTGTTGCTATAACCATACCTGGCGTACATATGCCGCATTGAACGGCACCATGGGTTTCAAATGCCTTCCTAATCGCCTGACCTCTTTGAGTCTTGGCAAATGCATCGATGGTCACTACTGATTTCCCGTGAACATTGCCAAGGGGTGTTATACAAGCATTCATAATCTTATGATCTATCAATACCGCACATCCACCACATTCTCCTTCGCCACAGCCTTCTTTAGGTCCGGTTAAACCAAAGCTTGTTCTAATAACATCCAATAGTCTTTTGGTCGGATCTTCTTTTGTGATGACTGTTTCTCCGTTTAATTCAAATTTTACCTCAACCATTTTTCATCAACTCCATAATGTATTCCGGTACCACAGGTATCCTAGTTACATGCTTACCAATTGCGTTTTCTATGGCCAGCGCAACTGCAGGAGCACCGCCAATCAAAGTGAGCTCACCTGCGCCTTTTGCACCGTAAGGGCCAAGGGCATAAGGGTTGTCCATCAGTTCCGTATCCATAAATACCGTGTCTTTGGCCGTGGGTATGATATAGTCTGTTACAGTCTTTTGTTGTACCCGTCCGTCTTTATTCTTCATGACTTCTAGCATGCCGTAGCTAATCCCTTGTAGTAAACCGCCATCTGCCTGGCCCAAAATAACCTGTTCATCAATGGCTTTACCCACATCATAAACCGACCAAACACCAAGTAAAGTTACCTCGAAGGTAACAGGATCCACTTCGACTTCCACAACATTAATACCCCAAGAATAAGCCGGGTATGCATCACCTTGCAAGGTCTCATCATCCCACCTTATGTGTTCCGGTTGTTTATATCGTTCTTCAACTATGACTTCTTCTTGATCTTTCCATTTTTGACTAAGCTGGTCTGCAGCTTTTGCCAATAACCCTCCTACAATCATCATTGTACGGGAGGCAACTGTTGGGCCTGAGTCAGGCACTTTATCCGTATCCGGATTCTCAAAGATGACTTGCTCCATGGGTATATTCAACTTATGTGCGACTAACTTTCTAAAGGTCGTTTTAACACCTTGCCCCATATCTGTACTGGCAACTAAGATGTGAACCCTGTTTAGCGCATCTTTTTTTAACCGTACAATGGCTTTGATATGAACTTGCTCTCCACTACCGGTAAAACCACATCCGTGTAAAAACCAACTCATGCCAATACCTTTATTCATTTTTTCATGACTGTACTTTTTTATTTTGGCTTCATAGTCGGACATCAACATAGCCTTTTCAATCATTTTTTCCATAATAATAGGTTCAATAAAATGACCACTGGTAGATGTTACATCACCTGTTTTTGCCAAGTATTTCATTCTTAATTTGTAGGCATCTTCTTTAAGCTCTTTTGCAATATGATGGATCATCAATTCTACGGCAAAAATCATTTGTGGTGCGCCAAAGCCTCTAAAAGCACCTGTTGGCACCGTGTTGGTTATATATACATCGCCTGTAATACTTAGGTGATCTATGGTATAAGCACCGGTAGCCGCAATCATCGCTCTTAAAAGTACAACGCCGGAAAGGCCTATATAAGCACCACCATCTAAACCAACATGGGTTCGAAGTCCCATAATCTTATGGTCTTTAGAAATGGCCGCTTCAATCTTAATCTTTGCAGGGTGACGTTTGGTTGTATAGGCCATATCTTCTTCTCTGCCATAAATGAGCTTAATAGGCTTTTTCATCTTCTTGGCTGCTACGACAGCTTGACAGGCGATTAAAGACGGAAACTCTTCTTTCCCACCAAAAGCGCCACCTGTTGTCGCTTGTTCCACCCTTACTTCGTCTTCTTTACAATCTAATACATTCATGAGCGCGTTCTTAACATAATAAGGACATTGAATAGAACCAATCAGAGAAATCTTGTCCGGTGCATACAAAGCAATGACACCTTGTGGCTCTATGTAAACATGCTCTTGATAGCCGGTCTCATAGGTGTGCTCAATAATCTTATAAGCCTTGTCAAAAACAGCTTCACCTTGACCTTTGATATAACTTTTATGAATCTTACTGTCTACATAATCATAAACCGGTTCCTCCGATTCATATTGAATGCTAATCTGATCCATCAAGCTTAGTATCGTGGCTTTATCTTCACCAACCACTAATAAAATAGGTTCACCATAATAGTTGACTGTTTCTTCAACAAAAACAGGCATATCTTCAAAAATAATTTTCACAAAATTTTGACCGCTTATGTCTTGATAATCAACAATAGCATATCCCTCGGGCATGTCCGGATATTCTCTTGAAACAATGCGGCCCTTTGGGATAGTAGCTCTTAGGGTTTTAGCGTAGAGGCACCCTTCCGGTTTTATATCGTCAATATACTTGGCTGTACCTGTTATTTTTTCAAAATTGTCCACCTTATTAATGGACTTGCTAATGTCTAACACCATACCACCTCCAGTGATATTCTTAGTTGCTTTCTACGTATATAGCTTTTACCGGGCATTTACTGATACATAAATGACAACCGAAACATTTTTCCTGATCAAAAAGAATCTGGTTCTCAAAACGGATTGCAAAATACGGACAAATCTTAACACACAGCATACACTGGGTACAAAGCTGCGTATCCACGCTTGGTACGACCGGTTCATAGCTTATTGTCTTGGTAAGTCCTGCCCTAGTGACGTCTTCAATAGAGGAAAAACCATGTTTTTCAAGGGCTTCGGGTAGATCTTTTATAATCTTACTGTATAGGTCTTTGCCTCTTAAAAGTGCTGCTGACAGCATCTGAACACCACTGGCACCTGCTAATAGGAATTCTATAACATCTTCCGCACTAGAAACCCCGCCAACACCAATAACGGTAAAATCCGGCATGGCTTGCTTAATCTTATAGACTGTTGCTAAAGCCAGGTTCTTAATAGCCGGACCGGACGTCCAAACAAAACCACTTTCACCACCATAAATAATTTCTCTAGATGCTAAATCTATCTTCATCGTGGGGCCAAGTGAATTGATTGCGGCGATACCACTGGCACCAGCTTCTCTAACGGCTCTAGCAAAAGCGACCGGATCATCCATATGTGGGCTAACTTTCATGTATATGGGTTTTGTCGTATGCGCTCTTATGGTACGTACTGTTTCCCTAATCACCGATAAATCCTTGCCAACGTAGTGGGTAGATATCTCAAATGCATCTGCGTAAGGGTCCAGTAATGGTATCAAAAGTGCCATATCCTCTTTGGTATAGCCTGCAGATATAATTAAAGGTGCATCTTCTTTACGATAATTCGGCAATATATCTTCAAGCCACACTTCTTTGCTATGCTCTGACCAAAGTTCAGAATTCATTACAAAGTACCGATCTCCATAAATACAGGGTCTTGGTACAACGGCTGCTTTTGATGATATGGTTTTGGTAACAACTGCACCTACACCTTCATCTCGTATAAAGTTCAACTTTTCTAGATCTCCTACCAAAGGACCTGACGCGGGCATTAACGGGTTTTTTAATGTTAAGCCGTCAAAACTTATATCTAATCTCATTGTATTACCCCCTTTTAATTTATGCTTTTAATGATGTCTTTTGATTTTTACGTCTCTTATATTCTATCCCACAACTGGCGAGCTGACTTTGATGCTTCTCTATAGGTGTCCATAAGATTCTCCTTAACCTTATAATGGTTTAAAATCATCTTTCCGCCACACCAAACATAGCTTGGATTAAAATTGTTTGCCAGACCAAAACATAGATGACCAAAAGCATTATTCTTATTCATTGGTGTAGGTGGTATATAGGGTATCATCAATAAATCCGCTTCATAACCTGGCTGAATCCGCCCAAGCTTACAGCCTAAAATGCTTGATGCATAAACGTATGTTTGATTGACCATTTCCAGGACTTGACCTAATCCAAATTTAACTGGTGTCAGATCTCTGTGATGCATGGTAAAATTCAAATTAAGCCATTCCGGCATTATACCGCTTCCAATACCGTCATTACCGATAATAACCGGTATGCCTGCTCTTTTAAATAGATTATAGTCCGGTAATCCTACACCATTGTTCATATTTGAAGTAACATTTAAAGCCACTGTACATTTATATTTTGCAATAAGTTCAGCCTCGTCCTCATCAATATAAAGACAATGAACCAAAAGACTCTTTTCTTTTAAAAGTTGATGGCGTTCCAGTCTATGGATTATGCGTTCTCCATATCTCTCCAAACTTAAGTCTTCATCCATATGGCTTTCAGCTATATGTATATGGATCGGTATGTCTTCTATGACTTTTGAAATCTTAGTAAGACTTTCCTCTGATAAGGACATAGCTGCATGAAGACCAAATAGACCGGCTGTTTTAGTCGTCTGATATTTCTTCGCAAAGCTTAGGTTTTCTTCAATACAAGCGTCTATATCAAACCGATCACTGCATTCAAAACAGAATATACCCCTTTGACCAACTTCATCACATATGGCTTTTTTCAAGGTTTCTAAAGAGCCTTTAATATCTAAGCCACTGGCATGATGGTCAATAATGGTGGTAATACCGTTTTTGACGCCCTCTACACCGCTAACGATACCTGAGTAATAAACATTGTCCAAATCTTGGCTGCCATCTAGCTTCCACCATAATTGGTCCAGTATTTCTTGAAAATTCTCAGGGTCAAAAGGCAATATCAAACCTCTAGCGAAAGTAGAATAAATATGATGATGACCATTAATCAAGCCCGGCATTACCAATTGATCCATACCCTCTATAACTTCATAGTCTTGATTCACAAAATCCGTCATTGGCCCAACCTCAATTATTTTATCCTCAAAAATAATATATTGATCCTCGGCGTATGTCTTAAAATCATAATAATTAACATGGGTCAGTGCAATCATGGTCATCCTCCTTTAACCGATAAAGTGGCCTACACTTCCGATGACGAGGGAATTGTTCTTAATAATGAACTGTCCTTTGCATAGTGTGGTTTCAATCTGACCATTTACTTCTAGATCTTTATAAACGGTATAACCTGCTTTTGAATGGTCCGTTTCTATTTTATGGGTCATATGAGGATTGTATATGGCAATGTCGGCATCCGTACCCACATCCAAACTCCCCTTTTTAGGGTAGAGTCCAAATATTTTAGCCGGCATGGTACTCATTTTTTCTATGGCCTTAATGCCATATCTGGTCGCCATTAAACTAAAACTGTGTTCAACACCACCAATACCTAAGGGCATCCCTAAAAGTTGTTTTTGCTTTTTTTGACGTTCTGTAAAAGGACAGTGATCCGTAGCAATTGTATGCAAATAATCAAAACCGTTAACGAGCTTTTCTCTGGAGGCTTCACTACGAAGTGGTGGTGCCATGGTATAAAGATGACCTTGGCTTCCTTCAAATCGCTCTTCATTAAACTCAAAATAGTGGGGACAACTTTCCAGATATAGGTTTTTCCCAAGTATATCGGGAAATTCTTTTATCAAAGCTTCCAATGTATTACCGCTACTGACATGAACCATATACAATTGACCATCGGTTTCTTTTGCTAAGGTCGCCAATTTTAAAGCTTCTTCTGTTTCAGCCATCTCCGGTCTACTTATGGTTAAATCCGCAGCTGTATAACTTGGCTCCATGGTTATGCTTTCATCTTTTTCTATATGGGCTAACACTATGAATGCTTCTTCACGAGAAAGTTTTAATAGCTCAACGATTTCCCCGTCATATGTGCGCCTACCGGAGTCTGAATAGGTGGTGAATAGTTTTATGCTGTTTAGTCCTAGGGTTTTCATCGTCTCTACAATGGGCTTGACTTGATTCACGGGATCTTTTACTGTGACATGAAATCTATAATCAATCATGGACTTGCTGGCCAGTTGATTTCTGTCATTAAAGGCTTTTTCCAATTCTTTTTCGGTGGATATGGGATCAAGAAAATCGATGACTGTGGTAATACCACCATAAGCCGCTGCTATTGATCCTGTGTAAAAATCATCAGCAGACGTATATTTGCCACAGTTCAGCTCAAAATGAACATGAGGGTCGATTAATCCCGGCATGACCCACCTATCAGTCGCATCATAAACCTCTCTAGCTTGATGCAACTCATCACTTATGGCAACAATATGATCCCCATTGATATAGAGATGTTGCTTTTTCAGACTTCCCTCTATATAAAGTTGTCCGTTTAATATTGCCAAATCATACATATTAATCTCCTTCTATACCTATTTTTCTTTACTTATATAGGCATCTCGCATATGTTTATTGCCCGTTTTGTTATAATATACGGCCAATATTTCTGCACTTATGGATATTGCAATCTCTGCCGGTGATCCTCCGCCGGTATCAATACCTATAGGTGCATAGTGGTTGGATAGATTAAGGCTTTCACCAAATTTATCATAGGTTTTTACTAAATAGTCCTTTAGCTTGTTCTTAGAACAAAGCATACCTACATACTTTAATTCTAATTGTTTCTCAATGATTTTGTGCATGACATCGTAGTCATACTTGTGTGAAGGTGTACATACGACCACATAGGCGTTTTTAGCTATCCCCTGTGTTTCAATAAAATCAACGAAATCATGATGATGCACTTCGTCACCACCTATAAATTGATCAACGACTTCTTTTCGATGATCAATGACGGTCACATAAAAGTTCATGGTCTTTAGAACATGGCAGAGTGCTTGACTGACATGACCTGCACCAAAAAGGTAGATATGAGCACCATGTCCAATATACTCGTAAAAAAGTGTCACAACACCACCACAGGTCATAGGTAATGTGGTGGCTTGACCAACAATCTCGCCTTCTTTTAAAAGGTATTTTTCCAAATGACTTTTTTGCGCTTTTAGTAAGTCTTTGCAGGTTTCTATGGCTTGATGTTCAAGAGCACCACCACCGACGGTACCCACACGTTTACCGGTGACACCGACTAACATTTTTTTACCAAGTTCAACCGGACCGTCACCTGTTTTTTCAACAACCGTCACGGTCATACAAGGCTCATTATTCTGCTTCATTTTTATGATTTCATCATATATATCCATGAATCTTATAATCCTTCCTTGATTCTTTCTCTATACTTCCTTACTCTGTATCGCCGCCCAAACTTTTTCAGATGTAATTGGGAGGCTATTAATTCTAACACCTATGGCATTGTATATGGCATTGGCAATGACAGCTGGTGGTGTGTCAATACCAATCTCTCCAACTGATTTGGCACCATAGGGTCCAGAAGCTTCATAACTATCCGCAAATTCGACACGTATATTCGTAACCTCCTTGCGGGTTGGTATTCGGTAATTCATCAGGTTATTGGTAATAAGACTACCGCTTTTATTGTAAATAACCTCTTCAAACATGGCCATGCCCAAACCTTGAAGTATGCCGCCTTCCACTTGGACTTTCGCTAAGCTTGGATTGATTGTCGTCCCACAATCTACCACAGCGACATAATCTAATACTTTAAATTCACCTGTTTCAAGGTCCACCTCGACCTCGGCAAATCCGGCCATAAAAGGTGGTGGTGATTTTGTACCAACATAAGAATGGGCCGCTACCAATTGTTTTTGGTCTTCATTATAAAAGAGTCGATTGGACAATGACTCCAATGTCATGGATGTATCGGTATCTTTTACTTTTAGGACTTCACCATCAAAGTGAATATCTTCAGGTCTTACACCAAGAGCCTTTGACCCTTCATCTATGATCATTTCAAACATCTTGTCTGCTGCTTTTTTAACTGCATTGCCGGATACATAGGTTGTGCTGGAGGCATAAGCACCCGTATCAAAAGGTGTTAAGTCTGTATCCGATGAATAAACAATGACTTTATCTACGGTAGTTTTTAGACTCTCTGCTGCAATCTGTGCCAAAATAGTATCACTACCTTGCCCAATATCTGTAGCGCCAATCATCAAGTTATAGAAACCTGTATCATTAAGCTTAATCATTGCCGAGCCCATATCAATATAAGGTATGCCGGATCCTTGCATAGCAAGACACATACCCACACTTCTTACTTTTGTTTTGGAGATGGCTTGTCTTGGATATTTGTCTTTCCACCCAATGAGTTCCATACCTCGGTCGACACAATAATCCAATTTACAGCTATCCATATTCATAGCTGTTCCCTCTGTACCTTCACCCATTTTTGCAAATACCGGTGAGGTCTCACCCTCTGCTATCATGTTCTTTTTCCTAAATTCAATAGGGTCAATACCTAGTTTTTCACAAAGCTGGTCAACCGTTGACTCCACTGCAAAATTGCCTTGTATGGCACCATAACCTCTAAAGGCGCCTCCAGGTGTGTGGTTGGTGTAAACGACTCTGCCACCGAAACGAACGGCTTCAACTTTATTGTATAAAGGTAATGTTTTTGCACCCGCGACCATAAAAACCGTAAGTGCGTGTTCACCATAGGCACCTGTATCGGAAAGTACCTTTACGTCAAGAGCTTTTAATTCTCCTTCTTTTGTTGCTCCAAGGGTGACATCAATACGCATCGGATGTCTTGAATAACTGGACTCAAAGACTTCTTTTCTAGTATAGACAAGTTTACAAGGTTTCTTGGTTTTCAGCGTCACCGCAGCGACAAAAAATTCACCATGTAGACACTGCTTACCACCAAAACCGCCTCCGATTCTAGGTTTGATGACCCTTATTTTACTCATCGGAATTTCAAGGGCTTGTGAGACAATCCTTCTAGCATGAAAAGGTGTTTGTGTGGATGAGTAGATCACCAAACGGTCTTGAAAATCCAACCTTGCATTAGCCGTATGCGGTTCCATCATAACATGGGCTTGGGCTTGGGTATAATGAGAAGTTGAAACTGTAACATCACACCTACCCATAACCGCTTCAACTGAACCTATTTCCATATGGTAAGCTGCTGCCACATTCTTCTCCGGTTCAAATCCAATAGGAAACATTTCATGAATTTCCGGCTCAAGATGTATAACACTTTCATTTTCAAAGGCTTTCTCAAAATCCAACACAGGTTCAAGAATCTCATAGTCAACCTGAATCAATTCAAGAGCTTTATTTGCAATGGCTTCTGTTTCAGCTGCTACAATAGCCACATCATCACCTACATAGCGCACAACTGAATCCAACACAAACTTGTCGTGGGGTGAAGGCTCTGGATACCCTTGTCCTGCACGTGTAACCGGTATTCTTTTAAAATCCTTATATGTTAAAACACATTCTACCCCTTCTAGGGACATAGCTTTTTTGATATCAATATTGAGTATCTTCGCGTGAGGATGAGGACTCCTTAAGATCTTAACCGTTAAAGCATTGGGATCGGCCAAATCATTGGTATAAGCAGGACGTCCAAGCATGAGGCCTTTTCCGTCTATAGATCCGGTATTATGATTGACACATTTCATGATTTTCTCACCTCCATGTATGCTTTGATGGCCCGATGCTGGGACACATAACCTGAACAACGACATAAATTGCCGACTAAATAGTTGCGTATATCTTCATCTGTAGGGTCTGTCAATTCTTTTTTCATCGCATGGACAGTTAAAGCCAATCCCGGATTACAAAAACCACATTGATCTGCACCTTCTTTACCGAAGAGCTCGGCTAAATGTGTTGCCTCTTCTTCTATGGTCTCAACAGTGGTCACAGCATGGCCATTGGCCTTTACAGACAAATAGCTGCAAGAAGCGATAGGCTTACCATCCAAAAGTACAGTACATACGCCACATGAAGAAGTATCACAACCCTTTTTCACACTATAATAATGATGCTTTCTTAGTGTATCTACCAAATATTCATCCGGTTCCACCTCAAATGTCCTGATTTTACCATTCACTTTAATTTGTGTTTTCATAAGCCACCTCCTTAATACCTCTTTCTACCATAACTTTACACAGTTGGGTTCTATAGGCTTTAGAGGCTCTGGCATTGCCTCCGAATTTTATTTCTTCTACCGCAATCCTAGCCGCTTCTTTAATTATTTCTTCTGTTAAAGTCTTACTATCATTTAAATAAGTCATGCTCTTAATTGCAAAAGTGGCTACAGAAGGTCTTGCGCCAACAGCTACTCTGAAATGACTACCAATCTTTACAACACTTACATTCAATATGGGAAAATCATTGGCTGTTTTTTTAACCGTAGAATAGTTTGCCTTACCATATTCTTTTTTTATAATGATTTGAAGCAATATGTCTTTTTCTTTTGGTGCTTCCTTTAAATAAGATTCTAAAGAGACCTGACCTTTCTTGTAAAAAACAAGATTGGCTTTAAGGGCAAGAAGGGGTGTTAACAAATCTGAAAAACCATATCTACCGGCAACCGTTCCCCCAATAGTAGCAATATTACGTATAGGCACGCCCATAATATGAGAGATCGCTTCCTGCAATACACCGCCCATAAAAGTTCCAAGACTGCTGTGTGTCTCAATCTGTCTTAATGTCACCATGCTACCAATGGTATAATATTCTTCTGATTCGTTAATGGAATCCAACTTGAGTCCAGACAAATCAATACCTTGCGACAATGTTTTTGGTAACAACTTCAGCCATGCGCCTCCTGCGATAATGGCAGCATCATCTTTTTGTAGCAATTGATACGCTTCTTCCAGATTAGTAGGCATTGTATATGCTTTAATCTTCAAATCCATAACCCCCTTCTATTATCTGTGCTTTTATATTTTCGTAATCGTCGATGGTATCTATATCCATAAGTATACCTTCATCCTCAACAGGTAAGTAGGTCACTTGATATCGATCTCTAAATTTCTTCAAATTAGACAGTGGAGATTCCAAAAGCAGTGGATGAATCAAATGTCGCCTAATAAGTATGGGATGGCCTTTTCTTCCTTTGTAAGTGGGTACAACGATCTCACCTTCTGTATCAATAATTGTTTTATACGTTGATTTATGAATCAATGGATAGTCACCGGGAATTAAAACAAAATCCTGAGTCATAAAGGCCACACCGGTTAAAACAGAACTGAACATACCCTCATTATAGTTTGGGTTATATACAACCTTAACACGCTCCATGTCCTTAAGCATCTCTACAACTTCATTGTAATAGTGACCACCCACAACAACAATATTGTTACAACATTGTTGTAATGTCATGACAACAACACGTAAAATGGGTTCCCCATTTATGGGCAACTCCAATTTATTCTTATAAGTCCTACTTGAAAAACCACCAGCCAATACTATTGCATCACACATAGGTTCCCTCCTAACTTATAGAAGTCTGTCTACTTTCCTTTGTAACAAAAAAGCCCCTTATAAAAGAACTTGTCTTATATAAAAGGCCTCATTACCTCTTTGATTGTTTTGCAGAATGTTTAGTCTCATTAAATATTCCTATTGTTATTATACACCTATTAAATTTTACTTGTCAAACTTTTTGTACTTTTCGCCCAAATTTTTAGTTAATACCAACAATGCAAGGACATAAATAGGTAACTGAAAGGGATTAAGCTAAATGAGAATAAAAAGAGAGCTGGTATGTAATATGCCCCCTGTCAAATAGACAGGGGGCATATCATTGCTAGGTTAAGCAAATCAGCTCTCTTTGTTTAAAATCTATGCAGCGATGTCAAACAGTTCATAGAAGAATGCTGAAGTCAACTCAGCGATATCTTTAATACGATCTGTAATAGCCCCTTTACCAGTACCACTCGCATTGATAAAGTCTATTAGCACTTCATCCATTGCTCCAAATTCAGCAACAACTTTTTTACCTGTAAACATCGTATACCCATCACCACCAGCTACCAAGTAATCATTTGTAGCAAGTGTATACGTAGCTGTAGTATCAACTTCTTCTCCAGCAATTTTCAAACTTGTTACGCGACTTCCAGCATCTTTAGATGAATCAAATTCAACCATCATACCTGCGATATGTGGGAACGCACCTTTTGCTTCCGGATAATCTGTAATACCATTTTCTATCGCAGCAACAAGATCTGCACCGGTAAGTTCAATAACTCTTACGGTATTGCCAAAAGGAAGAACTGTAAGTACCTCACCTTTCGTAATATCTCCAGCATTTATTGATGTTCTGATACCGCCACCATTTGTTAGAGCAACATCAGCACCACTTATATCAAGTAAAGATTCTGCGATAAGGTTACCAAGATTTGTTTCACCCGTTCTGACATCGTCTCTTTCACCTAAAAGAACTTCTGGCGTCGTTGCAACCACTTCATTTTCAATAACAGCATTTTCAGCTTTAATGGTTTCGATTAATGCTGCAACGGTTGGCTCACCCTCAATATTAAGGGACATTGCTTTTGTAAATAAACGAGCACCATTAGATATGACTGCACCGTCTTTCAATGCAAATTCAATAATACCGACATTTTTAGTTTTTTCACCTGCACTGGCGATCAATGTACCGTTTACAACATTACCATTTGGATAAGTCGAATGACTATGTCCATCAATGATAACATCGATGCCGGTAACATTGGTTGCAAGATTGCTACTTGTATAAACGCCGCCTTCGTCACCTAAGTGAACCAATGCCACAACAACATCCGCTTGAGCTCTAAGCGAAGGTACTAATGTAGCAGCAACAGCAGCCGGATCTTCAAAGGTTAATCCGACAGAATTGTCTGGATGGCTTAGGAATGTTGTGTCAGGCGTAATTAAACCAAAGATTGCAACTTTGATTCCGTTTACATCTTTAATAACATAAGGCGTCAAGAAATCTGTACCATCTGCTTTTTTAACATTAGCGGCAAGCACAGGGAAGTCAGCCATACTAACGTTTTTAAGCAATTGAGCTTGATCATAATCAAATTCATGATTTCCGGTAGTCATTGCATCATAACCTAATGCATTTAATACCTCTATTGCTTTTTCACCCTTTGACAATGTCACAAGATTGGCACCTTGAGTAGCGTCACCAGCATCGAGTACCAGTGTATTTGCACTCATACCTTTGTACATATCAAAGACAGTTTTGAGTTTTGCTGCACCCATGCCATCATACTGACCTTCAACGAAGAATCCATGCATATCGTTTGTGTGTAAAAGTGTCAATGATTGATATTCTGTAAACTTTCCATCTTTGATTAAGTCATATACATTAACGGACTTAACATTTGGTGTTCGTCCATCTTCACTGGTAGGAATCTCAATTGCACCTGATTTAACCATTTCCAAAGCTTCAGCTTTTAGTGGATGCTCAAATTCATTTCCAATTATTTTCCAGTTATTATCTAGGGAAGGTGTTGCTACGCCTGCTTTTTCATCAACGATATATTTGATAATCAAGTCACGAATACGTCCTGCATCTTGCATTTCACTATATGAATCATAGTACTTATCTGCTTCAGTAACCAACTCAAGACCTAGTAATGTACCAAATCTATAGTTGTTAACAGCTAACTTATAAGTTTTCGCATCATCAATAGCCACACCATTCATAAGGAGATTGGTGATTCTTGATCCTGAAGGTTGACTAATATCGATATCATAGGTAACGCCTGCAAACATATCATAATTATAACCACGAATGTTAGGATCAAAACTAACGGTTACATCACCCGGAACATAAGTGTTATAGTAGGAAGCTGACCATTCCATATACTTTTTAAGATTAGCACCTGTAATATTTACACCCATTAAAGTATTTGGGTATTTATAGATATAGGCGACATCTTTTTTCTTAAATTCTCCTGCAACAAGGTTCATATTGTTTGTGAATGTTGCCGCAGAACTCACATCTGCCTCGGTATAGAATAATTGTACTTCATTAATTAAATCAATTAATGCTGTATCTTCTACTTGTGAAGTTGGCATCGTTGTCACATTGGCTTCACCTGTAATATAATCTACATTCTCGATGTAATCAGCAGAAATAGAACCTACAACTGTATTCGCATCTGCTAATGATGCATCATGAACATATTTAAATTCTGCTAACATATCCGCATCCGCTTCAACCCCAGATGTTTCAATATTTGATGGGGTAATCGATGTCACTTCAAATTTATCCGCGGTTTTTGTTACAACGATATCTGCTTTAGATAAAGCCGCTCCATAAGCACCTGGTTCTATCATTGTAACGCCGTTTACTTTTAAGTCCGCAAGTTTTTCATGAGCATGACCCATGAATATGACATCAAATTCCGGAACAGCTTGGGCAACTGCTGATGCACCTTCATAACCATGTTCACCGTCTTTTCCTAAATGAAAAGCACCAACTAATATGTCATACTGGCCTGCAATAGCCGCAACAGTTTTCTTAGCAGATTCAACCGTTCCTTCAAAAGCTAAGCCTTCAAAATGTTGAGGCGCAGCTGCTTCCCAAGTGTCAATATGTGGTGGTAATAACCCAACAATGGCAACTCTAACGCCCTCTTTTTCAATGATTGTATAAGGCTTTACATAATAAGAGCCGTCTGTTTTATAGATGTTCGCTCCAAGTACTGATCCGTTAAAGGTATTAACGTTGTTGTCTAGGAATGATTTTTCAAAGTTGAACTCATGATTGCCAATCGTCCAAGTATCATAATCCATATAATTTAATGCCTTGATCATTGGATGTACAGGGTCTGCATTAAACAGCTCCGCACTGTTATCTTGTACAGTATCACCTAGATCCATCAAAATAACATTATCGCTTGCTGCTCTTTCAGCTTTAACTAATGTTTGGATTTTAGCGAGGCCTGCATCTGCATCGGCTGAATCAATTGCATATTCATATGGATAAATGCGTCCATGCAAGTCACTAGTTGCTAGAAGTGATATCTGAACTTCGTTTGATTTTACTTCTGCCACTTCTTCTTCACCGGCAGTTGGAATTTTTATTTGTTGTCCCACATAGATCAAATGTGGATTTGCCAGATTATTGTACTTTGCTAGGTCTTCCCAGTCCATATCGTATTGTCTAGCAATACGCCATAATACATCTCCCTCTTTAACAGTGTAAGTTGATTGCGCTGATACCCCTACTTGCATCACCATTGTTAGTAGCATAATGAATGTGAGTAAAAAACTTAATCTCTTTTTCAATGTTAATCCTCCTTTTTCCTTATAATATTTCTACATATATAAGTTTATCATATAACCAAATAACTAAGCACAGGACATTATATGTCTATGTTATGACATAACTGTTAACAAATGATGAACCCTTATATAATGAGGCTTCACAAAGAAAAAAAAGATGCTCTCTAGGACTAATTACTTATTGATTGTGCCCCTTGCGGACAAAAAAAATAGAAAGCAAGTGTAAGAAACACACCGCTTTCTATTTTGGTTCTATAATAAATGTTGGGGTGAGATATTCACCTCAACATTTATTTTTTTACAAAAAAAGTTGAGCATAAACTAAATCCCTTGTAAAATAAAGTCACCACAACCAAACAACAAGGAGGTAAAGCTTATGCTCAATAACCATTATATCGAAAAACTGTTAGGATTAAAAGACATAATCGTAACTAAAATCGAAAATGACCCTGATGCATTACACATCTATTGTGAATTACCCAGAAGAACTCATCATTGCCCCCATTGTCATCAAAAGACCGATAAAGTACATGATTACAGGTTTCAAGTGTTTAAAGATGCTCCTGCTTTTGGCCTCAATACTTTGTTTCATTATCGTAAGCGTCGTTATACTTGTAATCATTGTAATAAGCGGTTTTATGAGAAGAATACTTTTCTTCCTCGCTATTTTAGAATGTCTACGCGTTTAGTCCAGTATGTCATTGATAGAATGCGTTCTACACATTCCATGACCGATATTGCTAAACATTGTAATCTTTCTATAACCACTATTTTTAGACTCTTTAAATTTATCGACTATACCAATACCTCTTTACCCAGAGTGCTGTCTATTGATGAATTTAAGGGTAATGCGGGACGCAAATATCAAGGTATTCTTACTGATCCGGTTAATAAAAAGGTCTTAGATATTTTGCCTGGTCGCGAACATCATATCCTTTCTGACTACTTCAGACGCTTTAAGAACCGTGATAAAGTAGCTTATTTTGTTATGGATATGTGGCAGCCTTATCGCGATATTGCTGAAACCTATTTTAAGAATGCAACAATCGTCATAGACAAGTATCATTGGATTAGACAGATAACATGGGCCTTTGATCGGGTTAGAAAACAAGAGCAGAAAAATTTTACAAGACGAGAAGGAAATACTTCAAAAGAAGCCGACACCTACTATTAAAAGACGTCGATTTTTAACAGATGAGCAAGTCGACCAAGTAAGCGTCATGCTTGATACATCCTCAAGGCTTAGGACAGCTTATCTTCTTAAGGAAAAGTTCTATGACTTTGTAGATGCTCCAGATAAGGATACAGCATTAAAACGCCTTAAAGAATGGTACGTTTTTGTAGCAACACAGAATGAACCCGAGTTTATAACGTGTATGAATACCATCATAAACTGGCAAAAGTATATTCTTAACTCCTTTACTTGTCCTTATACGAATGGCTATACAGAAGGCGTTAACAATAAGATTAAGGTTCTTAAAAGAAATGCATATGGTATGCGTAATTTCAATAGGTTTAAAAATCGTATACTCCACATGATGAGTTAAAGGTACCAATAATACCATGTTAGTTAGCACCGACCATGAAGTTCCTGGAAGCAGTGTGTGTGACTAGGCTCATAAGAAAGTAACTTCATGCATCATGTCAGTCTTCAAGACATGATGCTAAGTGAAAACTTTCTTATGAAATTTGCAAGTCTGCATGGATGCAGACCGCCGACTTTTGGTGCAGGACGCACCAACCGGAGGCCGTAGTCATACACACTGTGGAAGGGTTTTCATGGGACCCACCATTAAAACCCCTTTCATTCTATCCCCAGCTTGTATTAGGGTTGTAAAAGAACATCTAACTTCATCTAAAAAGTCCCTAAGCTTTTTTTCACTTAGAGACTTGGTTGACTCATCAATATAGGGATTACCCCAAGATTTGACAAAGAGCCTCTATTTTTGTAACTATTTTAGTGAATCATTCTCCTTAAGACCGTATGAAGTATACCACCATTACGATAGTATTCCTGATCTACAATAGAGTCCATTCTCACCTTAGCTTTAAAGGTTATCATTTGTCCGTCTTCTGATGTAGCAATAACATCTACTAAGGCTCCCGGTTGAATATCATTGTTAAGACCTTTGATATCAAAGACTTCCGTACCTTTCAAGTTAAGGGTACGGGCATTTTGACCCTCAATAAATTGTAAGGGAAGTATGCCCATACCAACCAAATTCGATCGATGAATACGCTCATAACTTTCTGCTATAACCGCTTGTATACCTAATAAGGCTGTACCTTTTGCTGCCCAATCTCTTGAACTTCCTGTACCGTACTCTTTACCTGCAATAACGATCAGGTTCCTACCTTCTTCTTGATACTTCATGGATGCATCAAAGATAGACATCACTTCACCCGTTGGGAAATAGGTTGTATAGCTACCCTCCGTTCCTGGGGCTATTTGATTACGTATTCGAATGTTTCCAAAGGTGCCACGCATCATTACCTCATGATTACCACGTCTGGAACCGAAACTATTAAAATCAATCGGATCTACACCACAGGTTTTTAAATACTCACCCGCCGGGCTATTTTTTCCGATATTACCTGCCGGTGATATATGATCTGTTGTGACCGAATCACCCAGTAGAGCTAATACTTTTGCACTTTTAATATCTTCTATGTCAAAAATTTCTTTTTTCAGATTCATAAAAAATGGTGGTTCCTGAATATAAGTTGAGTTTTTGTCCCATTCATAAAGGTCACCTTCCGGTACCGGAATATTGTTGAACCTTATATTGCCTGAGAAAACATCTGCATATTTTTGTCTAAACATCTCCGGCTTAACGGCCATTGCCACAGCCTCTTTGATTTCAAGAGAAGTAGGCCAAATATCCTTCAAATATACAGGTTGCTCTTCATGTCCAAACCCTATTGGTTCATTCATCATATCAATATTCACATTACCTGCAAGGGCATAAGCTACGACCAACATCGGGGATGCTAGGTAATTGGTTTTTACTTGTGCATGAATACGGCCCTCAAAATTACGGTTACCACTTAGAACAGATGCTACAGTTATATCATTATCAGTGATGGCGTCACTAATCGGCTTTTTAAGAGGTCCACTGTTACCGATACATGTCGCACAACCATAACCTGCTACATTAAATCCAAGTGTTTCAAGATAAGGCAACAAGCCGGCTTCTTTTAGATATTCTGTTACAACAAGGGATCCTGGCGTTAGACTGCTTTTAACAAATACAGGTTTCTTAAGTCCCAGTTCAACAGCTTTTTTCGCCACAAGTCCTGCACCCAACATAACGCTTGGGTTTGATGTATTGGTACAACTCGTAATCGCTGCAATAACAACAGATCCTGTTTTAATGGTATCTTTTTGTCCATCTACTTCAACGTCTACTGCTGTAGTAATTTCTTCTTCAGTTAGGTTAAAACCACCTTCTGCAAAGGGTTTTCTAATGACTTCATTAAATGCCTCTTTCATACGTGTTAATTCAACGCGGTCCTGAGGTCTTTTAGGTCCTGCCAAACTGGATACGACCGTTGACATGTCCAACTCCACAACTTTAGTGTATTGTGGTTCAAGACTGTTTTCATCTCTAAATAAACCTTGGGCTTTGTAATAGACTTCTACCAGATTAATCTCTGATTCGCTTCTTCCTGTCGCTCTTAAATAGTCTAAGGTCTCTTTGTCAACGGGGAAAAAGCCCATTGTCGCCCCATATTCCGGGGACATATTGGCTACAGTAGCCCGATCTGCCAAGCTCATGGAATCCAACCCAGGACCGAAAAATTCAACAAATTTGCCCACGACTTTTTCTTCTCGTAGACGTTGCGTGACGGTAAGTGCTAAGTCTGTAGCATTTGCTCCTTCTAGTAAATTCCCTGTTAATCTAAACCCGATGACTTCAGGAATAACAAAGTACAAAGGCTGTCCAAGCATACCTGCTTCTGCTTCGATACCACCAACACCCCAACCTACAACACCAAGACCATTAATCATTGTAGTATGAGAATCTGTCCCTACTAGAGAATCAGGGAAAACCCATGTCTCATTGTCGATGTCTTTTGTTGCTGCCACTGTTGCCAAATACTCCAGGTTAACTTGGTGGATAATACCTGTCGCCGGCGGTACCGCTCTAAAATTGTCAAATGCCGTTTGTGCCCATCTAAGAAATCTATAACGTTCATCATTACGAAGAAATTCATTATTATTGTTAATCTCAAGTGCTTCACTGGTACCATAGGCATCTACCATCAAAGAGTGATCAATAACTAGGTCAACCGGTATCAACGGATTGATTTTCTTTGGATCAAAACCTGCTCGGCTTACTGTGGAACGCATAGCCGCTAAGTCAACGACAGCAGGCACACCGGTAAAGTCCTGTAATATGATTCTGGCTGGAATAAAAGGTATTTCTTTAACTTTTTCATCATCTGACGTCCATGATGCGATTTGCTTGATATGATCAAGTGTAATGGTTTTTTCGTCAAACTGTCTTATAGCACCTTCTAGTAATACTTTCATGGAATAAGGCAGATGTGCTACATCCCCATATCCCAAAGACTCAAATGTTTTTAAATCATAGTAGTTATATGCTTTACCATCTACTGTAAGTGTCTTCTTACAGGATAATATTTTCTCTTTTGACATAAATATTCCTCCATTTATTTTAATTAATTCTAATTAGCTTGAATTAAAGCTATAATTTCCGTTGCTTATAGTATACCTTTTTATTTCGTATTTCTCAAGTTTTCCTATGTACTAAAATAGAACCTGAGAAGAAAAACAAAAAAAGCAGATGATCATCTGCTTTTTCCTCACGCCTACTTAGCTATTGAAAAATCTTCTTAATGTCTTGTATCGCATTCTTGTGACAGATGAGTAACTTACCTTCTGACTTGACCACTACTAGGTTTTCTACTCCAATCAGTGCAACCTCATCCTCTTCTAAATAAACAATATTGTTATAGGCATTGATTTCTTTTACTGATGCCTTACATATAATCGAACCGTTTTCATTTTTGTCAAATACCTCTTCAAAAGCATTAAAGCTGCCCACATCATTCCACCCTATATCGCAAGGTATGACCCTTAAGTTTTTTACTTGCTCCATAATACCGTAGTCAATGGATATACGGTCAAAATGTTCAAAAAGATACTGAGTTGCCTCCGCTAAAGCTATGCCTGTAAGATCTTTGTCAATATATTGTTTGATGGTTGTAAGTATTGCAAAATGATTTGGCATATATCGGGCAATTTCTTTCATAATATCATCTAGGTTAAAGATATACATACCACTGTTCCAAAGATGTCTACCAGACTTCATGTAGTTGTTGGCTGTTACCTGATCCGGTTTTTCACAAAAACATTTAGTTTTCCAGACCTTATTGACTTCTGCCTCCAAGCCTACTTCAATATAACCAAAGCTGGTTTCTGCTCGATTGGGTTGAATGCCTAGTGTTACAATTGTGTTGTTAAGTTTAGCTTCTGCTATCCCTTTTCTTAATACCTCACAAAAAGTATCACCATCTTTTATTAAGTGATCTGATGGCAGTACAACCAATTGTGTATGAGGATATCTATTGCTTATATATAGGCTTCCATAACCAATGGCTGCTGCTGTATCCTTGAATATCGGTTCAATGATAATGTTATCCTGAGGCAACATGGGTAATTGCTCTATAATACTCCCTGCTTGCAGTGCATTGGTCCCAATAAAAATACGTTCATAGGGAATAACTTCCTTGATGCGATCCACCGTTTCCCAAATCATTGATTTTTCTGAGAATAAACTTAATAATTGTTTAGGATGTGTCTTTGTGGATAAAGGCCAAAGCCTTTGTCCACAACCTCCTGCCATAATCAATGCACATGCCATCCTAGTACCTCCAGCATTATTTATTCGTATTCAAGATTCTTATCCAAATCCTCCATAAGGTTCTTTAAATAGGAAGAAACCTCCAACTTCAAATCATCTCTTCTCAAAGCAAATTCTAAGGTTGCTGATATAAAACCAAGCTTATTTCCCACATCATAACGTTTCCCTTTGAAATCTAATGTATACATATCTTCTTCCTGAGACAGCTTCATTAGAGCATCTGTTAACTGGATTTCTCCGCCAGCACCCGGTGTTTGAGTTTCAAGATAATGAAATATTCTTGGGGTAATAATATAACGTCCCATTATAGCCAGATTGCTTGGTGCTACATCTATGCTCGGTTTTTCAATAAGGCCTTTAACCTTTGCAATCTGACCATCCACCATCGTAACATCGGCAATACCATATTTGGAAACTTCACTTGGGGCTACGGTTTGAACACCTAATATACTTCTATTGTAAATATCATACACATTCATCAACTGCTTAATACAAGGCTCTTTGGATACAACCACGTCGTCGCCAAGCATGACAGCAAACGGCTCATTGCCAATAAAATTCTTAGCGACCAAAACAGCATGTCCCAGTCCCTTCGGTTCCTTCTGACGAACAAAATGAATGTTAGCAAGATTGGTGGATTTTTCTACAATTTTTAGTAATTCTTGTTCACCCTTTTCTTGTAAACTTAATTCCAATTCAATGTTTTTATCAAAATGATCTTCAATCGATTGTTTGTTACGACCTGTAATTATGATAATATCTTCAATGCCTGCTGCCACAGCTTCTTCAATAATATATTGTATGGTTGGTTTGTCTACTATAGGGAGCATTTCTTTCGGTTGAGCTTTCGTAGCCGGTAGAAACCTTGTTCCAAGCCCGGCAGCCGGAATAATTACCTTACGTATTTTCATGATTCACTTTCCCTTCACCTTGGTAATATGTTATAACGTTATAGACCAGTTGGTTTTATACTATTAATAATTTGGTTAAGGTGTCAAAACTATATAGTTGAACTTTCACCTACCTTATGTAGTTATGAATGTATCAACGTAATCTACATATGCTGGGTGAATTTAGTGAAACTTAGTTTTGACCCTTTAACCATAATTTCATTTTAATGATATCATTTTGACATCATAAGGTCAATCTAATACACACCAACGGACAGCCGTTAGTCATACAGACTGTGGAAGGGTTTTCATGAGACCCTAATTACTTTCATACAACATTTCACTCGTTTTAATATTTTCAAAGAAAAGAGCATTATAGGATATATAACTCATTTTACGTCGTGTAAATTCTATATCATCTTGACTGTCATGTATATATACATAGTCTCTTAAATCATCTTCGTATAATCCAATCTCAATTGCCTTGTCTATTGAAGCATCCCAAGTAAAATCGCCCTCATCATCCAAATAGCCTAGCGCTCTTAAGACAAGCGTTGTATATTGGGCTTCTGTCATTTTTGCATTTGATCCATAAATATCATCTGAAAGTCCCTTAATGAGTCCCTTATAATGAAGATAATTGATGGTGTCTTCTGCCCAATTCGGAACATCCATAAAGCCTGAAACATAGTCCGATTGTTCACTGGCGAAGGTTATTACCTCTTCTTCTAAGTCTAAAAGCCTTGAATACATGATAGCGCCTTCTGCTCTAGTAAGTTCACGGTCAAGTTCTAGACCTTCATCAGTTCCTTTTAGATAACCCAGTGCCTTAAGTATCTCTCCGTGAAAATCTCGGTGGGTTCGGTCCAGATCATGGTCTTCTTCAAGCTCACGTCTTAATAGATTTTCACTGGGCTCTGAATCAATACGTATTTCTATAAATCCAAATGCCCTTTCTGATGATTGTGAAAATACATCATCAGTCAAATCCCAAACATAGATGGCTTTTTCTTTAATATAGTCTGCGTTATGCGCGATGACCACATAATCTGTCTCAAATGAGTATATGATTTGGCCACCCATAGCTTTAAAGACTGCACTCATTTGTACCATTTCCTGATCATCAACCTCATTACTTAGATCACTTAAAGGTATTTCAAAACGATAGACATCATCACCTTGATAAGACCACTCAAGTTCTTCTTCTTGAGAAATATCGCTAAAAGCTATGAGCGGATGATTAAACTCTATCCTATTTTCTTCTCCCACAAAGAGCATTTCATCTTTATAATATTCTATTGGTTTGCGTTCGATTTGCACATAATCCTCATTGATACCCATTTCTTCAACGAAATCTGAATCCATATCTACTGTTTCCCCCTCACCCATTACACTTTGATTGGATGCAACAAATGAATGAATCCCGCCTGAACCATCTTTTTTTAAGAAAAAATCTAATCTTATATCCATACACCCTGATAATAAAGTCATTATGACGAGTAAACTTGCAACTACACCCCATATTCTACGCATAATTTACCTCTTTTCTTTAATCAAATTATTTCGTTTCTATAAGTCATTATAATATGAATAAGATTATAAATCTACAGCTAGTCTTACTAATATAATTCTTAAAAGCAGTACGTATTGCCTGCTAAATTTCAGTATCATTAATAATCCCTTACTCTATATGATATGTTTAAGCTAACCAATAACTCCAGCTCAAGCCAATATCGACCATGAAGTTCCTGGAGCAGTATGTATGGTGGAGCAAGTCAGCATGGATGCTGACCGTCGACTTTTGGTGCATGGATGCACCAATCGGAGACCGTAATCATACACACTGCGGAAGGGTTTTCATGGGACCCCCATAAGAGCCTCTACTTCACTTCGTTACGCCTCGGCCATTTCTTGCATCGTTTCTACCCAGTTACTTGCGAATACAAGAAAGAGCCTCTACTTCACTTCGTTACGCCTCGGCCATTTCTTGCATTCTAATGAATCAATATACAAAGAAAAAGCCTCCCTTGAATGCAAGCATTCCGGGGGGCTTTTTCTTTGTATATTGATTCGCAAGTAACTGCTTATCTTTTTGAGAATTGAGGTGCTCTTCTGGCTGCTTTAAGACCGTATTTTTTACGCTCTTTCATACGAGGGTCTCTTGTTAAGAATCCTGCTTTTTTGAGTGCGGGTCTGAACTCAATGTCTGCTTCAAGCAATGCTCTTGAGATACCATGTCTGATTGCACCGGCTTGACCTGTGAATCCTCCACCATGTGCGTTAACGATTACATCAAACTTACTTAATGTCTCTGTTAATACAAGTGGTTGTTTTGTAATTACTTTTAAGGTTTCATAACCAAAGTAATCATCTATATCTCTTTTGTTAATTGTAATTTTACCATTTCCAGGTACAAGATAGACTCTTGCAACGCTGCTTTTTCTACGACCTGTTCCGTAATATTTTACTTGTGCCACGTCTATTCCTCCTCTCGAGACTATTAGAATTTAAATTCTAATACTTCTGGTTTTTGAGCTTCGTGGTTATGTTCAGCGCCTCTATAGACACGCAATTTGGTAAGCATTTGAGCACCAATCTTGTTTTTTGGCAACATACCCTTTACTGCATGGGTCATTACAAGTTCAGGCTTATTCTTCATCATATCTCTGTACTTGGTTTCTTTAAGACCACCAATGTATCCACTATATGTTCTGTATAGTTTTTGGTCAAGTTTTTTACCTGTCAATACAACTTTTTCGCAATTTATTATGATTACATGGTCACCCGTATCTACATGTGGTGTGTAAATCGGCTTTGTTTTACCGCTAAGTACTTTAGCGACTTCAGATGCAAGACGTCCGAGTGTCAGTCCTGTCGCATCAACAACATACCATTTTCTATCAACTGTTTGATCGTTTGGCATGAATGTGTTCATGGGTTCTACCTCCTATTGAATTCTTAGTTTCGTTTTTTGTAGGTCAAAACCCGGGGCTAAGGGGTTTATAATACAAACTCACGCTACAACATTATAGTACATTCACCCTGGTGTGTCAAGTGAAATAGTGTTAATAATTACTTTCATTTTTCTTCTCCAAAACAGCTGCAATATAAGCCGTTAAAGGAATACTTAAAACCAACCCGGGTCTTTGACACTTGCCGAAGTAACTAAAACAGCGAAAACCTTATAACAAGCCTATTTAGGCTTATTTTTTTGTCAAATTCTACTCTTTTCATTTACGTTCTACTACGTTCTATGATATAATATAGGGTATTAGGAGGTGTTGTTATGAGGCTGAAAGTTGTAAATTCTAAAATGTTCAATTATTATATGTCATAGAAACTATTTATGTTGATGGAAAACAAAAAACTAGAACCGTCGAAAAACTTGGCAGATATTCTGATTTAGAAAAAAAGCTAAATGGTGCTAATCCCATAGAGTGGGCCAAAAAGTATATCGAAGATCTTAATCGCCAAGAAAAAGAACAAAAACGTGAGGTTATTATCAAGCTTAGGCAATCCACGCTTATTGATAAAGAGATTCAACGTTCCTACAACGGTGGCTATCTTTTTCTTCAACAGATTTATTACCAGTTAGGGCTTCATAAGATTTGTAACGATATTTCTTCAAGGCACAAGTTCACCTATGACCTTAACGGTATTCTCTCTCGTTTGATTTACGGAAGAATTCTTTTTCCTTCTTCCAAGCTTTGCACCTTTGAATCTTCTAAACGTCTTCTCGAACAGCCAAACTTTGAATTACAGAACATTTACAGGTCTTTAGAAGTTATCGCTAAGGAATCCGATTTCATACAATCACAGCTTTACAAAAACAGTCTAGCAGTTTCTAAACGTAATGATCGAATTCTTTATTATGACTGTACCAACTACTTTTTTGAGATTGAACAAGAAGATGGCCTTAAACAATATGGACCCTCCAAAGAAAACCGTCCTAACCCTATTGTAGAAATGGGCTTGTTTATGGATGGAGATGGTATTCCTCTCGCTTTTAACATTCACAGTGGCAATACCAATGAGCAGGTGACTCTAAAGCCTTTAGAAAAGCAAATTATCGAAGACTTCAAACTATCCAAGTTTGTTGTATGTACTGATGCCGGCTTATCTTCAAATGCAAATAGGAAGTTTAATAATATAAATGGACGTTCTTTTATTACAACTCAATCCATCAAAAAACTTAAGCAGTTTTTAAAAGAGTGGGCTTTAGAACCAACTGGATGGAGGCACAATGATTCCAAAGAAACCTTTGATTTAAACCTGTTTGATGAAAATGAAAGTCTTTGTGAGCAATATAAGAATATGACCTTTTATAAAGAGAGATGGATTAAAGAGAATGATCTTGAGCAAAACTGATTGTCACCTTTTCTCTTAAATACCGTTATTATCAACGTCAGATCAGAAACAAACAACTTGAACGTGCCACAAAACTCATTAGCACTAACCCAAAAAGTATAGGTAAGAAAAGACAAAATGATTATAAACGATTTATCGCTTCCACCAATGTTACAAGTGATGGTGAAGTTGCAGAAGAGACACTTTACCATCTTAATTCAAATACTGTTGCTGAGGAAAGTATCTATGACGGCTTCTATGCAGTATGTACTAACCTTGACGAAGATGCTTCTGAAATAGCTAGAATTAACCACCGACGTTGGGAAGTTGAAGAATGTTTTAGAATTATGAAGAGCGAGTTTAAAGCAAGACCTGTTTATCTTCAAAGAGACGACCGTATAAAAGCGCATTTTACAACCTGTTTTCTAGCACTTGTTTTATATAGATATCTGGAGAAAGACCTAGACAACCAGTTTACAACGAACGAAATCGTCGGCCAGTTAAAGGATATGAACTTCTATTGCGTTCCTGGACAGGGTTTTATTCCGACCTATACACGTACTGATTTTACAGATGCACTACATGATACCTATGGATTTAGAACAGACTATCAGATTGTCAGCGACAAAGAAATGAAAAATATATACAAAAAGACTAAAAAGTAAAAAAAAAGTACGCAAAAATTAATGACATATAAAAAGCTTGAAGCCCCTATTTATAAGGGATTTCAAGCTTTTTCTGTTTCACAACTGTCAAAGACAGGATTATAGTACATTCACCCTGGTGTGTCAAGTGAAATAGTGTTAATAATTACTTTCATTTTTCTTCTCCAAAACAGCTGCAATATAAGCCGTTAAAGGAATACTTAAAACCAACCCAATCGTACCCGATAGCGCCCTAACAATCTCTGTTGCTATAGCGTCCATATTAATGATATCAAAATAGGGTATGTCATTCATAAAGAATACGAGAATCAAAAATATGGATGTACCGGCATAGGCAAGTATAAGAGTGTTTGCCATGGTACCCATAACATCTCTACCTATGTTCATACCTGATTTAAAAAGATCTTTTGTACTCATAAAAGGATTGGCTTCGGTTATTTCATTGATGGCAGAAGCTATGGACATACATACATCCATGACGGCACCAAGTGTTCCAAGCAAAATACTTGCAAATAAAATGCTGGTAAAATTAAAATCAATCTCACCTTGAGTAAAGACAAGCATCTGTGCTTCTGTTGTACCAAGACCGGTCAGAACAGCATAATCACTGGCAATAATCGCTATAATCCCGGATACAAGTACACCACCAATGGTTCCCAAAATAGCCGAAATGGATTTTCGATTAAAGCCGGTCACCAGAAACATGGTTACAACAGCAATGAGCGTACAAATCACCATAGATAACAAAATAGCGTTACCACCCGCTGCTATACCAATCAACATATAATAAATACCTGCCAGCGTCAACCCAAGAGTCAAAAGTGTCCTTAGACCTTGATAGCCACCAACCACCACCATAAGTATAAGGAATATGCCTACTAAAACATAGATATATTTATCCCTTCTATAGCTATAAACAAAGCCTTCCAGGATTTTGCCATCTTCATCATATTCGACAAAAGTATAAATCTCAGAACCTTCAAAAAGTTCCAAGTCATAAGCATACATCTGATCCATAGAGTTAATAACCCTAATCACTTCACCCTCATAAGGACCGTCTAGTAGTTTAACCTCTGCTTCTTGAACCCTCTGCTCGTAGCCACCGCCTGATGTTTCAATAACATTAATCTCATCTTTTGTTATTGCAAGGATTTTACCAATAAAAACATCTTGTTCCTCGGAGGTATTTGCTCTTTTTTCACAACCTGTTATGACTAATATTAAAAAAAACATGATGCCAACACGAAGTATATTTTTCTTCATTCTAATCTCCTTGTAAGTAATCTATGCATTCTAGTGTCAGACCTTTTGCCGGTGCTGTTTTGCCTGCTGCTTTTCTTGATTTTTTTTCCAAACCCTCTCGAATCGATTCCGGTTTTCTTCTGCCATTCCCTACTTCAAGAAGTGTTCCTACCATGATTCTAACCATATTATATAAAAAACCGTTCCCTACGATCTTAAACCGGTACATAGAACCTTCTTTAGTAATCTTCAACTCATGAATCGTTCTAATTGTCTGATCTATACTTTTCTTTATTGAGCTGTAACTTTCAAAATCATGGGTACCGATGAAATACTTGGCGGCTTCCTCCATCGGTTCTAGTTTTAGATTATATCGATAGTGCATACTATAACGTTGGTCTTTCGGTAAATGATGAGGACCGTTATAGACGCTATATATATAAGTTTTTTGATGGGGTATATACCTTGGATGAAAGGTTTCATCCACTTCTTCAGCTTTTGTAACAACAATGTCTCTGGGCAAATGCATGTTCAAGGCTAAAGGTATTTTATATGTCTCCATATCTTTATGGCTTGCCATTAGAACCACTTGCCCATTAGCATGAACCCCAGAGTCCGTTCTACTGGCCCCTGTTAAGGTAACCTCTTCCCCAAATAAGGTCTTGGCTGCTTTCATCATAATACCTTGTATTGTTTTATCATTCTTTTGTACTTGCCAACCACAGTAGTTCGTACCGTCATAAGCTACTGTTAACTTGTAATAATTCATGATGGCGCTCCTTTTATAATAGCAATCTCATGACGATAAAAACAGCCAAATAAACCGCTAGAATGCTGTATGCCCAGAAATCAATTTTTTTATATCTGAGTTGCTTTAAACGGGTTCGCCCTTCTCCGCCTCTATAACATCTTGCTTCCATGGCAAGTGCAAGATCATCTGCTCTTCTAAATGAAGATATAAACAGAGGTACCAACAAGGGAACCATGCTTTTTGCTTTTTTTATTAATCCACCTGTTTCAAAATCTGCACCACGTGCAAGTTGTGCTTTCATGATTTTATCCGTTTCCTCTAATAGAATTGGAATGAATCGTAGAGCAATGGTCATCATCATGGCAATCTCATGAGCAGGTACCTTGATGCGCTCTAAGGGCTTTAGCAATGCCTCTATGCCATCTGTCAATGTTATCGGTGATGTCGTCAGCGTCAAGACTGAAGAGCCTATAATCAACATGATGAGCCTTGTGCCCATATAGAACGCGGTTTGAAGACCTTCAAGTGTTATTGTAAAACGACCCAGTGTCAATAACACCGTCGTGCCCGGTGTGAAAAATAGATTCAGCACTATCGTTAACATTATTATGATAAATATGGATTTTAAACCTTTTAGCATAAAGCGTACCGGTATCGTTGTTGTCATAATAACCGCACTAAGGGCTAGAAATGCTATGCCATAGGTCATAAGAGACTGGTTTATAAATAATGATAGTATAAAAAAGAAAGTACCATTAATTTTTGTACGCGGGTCCAGATCATGAATCCTTGACTGTGCCGGATAAAATTGTCCGATGGTTATATCCCTAATCATTGTGTTTACCTCTTTGCTCTGACTATTTTTTAAGTAAGGTGATTAAAGCATCCTTGGCTTCTTCAAGTGTAACGATGTCCGCAGATAGATTGAAACCATGTTTGTTTAATGCTTGGATAAGGTAGCTGACTTGTGGTACAGCAAGACCCATGGCTTCAAGGGCTTCTGTTTCCTTAAAAATCTCTTTGACAACACCATCCATTTTAATCTCTCCTTTATCCATAACAACAACCCGTTCAACATAGCGGGCGATGTCTTCCATACTGTGTGAAACCAATATGACGGTAATGCCAAGACTTTTGTGTAGGTTTTGTATCTCATTTAGAATCTCA
The DNA here is from genome assembly GCF_900538275.1 of Petrocella atlantisensis. Classification (GTDB taxonomy): domain Bacteria; phylum Bacillota; class Clostridia; order Lachnospirales; family Vallitaleaceae; genus Petrocella; species Petrocella atlantisensis. The sequence continues at coordinate 2,750,453 of NZ_LR130778.1, read as the reverse complement.
TAGCGACCCTGTGGGTCAAGACCTGCTGTCGGCTCGTCCAGGATAAGTATTTTGGGCATCATCGCAAGTACACCTGCTATGGCAACACGTCTTTTTTGTCCACCTGAAAGATCAAAGGGTGAGGATTCGTATAAGGTTTCATCAATACCAACGATATCCAATGCATGCTTAACCCTTTTTTTAATTTCATCCTCTTCAAGCTTCATATTCGTCGGACCAAATGCCACGTCTTTAAACACCGTCATTTCAAATAATTGATGCTCCGGATATTGAAATACTAAACCTACTTTTTGCCTTATACTCTTTAGATCCACACCTTTATCAAAGATGGATATATCTCCAATTATCACGCTTCCGGAATCCGGTTTCAATATACCATTGATCTGTTGTATGAGGGTAGACTTGCCTGATCCGGTATGTCCAATTAAACCTACAAACTCACCGGGTTTAATTGTCAAATTGATCTGCTTTAAAGCTTGCATTCTAAATGCAGTATCTACACCATATGTATAATTCAAATTTTCTATTGTAATTGACATATACTTTCCACCATTTCATCGATCGTTAATAAATCTGTCGGAATATCAATACCTGCCTGTTTAAGTTCATAGGCCAGTTCCGTTACCTCCGGTACATTTAATTTTAAGTCTTTCATCGTCTTAACTTTTGAGAAAACATCTCTTGGTAAACCATCTAAAGCAATCTTTCCTTCTGCCATAACATAGACATGGTCCGCCAATACAGCTTCCTCCATGAAGTGTGTAATGAGTATAATCGTTATCTTGTCCTCTTTATTTAATTTTTGTACAGTTTTTAGGACTTCTTCTCGCCCTGAAGGATCTAACATGGCTGTTGGTTCATCTAGAATAATACAATCCGGTTTCATAGCAAGTACGCCAGCTATTGCAATCCGTTGTTTCTGACCACCTGATAGCTTATTGGGTGAGTGTCCTGCATATTCTGTCATCTCAACAACTTCTAGAGCCATATCCACTCTTCTTCTTATTTCACCGGCCTCTATTCCGATATTCTCAGGACCAAAAGCAACATCTTCTTCTACAATAGTAGCAATAATCTGGTTGTCCGGATTTTGAAAAACCATACCTGCGGACTGCCTTATATCCCAAACGTGTTGGTCATCTTTTGTATCCATGTTTTTAATAAGCAAAGTTCCTGATTTTGGTTTTAATAGGGCATTCAAGTGTTTAGCCAAAGTGGATTTTCCTGAGCCATTATGACCCAAGATAGCAATAAAGTCTCCTTTTTTCACATCAAAGGAGACGTCATCGATGGCTCTGTGAACACCTTCCACTTCGCCACGATCATTATGAGCAACATATTCAAATATCAAATTATTCGCTTTTACCATTTTCTTGTCACTCCGTTTCCGTTTGTTGTCCGCAAAATAGGTCAGCACCCAAAGTATTGGGGTCTCAACTATTCATACTGACAGTGTTTGTGAATCTTTCCTAGAGAATAAAAAGAGGGCTAAGTGCAGCGCACTTAACCCCTGTTTATTATACTAATTCAAGAATTACTTCTTCTGCAGCGTCACCTTTACGTGGACCGATTTTGATGATTCTTGTGTAACCACCATTACGATCTGTATATTTTGGTGCTATCTCATTAAATAAAACTTCTGCAAGATCTACTTTTTTAGTATTTGCCTTTTTACCAGCTGCCTCTTTTGGCACTTCTGTAACAGGGTATAATACCTTTAAAATCTCTCTTCTAGCATGTAGCTTTGTTGAACTGTCTTTTCTGATGACTTTTTGAATTTCTTCAAATTGAGTTACTTTCTTACCATCAACGACTTCTTTGACCCTCTTACCGTCAGCAGTTTTTTTAGCTACTTTTTGAGTAACTGTTACTTCGGTATAGTTGTCTTTTTCTCTTACAGCCATTGCGATTAATTTCTCAGCAATCTTACGAACTTCTTTAGCTTTTGGATCAGTGGTTTTGATTTTACCATGATACAAAAGATTCGTCACTTGGTTTCTTAGTAATGCTTTTCTTTGGGAAGATACTCTCCCAAGTTTTCTATAACCAGGCATGGATACAGCCTCCTTTTCCAGATAGTGTGTATTTTAAGAAGATTGCTTATTCGTCACCAGGTCTAAGTTGTAAACCTAATTCTTGAAGCTTAGCAAGTACTTCTTCTAATGATTTGCGTCCTAAATTTCTAACTTTCATCATATCATCAGGGGTTCTGTTGGTTAATTCCTCAACAGTGTTAATCCCAGCTCTTTTTAAACAGTTGTAGGAACGTACGGACAATTCAAGTTCATCAATGCTCATTTCAAGCACTTTTTCTTTTTCATCGTCTTCTTTTTCTACCATAACTTCTGCATTTTTAGCGTTTTCTGATAAATCTATGAATAAGCTTAGGTGTTCACTGAGTACTTTGGCTGCTAGACTAACTGCTTCATCTGGTGACAAAGTGCCATCGGTGAATACTTCTAATGTTAACTTGTCATAATCCGTAACATTACCAACACGGGTGTTTTCCACCTTAATATTAACGCGCTCTACAGGGGTGTAGATGGAGTCAATTGGAATGACACCGATTGGTTGATCGTCAGATTTATTCTTGTCAGCCGTAACATAGCCTCTACCTTTATTGATTGTGAGCTCAATGAAAAGTTTGCTGTCTGATCCACCACTAAGAGTTGCTATAGGTAGATCCGGATTTGCAATTTCTATGTCAGGATCTGCTTGAATATCAGCACCAGTAACGACACCTTCACCTTCAAATTCTATGTACGCTACTTTTGGCTCTGAACTATCACTGTTATTACGAATTGCTAACCTTTTGATGTTAAGAATAATCTCTGTAACATCCTCTTTTACGCCAGGAATCGTACTAAATTCATGGAGTACGCCTTCGATTTTAATACTGCTTACAGAAGCACCCGGTAAAGATGATAGCATGATTCTTCTTAGAGAATTCCCTAAAGTCGTACCATAACCTCTTTCAAGAGGTTCAATAACAAACGAACCATGTTTGTTGTCTTCTGAAATTGATAAAATGTCAATTCTTGGTTTCTCGAAATCAAACACTAACAAGACCCTCCTAACTTTGATTGGTTACTTTACTCTTATAAAGATTAAGCATTTTATCTGTATAAAATGATATTTATACAGATATATACCATTATTTAGAATATAACTCGACAATAAGAGTTTCTTCTACTGGGATCAAGATTTGATCTCTTTCTGGTTTAGCTGTAATCTTAACAGTAAAGTTTTCAAGATCTGCATCTAACCATTCTGTAACGGATCTTGATGCTGTAGTTTCGATAATGTTCTTCATACCTTGGGTGCTTTGTGATTTTTCTTTAACTGTAATCACATCGCCAACTTTTACTTGATAAGAAGGAATGTTAACTTTCTTACCATTAACAAGAATATGATTGTGACGAACAATTTGTCTCGCCTCAGTTCTTGAACGACCAAGACCTGCTCTATAAGCTACATTGTCAAGACGCATTTCAAGAAGTACCAATAGGTTCTCACCTGTGATGCCTTTTTGATGTGCAGCTGTTTCATAGTAGTTTCTAAATTGTGTTTCTAAAACACCATATATTCTTTTTGCTTTTTGCTTTGTACGTAATTGTAGACCGTATTCAGAGACTTTCGCTCTTCTGTTTCCATGTTGTCCCGGTGCGTATGGTCTACGTTCCATTGCACATTTTGCTGTGTAACATCTCTCGCCTTTTAGGAAAAGCTTATCGCCTTCTCTACGGCAAAGTCTACAAACAGCACCTGTATATCTAGCCATCTATTGACACCTCCATTAAACTCTTCTACGTTTTGGTGGACGACATCCGTTGTGAGGAACTGGCGTCACATCCTTAATACTAGTTACATCAAGACCTGCTGCTTGAAGCGCTCTTATTGCTGCTTCTCTACCTGAACCAGGACCTTTAACCATGACTTCAACTGTCTTAAGACCGTGAACCATAGCTGCTTTTGCTGCTGTTTCTGCTGCCATTTGAGCTGCATAAGGTGTATTTTTTCTTGAGCCTCTAAAACCTAAACCGCCGGCACTTGCCCATGATAATGTATTCCCTTGTGCATCTGTCAAGGTTACTATTGTATTGTTAAACGTAGATTGAATATGTGCTTGTCCACGATCAACATGTTTTTTTACACGCTTTTTAGCCGTTCTTTTGACTATTTTTGCCATTACTAAGCCTCCTTACAACTATTTTTTCTTGTTAGCTACTGTTCTACGTGGACCTTTTCTAGTTCTTGCATTCGTTTTAGTTTTTTGTCCTCTAACAGGAAGACCTCTTCTATGACGAATACCACGATAACATCCGATTTCCATTAATCTCTTAATATTAAGAGCGATTTCTCTTCTAAGATCACCTTCAACTTGTGCTGTTTTTTCGATAATCTCACGTAGAGTACCTACTTCAGCATCGGTTAAATCTCTTACTCTTGTATCAATACTAATTCCTGCTTCTTTTACGATTTTCTCAGCCGTTGGTCTTCCAATTCCATAAATATACGTCAAACCAACTTCTACACGTTTTTCTCTAGGTAAGTCAACACCAGCAATACGAGCCATGTTTTCTGTACACCTCCATTAAATTTGATAGGTCGGTAACAATGTTTGGTCTGTAAAAGACTTCTTTTGTCACCTTTGGTCTCAATACCATTCAATTCTTTATTCAATGCAACTCTCATTCTATAAAGTACTGAATCATATTCTCATCTCATTAGACTAGCCACCTAGTACCTTCGCTTCATCCAATTTCACCCTGATTAAGGAACAAGGTTCAATTGTTTACACAACATGTCCTGGTGGTTTCTGTTCATTAGTCTGTATAAACATCACAATTAGATATTATATAACATTCTGACCAATAGTACAAGTCTAAATTTGTAGCCGTTCTTATATATGCACCTAAACCCACTTAATAATGTGCTTAAGTCAGATATCTTCTTTTACAAGCGTTATAATCACCCTTGTTTTTGCTTATGCTTTGGATTCTCACAGATAACTCTGATTCTTCCGTTTCTTTTGATAACTTTACATTTTTCACAAATTGGTTTTACTGAAGCTCTTACTTTCATTTTGGTACTCCTTCCTTGATCTATGATCGAAATCTAGGGCTATTCATTTATTTGTCGCGCCAGATAATTCTACCTTTTGTCAAATCATAGGGTGACATCTCTATGGTCACTTTGTCACCTGGTAAAATTCTGATATAGTGCATTCTGAGTTTTCCGGATATGTGAGCTAAAATAACATGACCGTTTTCAAGCTCAACTTGAAACATGGCATTAGGTAATTTTTCTTTAACTTTACCTTCAACTTCTATTACGTCTTTTTTTGACATGGTCTACCTCCTAATTAGGCTTATTCTAGGGTTTGTTGATAATCTTTTAAATTATTTCTGATATCGGCATTGGTGATTTTTTCGTTGTGCTTTAATTTACCGGCAATTTCTTCTGATATCATATAGGTGATTTGAAGATGTTTTAATTTCTTCTTTTTGGGAGACTCGATACGTCTGCGTTTTCCGTCTGCTATGTACACATAAGCTTCTTCAATGTCTAAAATAATAAAAAGCTCACCGCAATCTCGACCTGCAGTAGATTTAACTATTTGACCAAGTTCAAAATTTTTCATTATGCTCACCTTGATTCAAAACCGTCAGCAATTCACAACCTGTATCCGTAATCAGTATTGTATTTTCATAGTGGGCAGATAATGATCCGTCCAAAGTCACAACTGTCCAGTCATCACTTAAAGTTCGAACATTATATCGTCCAGCGTTAACCATTGGTTCAATGGCAAGTACCATACCTTTTTGAAGTTTCGGTCCGCGTCCGATGGGCTTATAGTTAGGTATTTGAGGTTCTTCATGTAAATCTTTACCAATACCATGACCGACCAGATCTCTTACAACTGAAAAACCATGAGCCTCCACAAAATTCTGAATGGCAGCTGATATTTCATGTAAATGAGCACCGGGCTTAGCGTACTTAATACCTTCAAAGAAACTTGCTTGCGTTACTTCAATGAGTTTGATTGCATCCTCAGATGCCTGGCCCACAGCATAGCTTCTAGCTGCATCGCCATGATAACCATTAAAATAAGCGCCAATATCAACACTTAAAACGTCGCCGTTTTCTATAATCTGTTGTTTACTGGGAATACCATGAACAACAGCTTCATTAACGGAAGTACATATAGAAGCGGGGAAACCACCATAACCTAGAAAAGAAGGGGTAGCATTTTGACTTCGTATGAAGTCTTCAGCAATCCTATCAAGCTCATAAGTTGACACACCAGGCCGTATAGCCTTTGCCACTAATTCGTGGGCTTTAGCTACAATGGCGTTAGCTTGTCGCATAATCTCAATTTCTGAATCGCTTTTAATTAATATTGCCATCTACTACGCACCTACAATTTCACATATGGATTCAAAAATCACATCTATGTCTTGAGTTCCGTCCACTGTTTTTAATATGCCTTTGTTTGTATAGTATTCAATCAGTGGTTGGGTTTGTTCGTGGTAGACACCTAATCTTTTAAGTACAGTTTCCGGCTGATCATCATCTCTTAGAATCAGCTCACTGCCACATACATCACAGATACCGTCAACTTTTGGTGCAATATATACTGTGTGGTAAGTTGCACCACATTTTACGCATGCTCTTCTGCCAGACATTCTTTTTACAATAACATCATCCGGAACATCCACATCAATAGCATAGTCCATAGAAGTGCCCATTTTTTCTAGAGCAGCATCCAAGCTTTCTGCTTGAGGTATGGTTCTTGGGAAACCATCTAATACAAATCCATTCGCACAGTCATCTTCTACGATACGGTCTGCTACAAGATCTACAACCAAAGCATCTGGAACTAATAAACCTTGATCCATAAAGCTTTTTGCTTTTAATCCAAGTTCAGTCTCACCTTTGATATTCGCTCTAAATATATCACCTGTAGAAATATGTGGAATGCTGTATTTGGTTGATAATTTCTTTGCTTGAGTTCCTTTGCCGGCACCAGGTGCGCCTAACATAATTATCTTCATCATATACCTCCTTTAGATACTTATTGAGCAGATGCTCAACTTGCATCAAAGTACTCGTTTATCAGTGAATAGATGAATGCTTCTAAATCGACTAAAAGGAAGTATGTAATAATCCATACCCTCTTCTCTTAGCCGAATTGAAGCTATTCAAAAACTTTATAATCGATCTTATCCTAAGAAACCTTTGTAATGTCTCATGACAAGCTGTGACTGAACCTGCTTAACAGTTTCAAGTGCAACACCGGCTACGATGATCAGTGAGGTACCACCAAAATTCAATTGAATTTTGGTAACTGCGGTTAACCCAACAGGGGCTAATGCTATAATACCAAGCATCACAGCACCAATCAATACAAGTCTACTAAGCACTTTTGATAAATATTCTACGGTTGGCTTACCAGGACGAATCCCAGGTATAAAACCACCATTTTTTTTCATATTATTTGCCACATCATAAGGATTAAATGTTATGGCTGTATAGAAATAAGCAAATGCAATAATAAGTACAAAGTATATTGCTGCACCATAGGGGTTACTGATGCTAATGACTTCTAAAGTTTTACCCCACCAACCCGTTGGGCTTGCTGTGATAAAAGAAGTAATGGTCGCAGGAAATTGTAATAAGGATGATGCAAATATAACCGGAATAACACCAGCCATGTTTACTTTCATAGGTATGTGTGTTGATTGCCCACCATACACCTTACGTCCTTGAACCCTTTTTGCATACTGAACGGGTATGCGTCTTTCACCCAATTGGATTAAGACAACAAACACGATCATTAAAAAGAAAACAACCAAAAGCGTAATTGCTTTTACCACTTCACTGCTCATAAATAACTCGTATAATGTTAAAGCGCCACTACCAAGACCTGATAAGATATTCACGGTGATAATAAGTGATATACCGTTACCTACGCCGTTTTCAGTGATTTTTTCACCACACCACATCAAGAAAGCCGTACCAGCCGTCATAGTAACAATGGCTGCGATGACTGACCAGAAGCTGTAGTCAACAAAATAACTTCTAAATCCGATGCTAATAGCAGTTGCTTGAATCACTGCGAATCCAATCGTTGCGTATCTTGTAATTTTCGCAATTTTTTTCCTACCGTCTTCACCGTCTTTTTGCATTTCTTCAAGTGCTGGAATCGCAATTGTAAGAAGGTTCATGATGATGGATGAGTTGATGTAAGGGATGATACCAAGAGCAAAAATAGTCATGTTCTTGAATGCACCACCTGAAAAAGCATCAAACATCCCTAGAAGTCCTTCACTGTTGTTATTAAAGTATTCTAGGATACCACGGCTGTCAATCCCTGGGATAGGAATGGCAGCACCTGAACGTATAGCAAATAACATGAAAAATGTAAACAGTATTCTTTTTCTTAAGTCTTCTACTTTAAAAGCATCTCGAAGTGTCTTAAACAATTATACCACCTCTGCTTTCCCACCAGCAGCCTCAATTTTCTCAATGGCTGATTTACTAAAAGCATTCACTTGAACCGTCAATTTCTTAGTTAATTCTCCATCTCCTAAGATTTTGACACCGTCACGTGGGTTATTAATAATTCCTTTTTCTTGTAATTTTTCAACTGTGATCACGGATCCTGCTCTAAATACATTTAAAGCGTCCAAATTGATGGCAACAATGTCTTTTGAGTTCAGACAATGGAATCCTCTTTTGGGAAGACGTCTATATAAAGGCATTTGTCCACCTTCAAAGCCTGGTCTAGTACCCCCGCCTGAACGTGAATTCTGACCATCACGACCTCTACCTGCAAACTTACCGTTTCCAGAACCGTGACCTCTACCTTTTATGAATTTCTTCTTTTTTGAACCTGCTACAGGTCTTAAATCTGTTAAATTCATGTCGGTTACACCTCCTTATTGTTTTTTCGACTAAACTTCTTCAACTTTTACTAAGTGTACGATCGACTGAATCATACCTCTAATTGCCGCATTGTCACTTTGTTCTACTGTTTTATTAAGCTTTGTTAGGCCTAATGCTTCAGCAGTTAACTTGTGTTTAGGTTTGGCGCCAATTGTCGATTTAACTAAAGTAATTTTTAATTTATCTGCCATCTTGGTTCCCTCCTAACCTAATACTTCTTCTACTGTTTTACCGCGAAGATTGGCTACTTGCTCTGGTGTTTTCAATTGACTAAGTCCTGTAATGGTTGCAGCAACAAGATTTGCCTTATTGTTTGAACCAAGGGATTTTGTTCTGATGTTTTTAATACCTGCAAGCTCAAGTACGGCACGTGCAGGACCACCAGCTATAACACCGGTACCTTCAGGTGCTCTTTTTAATAGAACTGAGGCACTTCCGAATTTCCCTAACCAGTCATGTGGTATGCTGTTGTTTTCATCTAGTGGAATTTCGATCATTTTTTTCTTTGCATCTTCTATACCTTTACGGATTGCTTCTGGAATTTCCACAGCTTTACCCATGCCGGCACCAACATGTCCGTTTTCATCTCCAACAACAACTGTCGCTGTGAATCTGAAGTTACGTCCACCTTTTACAACCTTAGTTACACGTTTAATGGTTACGACTTTTTCTTTAAGTTCTAAGCCATTAAAATCTATAATGTTTCGCTTCATGTGTCAACCTCCTTACTTAGAATTTTAACCCAGCTTCTCGAGCTGCGTCAGCTAATGCCTTGATCTTGCCATGGTAAATATACCCACCACGGTCAAAAACAACAGCGTCGATGCCTTTTTCGATTGCTTTTTTTGCAACAGCATCACCAACAGCTTTGGCTGCGGTTATATCGTTGGTTTTTTCCAATGTCTCCTTAATTGCCTTTTCTACAGTTGAAGCTGCAACGAGTGTGTTGCCCTTAACATCATCAATTATCTGAGCATAGATGTGTGAATTACTTCTATAAACAGCTAATCTTGGTCTAGCAGGAGTACCTGAAATTTTGTTTCTTATTTTCAAGTGTTTTTTAACACGAACTGCTTGTCTGGATATTTTCTTAATCATTTGGATTTCACCCCTTTGTCAATTTTATTATGAAAGTTGTCCTGTGAATCATCAATTTCATATTAAAGGCGCTTATATAGGCCTAAGGCTTAGCCTAGGACTTACCAGCTTTTCCTTCTTTACGTTTGATAACTTCATCAATGTACTTGATACCTTTGCCTTTATAGGGCTCTGGTGGTCTTTTGAATCTGATTTCGGCTGCGTATTGACCAACTTTTTCTTTGCTGATCCCGCTAATGGTAATTTTATTACCTTCAACCACTGATTCAATACCTTCTGGATCTTCCATAACAACAGGATGACTATAACCTAAACTTAGGTCAAGTTTTTTACCGTCTTTTTTAGCTCTATATCCGACACCATTGATCTCGAGTACTTTTGTGTAACCATTCGTTACACCTTCAACCATATTAAAGACTAACGTTCTTGTAAGTCCATGTAATGATTTCATCTTTTTTTGTTCACTAGGTCTTGTGACCACGATTTCTGAACCTTCAAGTTTTAATTCCATTTCTTTTGGTACTTGTTTTTCTATTGTCCCTTTTGGGCCTTTTACCGTTACAAAATTCTCTTTTGTAATTGTAACATCAACACCAGCCGGCACAGTAATTGGTAATCTTCCAATACGTGACATTCTTTTTTCCTCCTTACGGTTAAATTAAAACAGCTTCTACTTTGAAACTATCTTTTCACCTAATCAGACCCTTGTATGTATTCTATACATCTTCAAGCATCTATTGACAGTCTTAAACAGATTATCATAGTTTAAAGTTAATTTCTAGTCCTTTAGAAAATCTTTATGGTGCTAGGTTACATTTACGGTGGTTTACCAGATAAATGCGATAACCTCGCCACCTACATTAAGTTTTCTAGCTTCTTTGTCTGTAATAAGACCTTTATTTGTTGATATAATTGCTGTACCAAGGCCACCAAGCACTGATGGTAATTCATCTTTACTTGCATAAACTCTAAGTCCTGGCTTTGATATCTTCTTGATACCGGAAATAACTTTTTCGTTTTTATCCGCACCATATTTAAGTTCAATTCTAATTGCCTTGAAAGCGCCATCCGCTATAATCTTATAGTTTTTGATATAACCTTCTTTTACTAATATATCAACAACAGCAAGTTTCATCTTTGATGATGGAACTTTTACAACGTCATGCTTTGCTGTGTTACCGTTTCTAATTCTTGTAAGCATATCTGCAATAGGATCACTCATTGTCATGATAATTGCCTCCTTCCTATATGTTGTTTACCAACTAGCTTTTTTAACACCGGGGATTTGTCCTTTGTATGCAAGTTCTCTAAAGCAGATTCTGCATATGCCGTATTTTTTCAATACACTATGAGGTCTTCCGCAAAGTCTGCAACGGGTGTAAGCTTGTGTGGAGAATTTTGGTTTACGTTGTTGTTTAACCTTCATTGACGTTTTAGCCATTGATTATTACCTCCTTTATTTTCTGAAAGGCATTCCGAATTGAGTTAGTAGCTCTCTAGCTTCTTCATCTGTGTTAGCAGTTGTAACAATGATGATATCCATACCTCTGATTTTGTCGATCTTGTCATATTCGATCTCCGGGAAAATAAGTTGTTCCTTAATGCCCATTGCATAGTTACCCCTGCCATCGAAAGAGTTAGGGTTAACACCTCTAAAGTCACGAACACGTGGTAGAGATAGGTTAACAAGACGGTCTAGGAATTCATACATTCTTTTGCCACGAAGGGTTACTTTCGTACCAATGTTCATACCTTCTCTTAATTTAAAGGCAGCTACTGATTTTTTTGCTTTTGTTACAAGTGGCTTTTGACCTGCAATGATTGTAAGATCACTAACTGCAGAATCCATAGCTTTTTGATTTTCTTTAGCTTCACCGACACCCATATTGATGACGATTTTTTCAATCTTTGGCACTTGTAATTTATTTGTATAGTTGAATTTTTTCATCATACCTTCAACGATTTCATTTCTGTAAGTATCAATAAGTCTACTCAATTGAATGGACCTCCTTTCGATTATTTGTCGACGACTTCACCGGTAGTTTTAGCTACACGTTTACGTACAGTTTTGGTTTTGCCGTTACGCTCAACCGTAGAAACAACTGCGCCAAGTTTGGTCGGCTTACCTTTGTGCATATACATTACATTAGAAGCATCAATCATGGCTTCTTTGTGAATGATACCACCTTGTTGATTAGCTGCACTAGGCTTTGTATGCTTAGTTGCTTTGTTGATGCCTTCAACCAATACACGACCTGACTTGCTGTTGACATCTAAGATTTTGCCTTCTTTGCCTTTATCCTTACCAGTGATTACTTTTACAGTATCGCCGGTTTTAAGTTTCATCTTTGACATGTGTACACCTCCTTATAATACTTCTGGTGCTAGTGATAAGATTTTCATATACTTCTTCTCACGAAGTTCTCTTGCCACAGGACCAAAGATACGTGTACCTCTTGGAGTACCATCATCTTTTAGCACAACTGCTGCGTTTTGATCAAATCTTATATATGAACCATCTTTACGTCTGATTTCTTTTACTGTTCTTACGACAACGGCTTTAACAACGTCACCTTTTTTTACAACGCCACCTGGTGTTGCATCTTTAACGGTAGCAACAATCACATCACCAACACTAGCATATCTTCTAGTGGATCCTCCCAGTACACGAATGCATAGGATTTCTTTGGCACCTGTATTATCAGCTACTTTAAGTCTCGATTCTTGTTGAATCATGCTGAAAACCTCCTTTCGGGAATACTATTTTGCTTTCTCGATGATTTCCACTAAACGCCATCTCTTGTCTTTTGAGATTGGCTTGGTTTCCATCACTTTTACTCTATCGCCAACTTCACACTCATTGTTTTCATCATGAGCCTTAAGCTTATATGTTCTTTTTACTACTTTGTGATATAGTGGATGTTTTACAGTTCCTTCAATGGCTACAACAACTGTTTTATCCATTTTGTCACTGACAACACGTCCGGTTCTTACTTTTCTAAGATTTCTTTCTGTCACAACAATGCCTCCTTTCGAGATCATTACTTAGCTGCTTGCAATTGCTCAGCAATAATTGTTTGGATCTTTGCAATATTTTTTCTTACTGCTGTGATGCGAGCTGTATTCTCTAATTGGTTGGTTGCATTTTGGAATCTTAAGTTGAATAATTCCTTCTTTGCAAGTACCAATGCTTCTTGTAATTCAGCTGCTGACTTATTTCTTAACTCTTCTAAATATTTTGCTGACTTCACAATTATTCACCGCCTTCTAAATCTGCGCGAGAAACAATTTTACATTTCAATGGCAACTTGTGCATTGCAAGTCTTAGGGCTTCTCTAGCTGTCTCTTCTGGAACTCCTGCAAGTTCAAACATAACGCGTCCCGGTTTTACAACCGCAACCCAATACTCAGGTGAACCTTTACCAGAACCCATACGAGTTTCTGCTGGTTTAGTAGTTACAGGCTTGTCTGGGAAAATCTTAATCCAAACTTTACCACCACGCTTGATGTAACGTGTCATGGCAACACGGGCTGATTCTATTTGATTGGAACGTACCCAAGCAGCTTCCATTGCTACAATACCAAACTCTCCGTAGATGATTTGGTTACCGCGAGTGGCCTTACCGGTCATACGTCCACGGAATTGCTTACGTCTTTTTACTCTTTTTGGCATTAACATTATTCTTTTCCTCCTTTGTTCGCTTTCTTAGGAAGAACTTCACCGTGGCAAATCCATACTTTTACGCCAATCTTGCCGTAAGTTGTATCTGCTTCAGCGAATCCATAATCAATGTCAGCTCTAAGGGTTTGAAGAGGAATGTTTCCTTCGTTGTAGCTTTCAACTCGCGCCATTTCTGCGCCACCCAAACGTCCTGAACATTGTACCTTGATTCCTTTTGCGCCTGATTTTAATGCGCGTCCCATAACTTGTTTCATAGCTCTTCTAAATGATACACGGTTCTCCAATTGAAGTGCTACGTTTTCAGCTACCAGTTGTGAAGTTTTCTCAGGTCTTTTGACTTCAACGATGTTGACAATCACTTTTCCTGTTACCATAGCTTCTACTTCTTTTTTAGTCTCATCAATGGCTGTTCCACCTCTACCGATTACGATACCAGGTTTAGCAGTATGAATGTTCACTTTAACTCTCTCAGATGCTCTTTCAATTTCGATTTTTGAGATACCTGCAGAGTATAGTTTTTTCTTTAAAAATTTTCTAAGATTAAAGTCTTCTACCAGAAGATCTGAAAAATTTTTCTCGGCATACCATCTTGAATCCCAATCCTTGATGATACCGACTCTTAAGCCGTGTGGATTAACTTTTTGTCCCATGCCTTACCTCCTTTACCTTTCGTTTAAGATAATCGTGATGTGACTGGTTCTTTTTTGAATTCTAAAAGCTCTACCTTGAGCTCTAGGTCTGATTCTCTTAAGTGTTGGTCCTTTATTAGCAAATGTCTCTTGAATGTATAAGTTGTTTGGATCAAGTCCAAGATTGTTTTCAGCATTTGCTATTGCTGAACTTAATAATTTCTCTATAACACGTGCAGCTTTTCTTGGTGTAAATGCTAATATACCAAGAGCCGATACAACATCTTTACCTTTTATGGTGTCTAGTACAATTCTTGCTTTTGTGTCAGAAACTCTTGCAAAAGATACTTTAGCTTTCGCTCTGTTATCCGTATTTGCATTTCTTTCACGTTTAATCTGACTTCTATGTCCTTTAGCCATCTAAAAGTGCCTCCTTTCGTACATATAATTAACGTACTTTTGATTTCTTTTCGTCTTTGCCATGTCCTCTAAAGGTTCTGGTTAAAACGAATTCTCCGAGTTTATGACCAACCATGTCTTCACTGATGTATACAGGTACATGTTTTCTACCGTCATGCACGGCGATTGTATGTCCAACCATCTCAGGGAATACAGTGGAACGTCTTGACCAAGTTTTAATAACTTGCTTGCTATCGGTTTCATTGAGTGCCTCTACTTTTTTAAGCAGGTGCCCATCAATAAATGGTCCTTTTTTCAATGAACGAGCCATTTATAAAGCCTCCTTTTGCATTAATCGATATGGATGAGTGACTATTTATTACTGCCACGTTTTCTTACGATATATTTGTTAGAATGTTTGTTTTTCTTCCTTGTCTTAAGACCAAGAGCTGGTTTACCCCAAGGTGTCATTGGACTTGGACGTCCGATTGGTGATTTACCTTCACCACCACCATGTGGATGGTCACAAGGGTTCATTACAGAACCACGTACTGTTGGGCGAATACCCATATGACGTTTACGTCCTGCTTTACCTATAGTAATAAGCTCATGATCAACATTACCAACTTGACCGATGGTTGCTCTACATTCGCTAGGTACCATTCTCATTTCACCGGATGGTAAACGTAGTGTTGCAAACTTACCTTCTTTTGCCATAAGTTGTGCTACATTACCGGCTGAACGTACAAGTTGTCCGCCTTTGCCTGGCTTCATCTCAATGTTATGTACTTGTGAACCTACAGGAATGTTGATGAGTGGTAATGCGTTTCCTGTTTTTACTTCTGCATCTGCGCCACTCATTAAAGTTGATCCAACTTTAAGGCCTACCGGTGCAAGAATGTATTTCTTTTCACCATCTGCATATTGAAGCAATGCAATGTTAGCTGTACGATTTGGATCGTACTCGATAGAAGCCACTTTAGCCGGCACTCCGTCTTTATTTCTCTTGAAATCTATGATTCTGTATTTCATTTTAGCGCCACCGCCACGGTGTCTCACTGTTATTTTACCTTGATTGTTTCTTCCTGAGTTCTTTTTGATTGCTACTACTAAGGATTTTTCAGGTGTTGATTTTGTGATTTCCTCAAAAGTAGAAGCCGTCATATGTCTTCTGGAAGGTGTATAAGGTTTGTATTTTCTAATACCCATTGTCTTTTAGCTCCTTTCCTGTAGCGTCTTACCACGCTACCGTGTGTGTCCCCGGAATGTGTTTTTTACATTCCTTCGAAGAAGTCGATCTCTTTACTCTCTGCTGTCAAAGTTACGATCGCTTTTTTTGTTTTAGCTGTCTTGCCGCTTGTTGTACCACGTCTTTTTGTCTTACCGTCTTTATTCATGGTATTGACTTTTTGAACGATAGCACCTTTAAACATTTTTTCAACCGCTTCTTTGATTTGAACCTTAGTCGCTTCTGGATGCACTAAAAATGTATATTTACGATCACCCATTTGATCCATACTTTTTTCAGTGATTACAGGTTTAAGTAGTACGTCATAGTAATTTATGCTTGCCATTATGCGTACACCTCCTCTATTGTTGCCACAGCTGCCTTAGTCGTTACGAATGTGTCATATTTTAGAATATCATACACATTGATCGTATTGGTTTGAGCTGTTGCTACATTTGCTATATTCCTAGCTGATAATAATACATTTTTGTTGTTTTCATTGATACAGATTAAAGCTTTTTTAACGCTTAAGTTATCAAGAACCTTAATCATATCTTTTGTTTTAATACCATCAAGTGTCAATTCATCAAGAACGATGAATTTTCCATCAGCAACTTTTGCTGATAGTGCAGATTTAAGGGCTATTCTTTTTTCTTTTTTATTAAGTTTGAATGAGTAATCTCTTGGTTTTGGTGCAAAAACCACACCACCACCTGTCCAATGTGGTGCTCTTATTGAACCGATTCTAGCTCTACCCGTTCCTTTTTGTCTCCAAGGTTTTCTACCACCACCACGTACTTCTGCACGGGTTTTAGCACTTTGTGTTCCTTGGCGTTTATTTGCAAGTTGTTGAACAACTGACATATGCATTAAGTGGTTTTTGATTTCAATTCCAAAAATGCTATCATTTAGTTCTAGTTCTTCTACTTGTTTACCATCCATATTGTATACAGATACTTTTGCCATTTTCGTTCCTCCTTCCTGCAATTACTACGCCTTAACTGCGTCTCTAATTGTTAAGATAGATTTTTTAGGTCCAGGTACAGCACCTTTAACTAAAATCAAGTTTTGTTCTGCGTCCACTCTTACAACTTCAAGATTTTGAATCGTCACTTTTACAGCACCCATATGTCCAGGTAAGTTCTTACCTTTGAATACTTTTGAAGGTGATGATGCTTGTCCCATTGAACCAGGTCTTCTATGGTACTTAGAACCGTGAGCCATGGGGCCTCTTGTTTGTCCGTGACGCTTGATGTTACCTTGGAACCCTTTACCTTTACTTGTACCACTTACATCAATCATGTCGCCAACTGCGAAAATATCAGCTGTGATTTCTTGACCAGCTTCAAATGTTTCTGCATTTTCAAGTCTGAATTCTTTTAGTACTCTCTTAGCAGTAACACCGGCTTTTTGGAAATGACCTTGTAAAGGTTGTGTTGTGTGTTTTTCTTTTTTGTCTTCAAAACCGATTTGAACAGCACTATAGCCATCGTTGTCTACGGTTTTTACTTGAACAACTGTACATGGACCGGCTTGTAATACGGTTACAGGAACCAATGCGCCATCTTCCATGAAGATTTGTGTCATGCCTACTTTTCTCGCAATAATTGCTTTTTGCATATTGCACCTCCTATTGATCTACAGCGGATTACATTGACGTAATCATCCTAGACGGTTATATAAAGCATTACCTTCTATATAAACCTCTAATGTGGATATTATTTTACATCTACTTTAATGTCTACCCCAGCAGGTAGTTCTAGACGCATAAGTGCATCTACCGTTTTAGCTGTTGGCATTAATATGTCAATTAATCTTTTGTGTGTTCTTTGTTCGAACTGCTCTCTAGAGTCTTTGTACTTGTGTACGGCTCTTAGGATCGTAATGATTTCCTTTTTAGTAGGAAGTGGGATAGGTCCGCTCACTTTCGCTCCTGTTTTCTTTGCAGTTTCGATGATCTTCTCTGATGATTGATCGATTAATTGATGATCATACGCTTTCAAGCTAATTCTCATTTTTTGAGTTGCCATAAAAAAAGTCGCCTCCTTTTCGTACTTGAGTACGACAAGTGGTGACTGTACATCTTGCCTGGCGTGTCATTCATTCACACGTCCTTCATCAAACTTAATTGATGGCATCTTATTCGTACAGTGATCTTGTCGTCAGTTTCTTGAACATGACATTCGCTCCATTAGAATTACCCGTTGTTATGAACGGCAACCTCTAACTTCATTGCTTTTATTGTCACAGCCTTTATATTATAACTTATGGTTTTATCTAATGCAAGCTTTTTCTACATTTTTTTCTATATAAGATACTATCAATTATGAAGTTCTTGGAAGCAGGGTTTTTATGAAAAAAAACAGGGCTACCCGTTAACGGGTAACCCTGTGATTAAAGGTTCTATAATAAATGTTGGGGTGAGATATTCACCTCAACATTTATTTTTTTACAAAAAAAGTTGAGCATAAACTAAATCCCGGGTCTTTGACACTTGCCGAAGTAACTAAAACAGCGAAAACCTTATAACAAGCCTATTTAGGCTTATTTTTTTGTCAAATTCTACTCTTTTCATTTACGTTCTACTACGTTCTATGATATAATATAGGGTATTAGGAGGTGTTGTTATGAGGCTGAAAGTTGTAAATTCTAAAAATGTTCAATTATTATATGTCATAGAAACTATTTATGTTGATGGAAAACAAAAAACTAGAACCGTCGAAAAACTTGGCAGATATTCTGATTTAGAAAAAAAGCTAAATGGTGCTAATCCCATAGAGTGGGCCAAAAAGTATATCGAAGATCTTAATCGCCAAGAAAAGAACAAAAACGTGAGGTTATTATCAAGCTTAGGCAATCCACGCTTATTGATAAAGAGATTCAACGTTCCTACAACGGTGGCTATCTTTTTCTTCAACAGATTTATTACCAGTTAGGGCTTCATAAGATTTGTAACGATATTTCTTCAAGGCACAAGTTCACCTATGACCTTAACGGTATTCTCTCTCGTTTGATTTACGGAAGAATTCTTTTTCCTTCTTCCAAGCTTTGCACCTTTGAATCTTCTAAACGTCTTCTCGAACAGCCAAACTTTGAATTACAGAACATTTACAGGTCTTTAGAAGTTATCGCTAAGGAATCCGATTTCATACAATCACAGCTTTACAAAAACAGTCTAGCAGTTTCTAAACGTAATGATCGAATTCTTTATTATGACTGTACCAACTACTTTTTTGAGATTGAACAAGAAGATGGCCTTAAACAATATGGACCCTCCAAAGAAAACCGTCCTAACCCTATTGTAGAAATGGGCTTGTTTATGGATGGAGATGGTATTCCTCTCGCTTTTAACATTCACAGTGGCAATACCAATGAGCAGGTGACTCTAAAGCCTTTAGAAAAGCAAATTATCGAAGACTTCAAACTATCCAAGTTTGTTGTATGTACTGATGCCGGCTTATCTTCAAATGCAAATAGGAAGTTTAATAATATAAATGGACGTTCTTTTATTACAACTCAATCCATCAAAAAACTTAAGCAGTTTTTAAAAGAGTGGGCTTTAGAACCAACTGGATGGAGGCACAATGATTCCAAAGAAACCTTTGATTTAAACCTGTTTGATGAAAATGAAAGTCTTTGTGAGCAATATAAGAATATGACCTTTTATAAAGAGAGATGGATTAAAGAGAATGATCTTGAGCAAAAACTGATTGTCACCTTTTCTCTTAAATACCGTTATTATCAACGTCAGATCAGAAACAAACAACTTGAACGTGCCACAAAACTCATTAGCACTAACCCAAAAAGTATAGGTAAGAAAAGACAAAATGATTATAAACGATTTATCGCTTCCACCAATGTTACAAGTGATGGTGAAGTTGCAGAAGAGACACTTTACCATCTTAATTCAAATACTGTTGCTGAGGAAAGTATCTATGACGGCTTCTATGCAGTATGTACTAACCTTGACGAAGATGCTTCTGAAATAGCTAGAATTAACCACCGACGTTGGGAAGTTGAAGAATGTTTTAGAATTATGAAGAGCGAGTTTAAAGCAAGACCTGTTTATCTTCAAAGAGACGACCGTATAAAAGCGCATTTTACAACCTGTTTTCTAGCACTTGTTTTATATAGATATCTGGAGAAAGACCTAGACAACCAGTTTACAACGAACGAAATCGTCGGCCAGTTAAAGGATATGAACTTCTATTGCGTTCCTGGACAGGGTTTTATTCCGACCTATACACGTACTGATTTTACAGATGCACTACATGATACCTATGGATTTAGAACAGACTATCAGATTGTCAGCGACAAAGAAATGAAAAATATATACAAAAGACTAAAAAGTAAAAAAAAGTACGCAAAAATTAATGACATATAAAAAGCTTGAAGCCCCTATTTATAAGGGATTTCAAGCTTTTTCTGTTTCACAACTGTCAAAGACAGGATTATAACTTATGGTTTTATCTAATGCAAGCTTTTTCTACATTTTTTTCTATATAAGATACTATCAATTATGAAGTTCTTGGAAGCAGGGTTTTTATGAAAAAAAACAGGGCTACCCGTTAACGGGTAACCCTGTGATTAAAGGTTCTATAATAAATGTTGGGGTGAGATATTCACCTCAACATTTATTTTACAAAAAGTTGAGCATAAACTAAATCCCTTGTAAAATAAAGTCACCACAACCAAACAACAAGGAGGTAAAGCTTATGCTCAATAACCATTATATCGAAAAACTGTTAGGATTAAAAGACATAATCGTAACTAAAATCGAAAATGACCCTGATGCATTACACATCTATTGTGAATTACCCAGAAGAACTCATCATTGCCCCCATTGTCATCAAAAGACCGATAAAGTACATGATTACAGGTTTCAAGTGTTTAAAGATGCTCCTGCTTTTGGCCTCAATACTTTGTTTCATTATCGTAAGCGTCGTTATACTTGTAATCATTGTAATAAGCGGTTTTATGAGAAGAATACTTTTCTTCCTCGCTATTTTAGAATGTCTACGCGTTTAGTCCAGTATGTCATTGATAGAATGCGTTCTACACATTCCATGACCGATATTGCTAAACATTGTAATCTTTCTATAACCACTATTTTTAGACTCTTTAAATTTATCGACTATACCAATACCTCTTTACCCAGAGTGCTGTCTATTGATGAATTTAAGGGTAATGCGGGACGCAAATATCAAGGTATTCTTACTGATCCGGTTAATAAAAAGGTCTTAGATATTTTGCCTGGTCGCGAACATCATATCCTTTCTGACTACTTCAGACGCTTTAAGAACCGTGATAAAGTAGCTTATTTTGTTATGGATATGTGGCAGCCTTATCGCGATATTGCTGAAACCTATTTTAAGAATGCAACAATCGTCATAGACAAGTATCATTGGATTAGACAGATAACATGGGCCTTTGATCGGGTTAGAAAACAAGAGCAGAAAAATTTTACAAGACGAGAAGGAAATACTTCAAAAGAAGCCGACACCTACTATTAAAAAGACGTCGATTTTTAACAGATGAGCAAGTCGACCAAGTAAGCGTCATGCTTGATACATCCTCAAGGCTTAGGACAGCTTATCTTCTTAAGGAAAAGTTCTATGACTTTGTAGATGCTCCAGATAAGGATACAGCATTAAAACGCCTTAAAGAATGGTACGTTTTTGTAGCAACACAGAATGAACCCGAGTTTATAACGTGTATGAATACCATCATAAACTGGCAAAAGTATATTCTTAACTCCTTTACTTGTCCTTATACGAATGGCTATACAGAAGGCGTTAACAATAAGATTAAGGTTCTTAAAAGAAATGCATATGGTATGCGTAATTTCAATAGGTTTAAAAATCGTATACTCCACATGATGAGTTAAAGGTACCAATAATACCATGTTAGTTAGCACCGACCATGAAGTTCCTGGAAGCAGTGTGTGTGACTAGGCTCATAAGAAAGTAACTTCATGCATCATGTCAGTCTTCAAGACATGATGCTAAGTGAAAACTTTCTTATGAAATTTGCAAGTCTGCATGGATGCAGACCGCCGACTTTTGGTGCAGGACGCACCAACCGGAGGCCGTAGTCATACACACTGTGGAAGGGTTTTCATGGGACCCACCATTAAAACCCCTTTCATTCTATCCCCAGCTTGTATTAGGGTTGTAAAAGAACATCTAACTTCATCTAAAAAAGTCCCTAAGCTTTTTTTCACTTAGAGACTTGGTTGACTCATCAATATAGGGATTACCCCAAGATTTGACAAAGAGCCTGATTAAACTCTATTATTTATTATTTGCTGATTACAGTAACAGATCCTGAACCAACTGTTCTTCCACCCTCACGGATTGAGAACTTTTGACCAACTTCCATCGCGATTGGCGCGATTAATTCAACGTCCATCTCGATGTTGTCGCCAGGCATACACATTTCTACACCTTCTGGTAAATTGATGACACCAGTTACGTCAGTCGTTGTGAAGTAGAATTGTGGTCTGTAGTTACCAAAAAATGGTGTATGACGTCCACCTTCTTCTTTTTTAAGTACATATACTTGTGCTTTGAATGTTGTATGAGGTGTAATTGAACCAGGTGCTGCAAGTACTTGTCCACGTTCAATCTCTTCTCTTTGTACACCACGAAGTAATGCGCCAATGTTGTCACCCGCTTGAGCTTCATCAAGAAGCTTACGGAACATCTCTACGCCTGTACAAACAACTTTTCTTGACTCTTCTTTAAGACCAACGATTTCAACATTGTCTTGAACGTGTAAAACACCACGGTCAACTTTACCAGTCGCAACAGTACCACGACCTGTGATTGAGAAAACGTCCTCGATTGGCATCAAGAATGGCTTATCTGTTTGACGAATTGGCTCCGGAATATAATCATCACAAGCTTGCATTAATTCAAGTACGATATCGCCCCATTTGCTGCTTGTATCTTCTAGTGCTTTAAGTGCTGAACCTTGGATAACTGGAAGATCATCTCCAGGGAATCCATAATCAGATAACAATTCTCTGATTTCCATTTCAACCAATTCTAATAATTCTTCATCATCAACCATGTCACATTTGTTCATGAATACAACGATATGTGTACCACCAACTTGACGTGTTAATAGAATATGCTCTCTAGTTTGAGCCATTGGTCCGTCAGTTGCAGCAACAACAAGGATAGAACCGTCCATTTGAGCTGCTCCAGTGATCATGTTCTTAACGTAGTCGGCGTGACCTGGGCAGTCAACGTGAGCGTAGTGACGATTTTCTGTCTCATACTCAACGTGTGCTGTAGAGATTGTGATCCCTCTTTCTCTTTCCTCTGGTGCTTTATCAATGTTATCGAAATCAACGATTGATCCAGTACCCAGTCTATCAAATAGTACTTTAGTGATAGCTGCTGTTAAAGTTGTTTTACCATGGTCAACGTGACCAATTGTTCCAATATTTACATGCGGTTTGTTTCTTTCATACTTAGCTTTACCCATTACTTTTTTCCTCCTTTAATCAATGACACTGTGGCATTTTATAAATACCTTTGTCATAACTTATCTGTTTTTTTCTAATTAGAATTATATTTTATTGTTCAACCAATTGCAAGGACTATTTCCTTACTCAAGGCCTTTTCCGGAAAGTATTTTCTCTTGAATACTCTTTGGAAGTTGTTCGTAATGTGAAAATTGCATGGAGAAAGTTCCACGTCCCTGTGATTTGGAACGAATGTCCGTTGAATATCCAAACATCTCAGATAATGCAACATAACAATGTATGGATTGAGCACCATTTCTCGGCTCCATACCTTCAATTCTACCACGTCTTGAGTTAATGTCACCAATAACATCACCCATATATTCTTCAGGTACAAGTATGTCTACCTTCATGATGGGTTCAAGTAAGACGGAATCACCTTTTTTCATAGCATCTTTAAACGCCATCGATCCGGCAATCTTAAATGCCATTTCTGAAGAGTCGACATCGTGGTAAGAACCGTCGTAACAGTCTGCACGAACACCAACAACTTCATAACCCGCCAGAACACCGGATTGCATTGCATCTCTAATACCTGCATCAACTGCCGGTACGTATTCTCTTGGGATTGACCCACCGGTTGTTGAATTAACGAATTCATAAGTGATTTCGCCGTTAACATCCATTGGTTCAAATCTTACTTTACAATGTCCGTACTGCCCACGTCCACCAGATTGTCGTGCATATTTTTTATCCACATCAACGGCTTTAGTAAGGGTTTCTTTATACGCAACCTGTGGTGCACCTACATTGGCTTCAACTTTAAACTCTCTTAGCATACGGTCTACGATGATCTCAAGATGAAGCTCACCCATACCGGCTATGATGGTTTGTCCTGTCTCAGTGTTTGTAAATGTTTTAAAGGTTGGATCTTCTTCTGCAAGTTTTGCAAGTGCAATACCCATTTTTTCTTGTCCGGCCTTAGTTTTAGGCTCAATAGCAACTGATATAACCGGTTCAGGGAATACCATTGACTCAAGAATAACCGGGTGTTTTTCATCACAAAGTGTATCACCGGTTGTTGTCAATTTCAGTCCAACAGCAGCTGCGATATCTCCAGAGTATACTTTTTCAAGTTCTTCTCTTTTGTTCGCATGCATTTGAAGAATTCTTCCCATACGTTCTTTTTTATTCTTTGTTGAATTAAGAACATAGGAGCCAGCATTGATGGTACCGGAATAGACTCTAAAGAATGCCAGCTTACCCACAAATGGATCCGCCATAATCTTAAAAGCCAATGCTGAAAAAGGTGCTTCATCTGAAGCAGGTCTTTCAACCGGTTCTTCTGTATCCATATCAATACCTTGTATTGCAGGAACGTCAAGTGGAGATGGCATATATTCTATAACTGCATCCAAAAGCTTTTGAACACCTTTATTCTTATATGCAGAACCACAGAAAACAGGTATGATTTTTACCCCTATGGTCGCTCTACGAAGTGCTGTCTTAAGTTCATCGGTCGAAATCTCTTCGCCTTCTAAGTACATCATCATTAGATCTTCATCGGTATCTGCTATTTTCTCTACCATTTCGTTATGGTATTCTGTAGCCATTTCCAGCATATCTGCTGGAATATCAACTTCTGAAATATCTTCACCTAAATCATCATTATAGATGTAGGCTTTCATTGTCATTAGGTCAACCAAACCAACAAAGTCTTCTTCAGCACCGATTGGTAACTGAATCGGTACAGCATTTGCACCAAGACGTTCTTTGATCATACTAACAACGTTAAAGAAATCTGCACCCATAATATCCATCTTGTTAACAAATGCCATTCTAGGTACTTCATATTTGTCCGCTTGACGCCATACTGTTTCAGATTGAGGTTCAACCCCACCCTTTGCACAGAATACGCCAACCGCACTATCTAGTACACGGAGAGATCGTTCAACTTCAACAGTGAAGTCAACGTGACCTGGTGTGTCTATGATGTTTATTCTATTATCTAACCATGAACATGTTGTCGCAGCAGAAGTAATGGTTATACCTCTTTCTTGCTCTTGCTCCATCCAGTCCATTGTTGCTGCACCTTCATGAGTTTCACCGATCTTATGGCTTATGCCTGTATAAAATAGTATACGCTCAGTCAAGGTAGTTTTACCGGCATCAATATGTGCCATGATGCCGATGTTTCTGGTCCGATTTAACGGATAATTTCTACCTGCCAAAGTATTTCCTCCTTTGGTACTAAACTGTTAATGAATTACAATCTGTTCTAAGACAAAAAGTCAAACAGATTTTACCATCTGAAATGTGCAAATGCTTTGTTTGCTTCTGCCATTTTATGTGTATCTTCTTTTTTCTTAACAGACCCACCGGTATTATTAAGTGCATCTAATAATTCACCAGCTAATCGGTCTACCATGGTCTTTTCCCCACGTTTTCTTGTGTAAAGTGTTAACCAACGTAGTCCAAGGGCTTGTCTTCTGTCCGGACGTACTTCGATAGGCACTTGATATGTTGCTCCACCGACACGTCTTGCTTTTACTTCTAATACAGGCATGATGTTACCTAGAGCCTCTTGGAAAGCCTCTAATGCATCTTTACCTGATTTCTCTGCTACTTTATCAAAAGCACCGTATACGATCTTTTGTGCTGCACCTTTTTTACCGTCTAACATGATGTTGTTGATCAGTTTGGTTACAACCTTGTTTCCATATATTGGATCTGGTAATACATCTCTTTTGGGTGTATGTCCTTTACGTGGCACGGTTCTTCCCTCCTTAATTATTGATTTGCGCCTTTGCGCTAAATTAATTCATAGGTACTCGCAGAAATCTAATGATTTCTGTGTGTCGTGCTAGTTTTTCATATATTTGATCCTGCAACCACAGGTTATATACATTCATAACTCGCACTACATCGAACAAGCCTTCTTAACTTAGAAGGTGTTCTATTCGTTCTTTTAATTAGCTTTTCACCTTAGGTCGTTTTGCTCCGTATTTTGAACGAGATTGACGACGGTCAGCTACGCCAGCAGTATCTAATGTACCTCTGACTACATGATAACGTGTACCTGGTAAGTCTTTAACTCTACCACCTCTAATGAGAACAACACTATGTTCTTGTAAGTTGTGGCCTTCACCTGGGATGTAACCTGTAACTTCTAGTCCATTGGTCAAACGCACTCTGGCGATTTTTCTAAGGGCTGAGTTAGGCTTCTTAGGTGTAGCAGTCTTAACAGCTGTACAAACACCACGCTTTTGAGGCGCTGAGATATTTGTTGACTTCTTATGTAAGGAGTTAAATCCTTTTTGAAGTGCTGGCGCTGTTGATTTCTTAACGATTTCTTTTCTGCCTTTTCTAACTAACTGGTTAATAGTTGGCATTCTTTTCACCTCCTGAAAATGAGTTGTTTACGATCAGTGCTGCGGTTGCGGCTTTCACTTTAACATTGCAAGCTTTGCCTAGTTCTTCCATTGTCTTCACATACACAATTGCTATATGGTTGGCTTCCGCCATCTCTGTGAGCTTTGCCAGCAGTCGTTTATTTGCATCTTCCGCAACAAACAATACCTCTACTTGGTTACGCTCAAGTGCTCTTAGCGTTTGCTTAGTACCTACAATTTTGGAACCTTCTTGTAATCTGTGCATAGTAACCATCTCTTTCATAAAGAATTCATTCCTGTCTGCTATATTAAACTACAGACAAAATACGCATCAAAATGCACACTGATGAATTCTATCACGAGTTACCTATTCTGTCAAGAAAAACAGTTTTATTTTAGTTTCATTAAATTCAAAAATAGGAAGCCCGTCTCGGCCTCCTATTTTTGGATTATTTCTAATTATTTCTAATATTCGTCTTGAAACAATGAATCATCTACGTTATCGTTATCAATATCTTTTTCTATAATATTGAGTTTTCTATAACGCTTCATACCCGTACCTGCAGGAATCAACTTACCAATGATGACGTTCTCTTTGAGACCAATCAATGGATCTGATTTTCCTTTTATAGCTGCATCCGTTAAAACTTTGGTTGTTTCTTGGAATGAAGCTGCTGACAAAAAGGAGTTTGTTGCTAGAGATGCCTTCGTAATACCGAGTAGTACTTGGGTAGCTACAGCAACTTCAAGACCTTTGTCTTCCATTTCTCTATTGATTTTCTCAAATTCCAATCGATCAATCAAACTACCCGGTAAGAAGGAGGTGTCGCCACTGTCTTCAATACGGAGTTTTTTAAGCATTTGCCTACAAATTACTTCAATATGCTTATCATTGATCTCAACACCTTGAAGTCTATAAACACGTTGTACCTCTTGTAACATATAGTCTTGAACCGCTCTAACACCTTTGATTCTAAGTGTATCATGAGGGTTAACACTACCTTCGGTCAACTCATCGCCTGCTTCTACCATACTACCATCCGCAACTTTTGTTCTTGATCCGTAAGGGATTAGGTATGCTTTTGACTCGCCGGTGTCTGCATTTGTAATTACCATTTCACGTTTTTTCTTCGTTTCTTGCATAACAGCTTTTCCGCTAAATTCTGCGATGATAGCCAAACCTTTTGGTTTTCTTCCTTCAAAAAGCTCTTCAACCCTAGGAAGACCTTGGGTAATGTCATCTGCTGTTGCTATACCACCAGTATGGAAGGTACGCATTGTAAGCTGTGTTCCCGGCTCGCCGATAGATTGAGCTGCAATAATACCCACAGACTCTCCTACTTGAACCGGTATACCTGTAGCCATATTTGAACCATAGCACTTAGCACATACACCCACTTCTGATTTACAAGATAAAACTGTTCTAATCTTAACTTGATTAATTCCAGCTTTTATAATGTTTCTTGCTTTAATTGGTGTAATCATACGATCGGCTCTTGCTAGAATTTCACCTGTCTTTGGATGCTTAATATCTTCAATAGACCAACGACCGCTCATTCTTTCTTCCAAGCCTTCAATGACTTCTTCCCCATCCATAAAGCTTTTTATAACCATACCTGATACTTCTGGCTCATCCTTACAACAATCCGTTTCTCTGATTATAAGATCTTGAGAAACGTCAACCAATCTTCTTGTTAAGTATCCCGAGTCTGCCGTTCTAAGGGCTGTATCAGCAAGACCTTTACGAGCACCATGGGCAGATATGAAATACTCAAGTACGTCAAGACCTTCACGGAAGTTAGATTTGATTGGAAGTTCAATTGTATGACCGGAGGTATCCGCCATAAGACCACGCATACCTGCAAGCTGCTTAATCTGATTATCCGATCCACGAGCTCCGGAATGTGCCATCATATAAATATTATTGTATCTGTCTAGATTACCAAGGAGTGCCTTAGTGATTTTATCATCACATTCACGCCAAGTCTGAATAACGCTGTTATAACGTTCTTCTTCTGTCATCAAACCACGTTTGAACTGCTTTATGATATCTTCAAGTGTTTTTTCAGCTTCTGCTACAAAACCTTTTTTCTCCTCTGGTACCTCCATATCCGAAATAGATACCGTAATGGCACTTTGAGTGGAGTATTTGAAACCTAGTTTCTTAATTTCATCTAAGACTTCTGCTGTTCTCGTTGCACCATGGACATTAATGCAATAGTTCAAGATCTGTTGCATTTGTTTCTTACCAACAAGAAAATCAATTTCAAATAAGAGTTGATCATCTACAGTAACGCGATCGACAAATCCAAGATCTTGAGGAATGGCTTCATTAAAAATGATACGTCCTACAGTCGTTTCAATGAGACGTCTTTCTCGCTCACCGTTAATGATGCGGACACGTTCAACCTTGACACGTGCATGCAAGCTCACGACTTTATTGTCATAAGCAAGAATCGCTTCATTTTCATCTTTAAAAATAGTTCCTTCTCCTAGTTCACCTTCTTTATCCAAGGTTAAATAATAAATACCAAGAACCATATCCTGTGAAGGAACAGATACCGGTGCACCATCGGATGGTTTTAATAGGTTGTTAGGCGATAATAATAGGAAACGACATTCTGCTTGTGCTTCCACGGATAAGGGTACATGGACCGCCATTTGATCACCATCAAAGTCAGCATTATAAGCTGTACAAACAAGAGGGTGCAACTTAATAGCTTTACCTTCTACAAGTACCGGTTCAAAGGCTTGTATACCAAGTCTATGTAGCGTGGGGGCACGGTTAAGCATAACAGGGTGTTCTTTGATGACGTCTTCTAGAACGTCCCAAACCCCTGGTTCAAGTCTTTCTACCATTTTTTTTGCTGATTTAATGTTATGTGCAAGACCGTCTTCAACAAGCACTTTCATTACAAATGGCTTAAAGAGTTCAATTGCCATTTCTTTTGGTAAACCACACTGATAAATCTTAAGTTCCGGTCCGACAACGATTACAGAACGTCCAGAGTAATCGACACGTTTACCAAGTAAGTTCTGACGGAAACGTCCTTGCTTACCTTTTAACATATCCGATAAGGATTTGAGTGGTCTATTACCAGGTCCTGTAACTGGTCTTCCTCGTCTACCATTGTCAATCAAAGCATCAACGGCTTCTTGGAGCATTCTTTTTTCATTTCTTACAATAATGTCAGGCGCACCTAAGTCCAAAAGTCTTTGAAGACGATTATTTCTGTTGATGACACGTCTGTATAAATCGTTTAGGTCTGAAGTGGCAAAACGTCCACCATCCAACTGAACCATAGGACGAATATCCGGTGGTATAACCGGTACGACAGATAAAATCATCCATTCAGGCAGATTACCAGATTCTTTGAAAGCTTCGATAACTTCGAGGCGCTTAATAATACGAGCTCTTTTCTGTCCTGAAGCATCTTTTAATGCTTTTTTAAGTTGTTCAGACTCGCCTACGAGATCTATTTGTGACAAGATTTCGCGTATGGCTTCTGCACCCATAGCCGCTCTAAACTTATGACCATATTTTTCATAAGCTTCTGTATACTCTTTTTCAGTCAGCACTTGCTTGTATTGTAATGATGTCTCACCAGCATCAATGACGATGTAGGAAGCAAAGTACAATACCTTTTCAAGTGTCCTAGGTGACATGTCTAGAATCAGACCCATTCGACTAGGGATACCTTTGAAGTACCAGATGTGAGATACAGGCGCTGCAAGTTCTATATGACCCATACGCTCTCTTCTTACTTTGGATTTTGTAACTTCTACGCCACAACGATCACAAACCACACCTTTGTAACGTATTTTTTTGTACTTACCACAATTACATTCCCAGTCCTTGCTCGGCCCAAAGATTTTCTCACAAAAGAGTCCATCCTTTTCAGGCTTTAAGGTTCTGTAATTGATGGTTTCCGGCTTTTTGACTTCGCCCCTGGACCATTCTCTGACCCGTTCGGGTGAAGCAAGACCTATTTTAATAGCGTCAAATACCAACGCTTCAGATTGTTGCTTAACTTCACTTTGCATATTGGAAAACTCCTTCCTTACGACCTACTTTTATCGATGCGACTTATTCAAATAACTCATCTTCGTCTTGAATAATAAAACTATCTTCCAGCGAAGCATCTTCTTCATCATCCTGTATTTCCAACAAATCTGTATCGTCTTCAATATCAGATCCGATTTCCACTTTCCCAACAACTGCCGTATCTGATAGCTTTTCTTCAGTTACTGCAATATTTGTTGACAAATCATAGTCATCTTCAAAATCCTCTTTGACATCGATTTCTTGATTGTCACTTGTCATGACTTTTACGTCCAAACATAATGACTGTAATTCTTTAAGTAGTACTTTAAAGGATTCAGGAATACCCGGTTCAGGTATATTTTCACCTTTAATGATGGCTTCGTAAGTTTTGACTCGTCCAACAACATCATCTGATTTTACAGTTAAGATCTCTTGTAATGTATAAGCAGCACCATATGCTTCAAGTGCCCAAACTTCCATCTCTCCAAATCTCTGACCACCGAATTGTGCCTTACCACCAAGTGGTTGCTGTGTTACAAGTGAGTAAGGGCCAGTCGAACGTGCATGAATCTTATCTTCAACCAAATGGTGAAGTTTTAGGTAATGCATGTAACCGATGGTAACTGGATTATCAAAGTAATCACCGGTTCTACCGTCTCTTAGTGCAACCTTACCATCAGCAGATATTGGAACGCCTGCCCATTCTTCCTTGTGTTTTTGATTTTCCTCAAGGTATTGTAATAGGCCTTCATTTAGTTTGTCTTCCCATTTACTGCAGAAGGTTTTCCATTCTGAATTAACATAATCATTGGCTAATTCAAGTGTTTCAATGATATCCATCTCATTAGCGCCGTCAAATACCGGTGTTGCTACCTTAAAGCCTAATGCTTTTGCTGCTAAACCAAGGTGAACTTCAAGAACCTGACCGATGTTCATACGTGAAGGTACACCAAGTGGATTTAGTACAATGTCAAGTGGTCTACCATTTGGTAAGAAAGGCATGTCTTCTACAGGTAAAATACGAGAGATAACACCTTTGTTACCATGACGACCCGCCATCTTGTCACCAACGGATATCTTTCTTTTTTTGGCTATATATACTCTTACGGACTGATTGACACCCGGTGCCAGTTCATCCCCATTTTCTCTTGTAAAAACATTAACATCGACAACAATACCTTTGGCACCATGTGGTACTTTCAAGGAAGTGTCTCTAACTTCACGGGCTTTTTCACCGAAAATCGCTCTAAGAAGTCTTTCTTCAGCGGTTAATTCCGTTTCACCTTTTGGTGTTACTTTACCAACCAGAATATCGCCGGAACGAATCTCAGCACCAATTCTGATAATACCACGTTCGTCTAAGTCTTTTAATGCATCGTCACCAACACCTGGTACGTCTCTGGTAATCTCTTCAGGACCTAGCTTAGTGTCTCGTGCTTCCGCTTCGTACTCTTCAATATGTAATGATGTGTATACATCGTCTTTTACCAGATTTTCACTTAGAAGAATAGCATCCTCAAAGTTATAACCTTCCCAAGTCATGAAACCAATCAATGGGTTCTTACCTAGGGCGATTTCACCGTTACTGGTTGAAGGTCCATCTGCTAGTACATCACCTTTAAGAACTTTTTGGCCTTTATTCACCAAAGGTCTCTGATTGATACATGTACCTTGATTGCTTCTTGAGAATTTCGTTAAACGGTAGTAGTCTTTTTGTCCTGTTGAAGATTTGACCACGATTTCGTCGGAAGATACACGATCAACAACGCCGTCGTTTTTAGCTATTGCCATAACACCTGAGTCAACCGCTGATTTGTGTTCCATACCCGTACCTACGATGGAAGATTCTGTCACCAACAAAGGCACCGCTTGACGTTGCATGTTCGATCCCATTAGGGCTCTGTTTGCATCATCATTTTCAAGGAAAGGAATCATAGCTGTCGCTACTGAAAATACTTGCTTAGGTGATACGTCCATCAAGTCGATTCTAATGTCTTCCATCTCTATGATGTGCTCGCCAAAACGTCCAGTTACATACTTATGTACGAAGTGATTGTTTTCATCTAGAGGCTCATTGGCCTGCGCAACTCTATAATTCCATTCAACATCCGCTGTCATATATACGATATCGTCAAGTACCACAGGTTTTTCGCCTGTTTTATCAATCTTACGATAGGGTGCCTCTATAAAGCCATATTCGTTGATACGCGCATAGCAAGCAAGAGAGTTAATCAGACCAATGTTTGGACCCTCTGGTGTTTCAATCGGACACATACGACCGTAGTGAGAATCATGAACGTCTCGAACCTCGAAACCTGCACGTTCTCTTGATAAACCACCAGGGCCCAAGGCTGACAAACGTCTTTTATGGGTTAACTCTGCTAGTGGATTGGTTTGATCCATAAACTGTGATAACTGTGAACTACCAAAAAACTCTTTGATGGCTGCTGTCACAGGTCGAATATTAATAAGGGTTTGAGGTGTAATGCCTTCAGGATCTTGAATGGTCATACGCTCACGAACAACACGTTCCATTCTTGATAAACCGATTCGGAATTGATTTTGAAGTAATTCACCAACAGCTCTAATACGTCGATTCCCTAAATGGTCAATATCATCTTTGACACCAACACCATGTTCTAAATGGATATTATAATTAATAGAAGCAATGATATCTTCTTTTGTTATATGTTTTGGTACGAGTCTTGCCACATTTTTTGATATGGCTTCAACAAGTTCATCACCTTCATATTCCGCCATAAGTTCCGCAAGAACCGGGTAATATACATGTTCAAATATATCTAATGCTTTTCGATCTACTTGAACATATCGATCCATATCTACCATCATATTGGATAGAATCTTGACTTTTTTGTCCTCTACAGTTACATAAACATAAGGTACCGCAGCATTTTGGATGTCATCTGCCTTTTCAGGTGTTAAGACTTCTCCAGCTTCCGCTATGACTTCACCGGTGGTTTGATCAATAACATCTTCTGATAAAGTTTGGCCAGCGATTCTGAACATAAAGGATAGCTTTTTATTGAATTTGTAGCGACCTACTTTTGCTAGATCATACCTTCTTGGATCAAAAAACATAGAATTGATTAAAGACTCAGCACTCTCAACTGATGGCGGCTCACCTGGGCGTATACGTTTGTAGATCTCTATGAGACCTTCTTCGTAACTTCCGGTGTTATCTTTTTCAATACTTGCAAGGATCTTCATTTCCTCACCAAAAAGTTCCTTGATTTCTGCATCTTTTCCTATACCTAGGGCACGGATTAGAATTGTAACCGGTACTTTCCTGGTTCTATCCACACGTACATGAAAAATATCATTTGAATCCGTTTCAAATTCCAGCCATGCACCTCTATTGGGTATAACTGTCGCTGAGTATAGTTGCTTCCCAATCTTATCATAATTGATATTATAATAAATACCAGGCGAACGTACCAACTGGCTTACAATAACTCTTTCTGCACCATTAATGACAAAAGTCCCTGTTGGTGTCATGAGTGGTAAGTCACCCATGAAAATCTCGTGTTCCTTGATTTCGTCTTTTTCCTTGTTAAAAAGTCGGACTTTGACTTTTAGTGGGGCCGCATAAGTGGCATCGCGATCCTTACACTCTTCCATTGAATACTTGATTTCTTTGTTCAGAGCAAAGTCAATAAATTCGAGCTTCAGATTGCCACTGTAATCGCTTATTGGGGAAATATCGCGAAATACTTCTTTCAATCCTTCTTCTAGAAACCATTGATAAGAGTTCTTTTGTACCTCAATTAAATTAGGCATTTCAAGAACTTCTTTTTCGCTAGAATAGCTCATTCTAAGACCTGTTCCGTACTTGGTAGGTTTAATCCTGTTTTTCTCCATGGTTTAGTTTCACCCCTTGGCTATATGATTTATTATAAATACACACTTCATGTTTGTGTATAAAAGTGACGATACCCTGCTAAACACCCTATTTAACTGGCTTTCATAGTTAATTCGAACTACATAAGCCTATAAATGAGCATACAAAGCCATATTAACGCATTAACAAATAATATCACACCTTATATTAGGTGTCAAGAATAATACTACAACAAAAAAATACATTCTGATTGCAGATTGTTTCATTCTAAATATGCTTTTTCTGATGACCTTCGTAAAAACCATGATCGTTCTCTAAGCCTTTACGAAAACCATCTTAAATATGTCATTAAATATTATTTCCTAAGCACAAAAAAACTAAAACAAATAATAGTTTGTTCTAGTTTCCATGGTGATAATTAACCCCTAGATTCTAGAACCCAGGGGTTAGGTATAGTATTATTTAAGTGTAATCTGTGCGCCAACTTCTTCAAGCTTAGCTTTCATTTCATCTGCTTCTGCTTTAGTTACGCCTTCTTTAACTGCTGTAGGTGCGCCTTCAACTAAGTCTTTTGCTTCTTTAAGACCAAGTCCGGTGATTTCTCTTACAACTTTGATAACTTTAATTTTTTGAGAACCTGCTGATGTTAACTCAACATCAAACTCAGTTTTTTCTTCTGCTGCTGCTGCTTCTCCGCCGCCAGCTGCTACTACAACGCCAGCTGCTGCAGATACACCAAATTCTTCTTCACATGCAGTAACTAGTTCATTAAGTTCAAGTACAGTTAATTCTTTGATTGCTTCTATGAGTTCTTGAGTTGATAATTTTGCCATTGTGTGACACCTCCGTATATTATTATTCTTCTATTTTTTCTTCTGTGGTTACTTCAGTTTCAACTGCAACTTCTTCTACTACTTCCGCTACTGGTTCAGCTACCGGTTCTACTACTTCTGCTACGCTGTCAGAAACAAGATCTGCTGCTGTTGCTGCACCTGTTTCAGCCGCTTTGTCTGCAACTGCTTTAATAGTACGTGCAAATGTAGAGATAGGTGATTTGATACTTCCAAGTAATTTTGAAAGCAGTTCTTCTCTGGATGGGATAGCAGCAATTTTGACAATCATTGCATCATCATAATAAATACCTTCTACAACGCCAGCTTTGAATTCAAGATTCTTGAATGCTTTTGATTGCTTAAGCAATACGCGAGGTCCTGCAGTAGGATCTTCATAACTGATGGCTATTGCACTAGGTCCTGCCAAATGCTTTTCTAATGCTTCAAATTCTGTTCCTTGGAATGCAAAACTCATCATTGAATTCTTAAACACTTTGTAAGTTACGTTTGCTTCACGTAATGACTTACGAAGTTCAGTGTCTTGTTCAACTGAAAGGCCACGGTAGTCAACCAACACGATGGATGTTGCACCTTCTATTGAATCCTTGATGGTTTTGATTACGGATTGTTTTTCTTCGATTCTTGGCATTTAGTACACCTCCTTGATTTATTTATTGGGGCTTGCCATAGACTTGTTATAAACAAAAGACCCTTGTCAATAGACAAAGGTCGATTCATATCATCATTCATGATAAAAAAAGTCTCCTCGGTAGGTGAATGAAATCTTTATGCTTACGCACCTACTGTCTACAGCGATATAATGGTCATTCGTAAAACGAACGACCTGCGAAATAGAGTATAACAAACGTACGACCCTATGTCAACTATTATTTCACCCTCCGATCAGCTATCATATCTGATCGGAAGGATGATTTATTATTTTTTTGCTGCTGAGCTATCTAACTTCATTGGGTTTACCTTCACGCCAGGGCCCATAGTAGAAGCTACAGATACACTACGAAGGTAAGTACCTTTTGCAGCGGATGGTTTTGCTTTTATAATTGCATTCATGAGAGTGTGGAAGTTATCTGCTAGTTTTTCTTGACCAAAAGAAGCTTTTCCTATTGGACAATGGATGATGTTCGTTTTATCTAATCTATACTCAATTTTACCAGCTTTGATTTCTTCTATTGCTTTACCCACATCCATGGTTACTGTGCCGGCTTTTGGGTTTGGCATAAGGCCTTTTGGACCAAGGACCCTACCAAGACGACCAACCACACCCATCATGTCAGGTGTTGCAACAACAACGTCAAACTCCAACCATCCTTCGTTTTGGATTTTTGGAATTAAGTCTTCAGCACCTACAAAATCTGCGCCTGCTGCTTCTGCTTCTGTTGCTTTTGCACCTTTTGCAAATACAAGAACACGAACAGTTTTACCGGTACCGTGTGGTAGTACAACTGCACCACGCACCTGTTGCTCAGCATGACGTCCGTCAACACCAAGTCTAACATGGACCTCTACAGTTTCATCAAATTTTGCTTTTGCTGTTTCAATGGCTAAGCTTAAAGCATCTGCTGGATCATATTGCTTTGTTTTATCAACTAATTTTTGTAACTCAATTTTTCTTTTACTTTTTTTCATTGTTATACCTCCTTGTGGTAGTATCGGGTCTTACCCTTCCACGGATTATCGGTCGACCGATGTTTTCAAATTGTCCGGTTTGTTGTTAGTCTTCTACAACAATACCCATGCTTCTTGCTGTTCCTGCGATCATAGACATCGCTGTTTCGATGTTAGCCGCATTTAGGTCCGGCATCTTAAGCTCTGCAATTTTTTGAACTTCTGCTTTTGAAATCTTAGACACTTTTGTTTTATTAGGTTCACCTGAACCGGACTGAATGTTACATGCTTTTTTAAGCAAAATCGCCGCAGGTGGTGTCTTTGTGATGAAACTAAAACTTCTGTCTGCATATACAGTGATAACAACAGGAATAATCATACCTGGTTGATCCGCTGTTTTTGCATTAAATTCTTTTGTAAATTGCATAATGTTAACACCATGCTGACCAAGAGCCGGTCCAACTGGTGGTGCTGGAGTTGCTTTACCAGCAGGAATCTGTAATTTTATAAGTCCTGTAACTTTTTTCGCCATGATAGCGTACCTCCTGATTTCTAAAATATAACTAATAGCGCATAGCGCCTATGGGAAATCAGCTATATCCGATGTGGTATTTACGGGGATTTCCCTCCCACTTGTCCGTTATGGACAAATTGTTACGATACTAGACTTTCACCATATTGGAAAAGTCCAATTCAACCGGCGTTTCTCTACCAAATATTGACAGATTAACAATAACGGTCCTTTTGTGGTCGTGAATCTCTTTAACGACACCAACCGAACCTTCGAATGGTCCATCTGTTACTGTTACCGTATCACCCATTGCCACATCCATCTTCATAATATGTAAGTCGATGCCCATGGTTTTGATTTCCGCCTCTGTTAAAGCCACTGGTTTAGATCCCGGTCCAACGAAGCCTGTAACACCTCTTGTGTTACGCACAACATACCAAGTCTCATCATTCATCAACATCTTGAGTATGACGTAACCTGGGTAGAGTTTTTTCTCAACTTCTTTGCGTTGACCATTCTTATCTTCCAGTACCTTATGAAGGGGAACGATAACTTCTACAATCTGATCTTGTAGCTTTCTGTTTTCTATTAACTTTTCAATGTTGGCTTTCACCTTGTTTTCATACCCTGAGTAGGTATGAACTACATACCATTTTGCTTCTTCAGACATAGAACCATCCTTCTGTTGTTTATAGTAGTAAGAAACGTACAATTGCACCGAATATTGTATCAATTCCTGCAATTATACCGCCGACGACTAATGAAACAGCGATAACAATACCTGTCTGCTTCATTAAGATTGGGAAACTAGGCCATACGATTTTTTTAAACTCGCTTTTCAGACCTTTGAAAAAATTAGTTTTTTTCGTAGTGTTTGCTTCACCCATTGTTTCACTTCCTTCTGTGCTTTTATAGAAAACTATTTTGTTTCTTTGTGATTGGTATGTTTTCTACAAAATCTACAATATTTTTTTGTTTCCATGCGTTCTGGGTGCAACCTTTTTTCCTTGGTTGTATTATAATTCCTTTGCTTGCACTCCGTACATTCTAGCGTGATTTTAACGCGCACAACTTCCACCTCCACTTGTTCTACTGTTAAAATATGTTGTGTTTGAAGCTGCTTTCTTTTTAAAAATAGCGCATAAAAAAAAGCCCTACAAACGTGCAACTATAAATTTATCATAGGTACAACATCTTGTCAAGCTCTTTTAATAGCTTCACCCGCTTCATTAGAAAAGGTGATAATAATACAACGGATAGTGTAAAATACTTATAATTCATTAAACCATACTTCTATATTATTTCTTCGAGTCAAAGAAATGGGGTTGGTCTGCCTTCTTCTGTTTATTGTAATTATTATGGTAGCTAGAGACCGCCGTTCTTTGATTACGGAAGTTCTTAACATCACCTTTGATGTTCTGGCTCTTAAGATCAAATCTTTGCTTGTTCCGCATTTCTGTAACTTGAATCTCTACACCTAGATCGCTGACTTCGGTGATGTGTTGCTTCATTTTCTCAATAGCTTCTTTATATAATGAAGGTTGTGCCTTTAAAGTTGACTTAATTCTGTCAAAAGCACTTTCAAAACCCTCGTCGATTTGAATGAGCTTATCAATTCGAATTTGTTTGTTGCTCATAATATTATTAAAACTTGTCGTATTAAAATCTTCCTTCATAAGTAAATTCGATTGTTCTTTTGAATAGTCTAGAATCTCTTCTAACAGTACTTTCTTTTTTTCTAAAGCTTCAACAAGTATATCGACTTGTAAATGCATGTCACCCATAATACACCACCTTTTTTCTTGTTCTCTAATTATAACAAAATATGACCTGCTTGACTACCATAAGAATAAAGTAACAAGGACCCAGTCCATTGACCAGATCCTCTAAGTTTATTATTTTTTCTAGGTAAATTCGAGCTTTCAGCCTTGATACCTGGCTGAAAGATTATAGGAATTTTCCCTCTGTGAACAATTAAAAAGCAAATTGTTCATATCTGTATGTCGATGCTACGTCCAATCTCGGGGGTTACACTTTGTTCCATCATCTTGATAAGGTCTTGACTCTGAACCTCTGCTATATCCATAACTTTCGCGGCCAGTTGGACACTGGCTTGTTGCTTCACTTGTCCCTGAGCTAATGCAATTGACATTGCTGCTATATCCATAGAATCCACTCCTAATAATTGGTCAGTTTGCTCGTTTATTAATTTACTGTTCATTTTTTAGTCTATCTTATTGGGCCTTCGTTTTCAAATTCCCAATACTCTCACCTTGTTTTGTGAGTTGCATGGCTTCTTTCCAAGTATTACGTAAATCTCTAATAAAACCAATGGCTTCTTCAAGTATCTCTGGATCTTTGACCATATTGGCTTCAGTCAATCTACGACTTATGTAGTCATACATTAATTCTAGGCCTGTGGCGACCTCATAGCTTTTATCCAGTGTTGCTTGGAATTCTTCAATAATATCTTGTACGCGCATAACAAGATTATGACTTTTTTCTATATCATTATCAACCATGGCTACTTTAGCTTGGTTACCAAACTTAATGGCACCATCATAAAGCATTAATGTCAGTTCTTGAGGAGAGGCAGTCATAATGGAATTGGATTTTATTTTTATGTATGGATTACTTGTCATCTTAGAGACCTCCTAATTGTTGTGCCAACCAGTTACCAGTTGAATTGGCCTGTTGCATGGCTTTTTCCATTGCAGTAAACTGCTTATAATAACGTTCTTCAATGCTCGCTAGACGAACTTCAAGTTCGCTCATTTTCGTGTCAAAACTTTTAACTTGGTTATCCATCATTTTATCGTTATAAAAAGTCAATGCACTACTTAGTGAAGATGACTTCATTTTGTCGCTCATATCACTATATAATTTATTGCCCAAACTTGTCATAAGTTCCATTACCGCATCCGGATCTTCATTAATGGCATTTCTTAGCTTATTTTCTTTAATACTGTATAAATCATCGTCTTCATCGCCGTCTATGTGTAAGACACCTTTTTCAGTATAACTTCCTGTAACGATGCCTAGGCTACTTAAGTTTCTAAAAGTAAACCCTGTTGTATCTACACCAGAAGACAGAGTCAATGTGTTTCTCATACCACTCATAATACTTGTTAGTGTATCATCTCTTCTAAGTAATGATACTTTAATTTTCTCTTCCCATAACTTAATATCATCTTCACTCATAGCAGATTTTTCTTCTGAAGTTAATGGTTTATATGTTCTGGCTGAGTCAGCGCTAATTTTTCCATCCATTTCCAACATAAGCTCGTTGTATTTTGTAACAAATGATTTAACAGAATCATATATGGCTTCTGTATCTTGGGTTACTGATATAGTCGAACTACCACCTTCACCTAAGATATTGAAAGATAAACCGTTTACTATTACTTCATTGGTTGAACTTGTCAAATCTGTCCCGTTATATTTAAATGTAGCATCACTACCAGCTGTGCCTATGCGATTACCTAAAATAAAACCTAAACCGTTTAAGACTTCCTCATCACCGGCGACTTGTAGTTCCATTTCAGAACCCGTGTTGGTCGATGAAAGAAAAAGTCGATTAAAATTGCTGTCGTAGCTAACATTCAAGTCTAGTCCCAAATCTTTGATTTTGCTTGTGATGTTCGCCATAGTGTCACTGGCCTCAATGGTAATTTGTTGGGTTGTTACACCGCCATCTAAACTAATGGTCAGATTCTTTGTGTCTGGATCAGCGAAAGTCATCATCTCACCAGCAGTGGTTGTCGACGTAACTCCTGTTAATGTCTCTCCAGTCAAGAAGGAACCTTTAGCCATGGTTGTAACCTCAATACTATGACTCCCTCTTACTGCCCCTGATGAAGTGTTAAGAGAAACTAGGTTTTCATTAGAGCTGGTTAATTTCTTTTTACTGTAGGTACCTGCTGATTTGAATGAAAAAAGTTCTTCCTTATAGAAACTATAGAGCTTTGTATTCATGGATGACCAAGCTTCTTTTTTCCACTCAGCTAAGACCTTATCTTTTTCAACAGTCTCCACTCTTGTTCGTTCAACTTTCATTAAATCTTTTATAATACTTTGAGTATCAAGACCTGAAGCAAGCCCTGTAAATTGTATTGCCATAGAAGTACCTCCTATCTATGTTCGTCTACGAGTATGCCTGAGATTTCCCACAAATGGGCGACCATATCTAAGACTTTTTCAGACGGTATTTCTCGAATCACTGAATCATTTTCAGTATTGATGACCTTTACCATGATTTGTTTGGTTGCATCATGTATGGAAAACTCTAAACGTCTGTCATAGGTTCTAATATGTTTATTTGCTTTTTCAATAGCCTTAATAACTTGGTGTTCTTGTTCTTTAGTATTTTCTATCGCTGCAACTTCTGCTTCCACATGAATACGTTCTTGTTGTTTAACTGCTAATCCATTCTGACTTCCAGAACTTTTCACGGGTTGTATTGGAGCCGGAGATTCCGTTCTGCCTACTCTTTCTACGTTTTGGGGTGTTGAC
The DNA here is from genome assembly GCF_900538275.1 of Petrocella atlantisensis. Classification (GTDB taxonomy): domain Bacteria; phylum Bacillota; class Clostridia; order Lachnospirales; family Vallitaleaceae; genus Petrocella; species Petrocella atlantisensis. Next base: position 2,708,213 of record NZ_LR130778.1, on the reverse strand, counting down.
ACACTGTTTGCGCTGCCAACCGAATCAATTCTCATAGTAATACCTCCTTGTATTGTTATATCCTACATTATATATCGGCTTCTCATGAAAAAAGTTAATAGAGTGATTCATTATTTCACTAATTTAGTTATCGTCAAAAATAAAGCCTTCTATTAAACTTAGGATATTAATCAGTGATAATCGTCATTATTTTATAGATATGTTTCTTATGTTATTTCTTACCTCATTAAAAGATTCTTCTTTATCAAAAAGGTACTTGCCTACTACTTGCATTAATTCGAAATCATTTTCATGGTCAATATCCAAAACAGCCGTATCTTGCATATGAATAACCTCGCAATAACCTTCAAAAAGTCCTTTCTCACTTTCTAGAAATTCCGGAGAATATGCATATAACGAAGCATTCATATCATATATATCCGGTGCCTCCTGACGTGTGTTGAATGTCGAATTCATAACTCTTTCATACCCATTTTCTGATTTGCGTACCATATTAAAATATGGATTTCTTCTTGCATTCGTCACTGAAAAAACAACGTCTGTACTATATGTATGCTTTTTTTCAATTAGGTTCTTAATATCTCTAGTTCTTCTAAGAGGTGATGTGATATCTAAATCAACAACCATGTCATAGTTTGTTTCATACTTTATCTGCATTCTTTTTAAACAATCTAATATAACCGCAGTTTTTGGTATATGATCCATACCAAGTGCTTGTTCTCTTTTTATTACATCTATTTCTTTCTTGATTCCATCGTCAAACATTTTTATGAGCTGTTCACTATCCGTATTTAATACAATGTCTGCTTTTATCTCAGGGCTATTTTTTAGATATAAATCTATTGCAGAAATGGTATAAAAGGGCAATGGATAACCCAAAAACTCTTTTAGGTTTTTATTCTTTAATCCTTTCGAACCAGCTCTGCCACATATCGTGAATAGAATCTTCATAATGAGATAGCCTCCTTTGCAAGTTTTAATGTTTCAAATGCCTGGTCTATGGTGTTATGATTTATTTTCTTTCCTTCAATTAAATCAAAGAAATATGTGATTTCCTTACGTTGAAAATCATCTCTCGTATCATGGAATCTAATTGTTTCTTTACTTTTTTGAAATACTAATTCATTTTTCACCAAATCAACTTTCACTGTATCATCTTTCATAAATAGTTGCATTTCTCGAATTATTTCTTGCCCAAAATAATCTAGATGTACTTCAACCATCATATTTTTGTATTTAGCAATATATATAGATATATCATCACTATCTATTTCTAAATCCGAAACTTTACCTCTGAAGTTATGGATTTCTAATGGTTTTCCAAATAAGTATTGAATATAGTCCCATTCATGAATAAGGTCTAATGAGACGCCACCACCCTTAGTTTCAAAAGCACTGTATGATTTTCTATAATCCACGTGCTTTCTCCAGTTCGGTAGATAGCTAGAAGAAATTACTCTCGCACATAAGACATTTTTCAAGTCAAATTTCTGTCTGACAAAGTCAATTATATCCATATACCTTAGAGGACATGCTACATAATATATACTTTTTTTATTAAGATTAAGCTCTTCTATGGATTGATTTGGGTTATCAAAAATAGGTTTTTCAATAAATAAATTCTTTGATTTTGGTGCAAATGTCTGAATTGTTTCATAATGCAAATGGGTTGGATTCGAAATAAAAATGGCATCATAGTCATCGGGTACTTCCTCTGTTGTATAATAGCAGTTGTTTATGAATTTTCCAACATCCTCAGAAATCTTTTTCTGCGGATTACTGCGAATTAAATCTATGGTGCAAGATATATTCCTATCCTTTAATTCATCAAGAATATTCATTAGATGCCTTTTTCCAATGGACCCTAAACCAACTATTGCAATTTTATAATTTTTTTTCATATTATGCCTCAATCTTATCAATAATTTTCAATATCTCTTTATCTTTTTCAAAATCATAAATAGGTTTTGATACACCATTAAGAACATTAAAAAATGCAGAAATTTCGCTGTAATAAGCGTTTTCTACAACGAAATTACTATACGCGTCTAATTGGTCAACTTTATCATAGAGCTTTAGCTTTCGCTCTTCTTTAAGTTGTATATCATAGGATACGAGGCCCTGTGGTGATCCATCCCATCTAAGAAATAAATTTTCTCCAAAAATCTCTAAATTCCTAACTGCTTTCCTTGAAACAACGTCAACCGCCAACATACCTTTATGACCTGTACTATGTTCAAGTATTAATAAATAATTATCATTGTATTCAATATTTAGGCCACTCATTTTACTTTTTATAACTTCAAACTTAATGACCTCACCAAAGGTTTCAATCATCCATGGTAGCTCTATTGCAAATATTTCTCTACACCCATTAGTTTTTTTATTCCCTACAAAAAAATCATTATAAGATTCCCATGGATGCCAGTCCGGTAAGTATTGTCCAACATGATATGAATAATTTACTAAATTATTCGTTTTTTTCACCAAAGCACTAATTTCTATTATTTCTTCACGATATAAAAATGTGGAAGACAAAAATAGTACCTTCTGTCGTTCTTTAGCTAATTCTATATTATAGTCATAACCATCTGATACTAAGTTTAATTCTGAAAAAACATGCACATTATGCAATAAACACTCTGTTATGAGCTTTTTATGCGTCAGCGGTGAGGAACAGATAAAAGCAACTTCTATTTTTTGATGCTCTAAGCAATCCTTCGTATTCTCATATACTTTTATATGAAAGGTACTTTCACATACACTTCTTCGATTATCACTTTGATCAACCCCAACAATTTCAATTGTCGAATCATATTTTTTTAACAAACGGATTCTTCTTTTTCCCATAGAACCCAACCCTATAATCATTACTTTCATGCTATATTCCCTCACAATCATAAAAATTTTTTTCAAGGTTTAAGGTTTCTTGAAATAAAAAACGCCCTATTATTTCAACGATTCTATCCGATGTCTCTCCATTGCCATAGGGATTTATCGTGGTTTTTGCTATACTAATAAAAGCTTCACTTGTTGCTTTATCCATGGCCATAGATATATCTTCACATCGTGGTTCACAATTTATTACACTTGTTGCTTGAATTCTTCCTTTTTGTCTTTGTCCAATGTTAATGGTTGGAATACCAAAACTTGGCACTTCTAAAAGCCCACTCGAAGAATTTCCAATAACCATAGAAGCATATTTTAAGGCACTTAAATATCTTCTTGTTCCAAGAGACGCAACAGCTATACAATTTCTTGAATTCATAGCAAAATCATCAATCATTTGATTGATAATTCTACCCTCGGCATCTGCATTCGCTTTTGTAATAATATACTTCATGTCCTTGTGCTTCTCAAGGGCTGAAAGTACTTCTGTAAAATACTCTTTTGCTTTATGGTCTTGAAGTGTTTCAGGGTGAAAAGTGACAACCGCAAATGGTTGGTCTAATAAAAAATCCAGTGAATTTTCTAATTCTCTTTTTGTCATAGTCAGCACATGCTTTGCATTTTCCACACCCATACCTCCAACGCAAAATACGCGTTCAGGTGCTTCACCAAGTTGAATAACTCGCTTTCGATATGCTTCTGTACTTGTAAAGTGAAGATAACTTAACTTTGTTATCGCATGTCGTATAGAGTCATCAATCGCTCCTTCTGTTAGCTCACCACCATAAAGGTGCGCTATCAGAATTCTTTGATTCATTGCAGCAATAGCAATAGCTAGCGTCTCATATCGATCACCAAGTATAATAAGCATATCCGGCTTTATATGATTAAAGTATTTTCCAAATTTTATTAAAGCATTACCCATTGTATTCGTAACAGATAATGCAGAATCTCCATCATCAAGTATCTCAATTTCTTGATCCACTATAATGCCATCTTCGTATAACTCATTTTTGGTTGAACCGAATTCTGTTGATAAGTGCGTACCTGTAACAACTACACGTATATCGAATGCCTCTACTAATTTAAGCTTTAATATTATTGGCTTTAGGAGCCCATAGTCAGCTCTTGTGGTCGTAAGTATACTTATTACTTTCTTCATAACTCAATCAACTCATCTTCTTGATAATCTTTTGAAGCAAATTGTCCAATAACAGTCTGCCATTGCATTGGTGAAATACCATTTCCCGGTCTTTTAACCGCTAAGTTTCTTTCAGAAAACATTTCACCTTTATTAATTTGTCTACTTGCTACTATGCTTTTTCTAGCAATCATTATATTTTTAGCCTCAGATTCAGCAGGCTTTTTTACACCATTACCCAAACAATCTTCGATATGTCTGATTGATGAAACCATTGCTTTGAATTCTTGAGGTTCAATACTTGCTTTATGGTCTGGACCCTTCAAGGATCTGTCGATGGTAAAGTGCTTCTCAATAATTGTTGCACCAAGAGCTACCGCAGCAATAGGAACTTCAATGCCTATTGTATGATCCGAATAACCTATGGGTAACTTATAAGTTTCACCAATTGTTACCATTGCTTTCAGATTCACATCTTTGAAAGGAGCCGGATATTCTGTCGTGCAATGTAATACAGTTATGTCTGTTGCGCCATGTGTTTTTAAAACATTTAAAGCATTAGAAATGTCTTCCATTGAACACATTCCGGTAGACAGAATTATAGGTTTATGTAACTGAGCAATTTTTATCAAATAGGGTAGATTTGTAATGTCACCAGAAGGGATTTTCCATTTGCTCATTCCTAATTCATTCAAAAAATCGATACTACTATGATCAAAAGCTGTCGAAAGAAACTCAATTTCTTTTTTCTCACAATATCTTTTTAATTCTATAAAATCGTCAAAAGATAGTTCTAAATTGCTAAGCATATCATATTGACTCTCCTTAGAATCTGTCTCCTTTTTTTGATATTCTGCTTTTTGTGCAAACCTAGAAACTAGATTTTTGGTCACAAATGTCTGAAATTTAATGCAGTTAGCGCCTGCTTTTTTAGCTTCATCAACCATTTTTTTAGCAAGATTAAGATTACCGTTATGATTAACACCAGCTTCAGCAATAATGTAAGTTTCCATGACTAATAAACCTCCTTACAGGGATTACCATATGCCAACTTTTCATCCTCAATATCTTTAAGTACAACACTACCCATACCTATGACTGTATCCGATCCAATTTTTAATTGCTGCTTAATAATGCTCCCGGCACCGATTAGCGTTCGCTTACCGACGGATACTTCACCACATAGAATTGCACCAGGTGCTATATGTGCGAATGCACCAACATACCCATCATGTTCTACAAGTGCTTTTGTATTGATAATTACACCATCATTAATGACTGCGCATGCATTTACAACACATTCTTTGCCAAAATATATACCCTTCCCAACTTCAATGTAGGTACTGATTGTTGAAGTCCTATCCACAATATTTGGAATTAAGTATCCTATCCTAATAAGTTTATTAAATAGCCTCATCCTAAGCATTGGTTCACCAATAGCTACAAAGGCGTTTTTATAACCTCTTTCATATAATGTTTGTAGATCTGCATCATGACCCACTACAGGTATACCCATCACATAAGAGCCTATTTTTTCTTTGCTATCAACAATCCCTATTTCAGAATAGTGATTAAGTTGGATTAAACTATCTAAAACTGATTTACCATGGCCACCACCACCAACTAAAAGAATTTTCTCACACATCAAACTCCAACCTTCTTTTCATTTCTTCCATTTCATCTAATTGACCCATATCAAGCCATGAATTCTCACTGATTGGGTAAACACCTATTTTCTCACCTAATTCCTTGTATCGTTGAATAATGTCAGGAAATCCAATAAATTGATGATCATCTAACTCCTCAATGATGGATGCATCAACAATATACATTCCGGTATTTGTAAAGAATGACAACTCCGGTTTTTCTTTCATTGATTCAATCATACCATTTTCACCTATTTCAACAACCCCATAGGGGATTTTAAACTTCTTTAAAGAACATACCATTGTAATCTTATTTTTTTCTTTTATATGATACTTATATATTTTGCTATAATCTTCAAGAATAATAATATCACAATTAGATAATATAAACGTTGATTCAATTTTTCCTTTTAATAGGGATAGACCACCCCCTGTTCCTAGTGGTTCTTCTTCTTCGATATAAGTAAGGTCATATTTCTTTATGATTTCATTAAAATATGCCTTGATCATATTTTTTTTGTGATTAATGACCAGATAAAAATCATGACATCCATTCATATAGAACCTGTTTAAAATATGTTCCGCAATCGGAATTTCACCTATTGGTATCAATGGTTTTGGCAATATTTTTGTATAAGGGTATAATCTAGTACCTAGGCCTCCTGCCATCACTACTACAGGCACATCGAGATATTTCTTCAGTTCGGTTGCATCATCATTCCATCTGACAACAGATAGTATATTCATTTGATGATCACAAATTGGAATGGCTTCTATGGAGTGTTTTTTCATATATTCAATTGCTTTTTCTTTTTTCTCTTCATATAAAAATTTTGGATTGAAGTTTGCGACTTCTTTTATCTTTGCATACAAATCGCCCTTCCTTAAGATCCATCTTCTAATATCCCCATCGGTAATTGCTGCAATCAGTTTTAGCCCATCACACAAAAAAAGTACTTTTTTCGCTACTTTATCAAGTGCTTCCATAGCATCGATTACTGTACATTCTTCATTAACAAAGTAATCTTTTATATCCATTCTTACACCCTCCCAACCAATTTATATTTATTAGACTTGGCTTTTAAGACAATCCGATACATAATTCACTTCTTCGCTCTTTAGATTTGAGCTACAGGGTATGTTAATGAGTGTCTTTGCATACCGTTTTGCAACCTCAATCTTATAATACTGATTATTTTGATAAGGTAATTGTTCATGTATTAGTCCCCAAAGGGGTCTTGATTGTATACTTTTTAAAGCCAAAAACTCAATTAGTCGATCTCTATGAAGGGGGTATTTACTGTCTATTATCAGTCCGTAAAACCAATAATTACTACGTATTTCTTTGTTAAACTCAAATAATGACAACCCATCAATCATTTTTATTTTTTCTTTATATAATTCATAATTGCTGCGTTTAATATCAATAAATTTTTCTATTTGCTCAAGTTGTGCCAAACCTAGTGCCGCTTGTATATTTGTCATTCGATAATTATAACCAATTTCATCATGAGTATAATAGAGGTCATCGCTTTTAGCTTGTGTTGTTAAGTGCCTTATTCTTTTAAGAATAATTTCATCATTGGATACAACCATACCACCACCACCTGTGGTAATTATTTTATTGCCATTAAACGAGTATACACCTATGGTACCCATGGTGCCAGCATGTCTCCCCTTATAATCTCCAGATATATAATAGCTCCCCAATGCTTCTGTCGCATCTTCAATGACTTTTAGATTATACTTCTTTGCTAGGTTTATAATCTCAACCATATTAGCCATATTGCCAAAGACATGAACAACCACAATGGCTTTAATTGTTCGTTTCGTTAAATTGTTAATTAATTTACCCTCAAAAAAATGACATTCATTATCACAAAAATCAGTTAACTTTCTAATATCTAAAGTAAGAGAATCATCACAATCCATAAAAATTGGTTCAGCACCGCAATATTTAATTGGGTTAACCGCGGCTATGAATGTTAATGTAGGAACAATAACTTCATCACCACTTAGAACCTCACAGACCTTTAGCGCTATATGAAGACCTGAAGTCCCATTTTGACAAGCTACGGCACCTTTAGAGTTGACATATTTAGCTATTTTTTCTTCAAACTCTATAATATATTTCCCAATTGAAGATACCCATTCCGTTTCAATGGCATGGGTCACATACTTTAATTCATTGCCTTTCAAATTAGGAACTGATAATGGAATAATATTATCCATATTGAGTAACCTCCTGTTAGAACCAAAAATTACTTATTTTTTCCTGCATATAACTTAAACTTTTTTCTTTAACAATTAGATTAGGCGATTGTCCAAAAACCAGAGCGTTACTCGGAATAATCTCATCTTTGATGGTTGATCCTGTAGAAACAATAACATTATCACCTATAATGGATTTCCCTATAATTGTAGCGTTTGAAAACAAGATTACATTCTTACCTAATGTAGGATAATGCCCTTTATTTCCGCCTACTGTGCATCCTTGATAGAAGAAGAAGCCATCCTTATATTTTGCTCTTCCTAGAATACTCGCTAAAGGATGTTCGACACCAAATATTTCAGGCAACTCTATTTCAAAGTACCAATCAACAGAGTGTAATGTCTTATTTAAACAGTACGTTGTTGTTGCAAGAACATGACTGCCGCCATTCCTATATATAGTATTTCCTAAATAATATAGAAATATTGAGTACTGTCCAGAATGTAGCTGTGATAGTATAGGCATACCCTTTTCATCATGATAATACTTATTTCTAGTCGCTTTGAAGCATTTTAGTGTACGTGTTAGCGCTTCGCCAAAAAAATCGGATATATCCTCCTTACAATCAAAAAAATGTAGTAATTGCTTTTGAATATAGCGTTTAAACAAAACTTGATTTTCTTCGTTCACTATTGCAACCCTCCTACAAGTTATAGATATCTGTTTTATACCGGTCAAGGTTCTGTCTAAACCAGCTAACCGTTTCAGCCATCCCATCTTCAAAACTATAATTCATTTTCCATTCGGTCAGCTCTTTAAGCTTTTTATTGGAACCGAATAATCTATTAACTTCACTTAACTCCGGTCTATAGCGTTGTTCATCACTTATGATTCTTGCACTTGAATTAATCTGTTTAATCAATTCATTAGCAAGATTTTCTATAGATATCTCATTTTCTGTAGCTATGTTGATTTCTTCACCAATCGTTTTAGTTGATTTAGCTATCTCGATAAAGCCATTCACAGTATCCTTAACATAGTTAAAATCTCTTGTTGGTGAAAGAGCACCTAGTTTTATTTCTTCTTTTCCCGATAATAATTGAGTGATAATTGTTGGTATAACCGCTCTAGCAGATTGTCTCGGTCCATAGGTGTTAAAAGGACGAACAATGGTAATAGGTACCTGAAAGCTTTTATAGAAGGCTTCTGCCATTCGATCTGCTCCGATTTTTGTTGCCGAATATGGTGATTGACCTTGATAAGGATGTGATTCATCCATTGGAACATACTGAGCAGTACCATAAACTTCTGAAGTTGAGGTAATCAGTATTCTTGAAGTTTGTAGATCTTTTGCTGCCTGGAGTACATTAAGTGTGCCTTTGATATTTGTATCTACATAGGTATCTGGTGAATGATAGCTAAAAGGTATCGCAATAAGTGCTGCAAGATGAAAAACCTCATCCATACTTTTTAATGACGCCCTTACACCGTTTGGATCTCTGATATCACCACTGAACACTTCTACTTCATTCATTATCTCCTTCGGCAATGTATCAAGCCATCCCCAACTATTGAATGAATTATAATAAGAAAAGGCTCTTACTTTATATCCATTATTTACCAATGCTTCTGTTAGGTGACTGCCAATAAATCCATCTGCTCCGGTCACTAAAGCTGTCTTCATACTATACCTCCCTCGAAAATTAGTATTCATATTTTATTCTTTACTTTTATGCTTTTTCAATATTGTTTCTTTTACCTCTTCATAAATTAGATGAATCGTCTTTATATCCGCTTTACATATTTCTATGAACTTGGAAAACCTGTTTACTATCATCGACCCTTTTTCAAAAGGATCTTTTTCTAAATTCAATATGATAATCTGATCTACTAATAATTTATATTGAACCCTATTCATCGGTAAGATAAAGATACGAAAAAAATCATTCTGCTCAAGTTTCATTAAAGATTTATCTAATTTAGTATATTTTTTTTCTATATCTGATAAGGATTTGTATTTTATTTTTTTCCTTATATTTTCTATTATGTCATCATATTCAACGATTAATGCTTCAGCATCCTCATAAGCAATATCCATCATTTCAAATTGAGAAATCGTATATGAAATATCATAATCCGTAGGACTACTTTTAAATGCATCTTTTTCTACTGTATTTGAGTGCAAGTAAATATTCGTGGTTTCCTCTAACTCTTTAAATATCGTTCCTTTTATATTGGCTCCGAATTTTGTTGTATTCATAACCGTTCTATCAGCGTATCCTTCAATGAATACTTCCAAATCTTCTCGCATTTTATTGAAGCTCATATCTGTCATAACATCATTACCATAGACATCTTTAACCAATATGCCTTCTTCTAGTTCTTTGTTCGATATTTTTTTGCTATAACTTATACCTTTTGAGTGTCTTTCATTATTCCTGAAAGCCAGATTCTGTCCTACAAGAATGATTGGATCAAATCCCAGTTTATATACCAATTGTAGTGTAACTGCTGCGATTGTTGTGGCATCACTTACAGGTTGGTTTATACTATTATTATTTAGTTTAAGGAAATGCTCGGATACGCTATCTTGACTGGTCATCATATGGTACTTTTGACCTGGATAGTCTTCAATAGTTTTATACCCTGAAGTCGTTCCAAAAATCAAAGGTATATCAAGTATATTGTTCTTTTTTATCACGTCAAATACCAACTGATTACTTTTATGTGGATCGGTAGGATCATATGTGCAAGCAGCATCCGGATGTATCCCATGGTGAATCAGTGTATTAATTGCAGAACCTACAGAAAAAATGTAAGCCATGCCAAATTCTTTTATTTTTTTTATATGTTCAATTTCATCATTTAAAGAAGGACCAGCTGATATGACAAGAACCGGCTTATTGCTAAAATAGTCTTTTTTTTGGTTGATTATATTGGGTGTATCAATAATCATATCCAAATTTTTCAAACAATTAACAATCCATAGTTTTTGATATGATATGTTTGTAAAGGTATTATGTTGAATCTTACTAAGAAATAGTGTGAATTGTTTAGAGAATTGCGTATATTCATCATCATAGATTTTTTTATGCGTAGGCAGTTCAATAAGCAATGTTTTTTCTTTTGGTCCACTAAAATACCCATTAAATAAATTATTCAATGCAGATTCATCCGCTCCAACCGCTATACCCTTTATCTTACTCAGCTGACGTGCACTAAAAGTATATCTTGATAAAAACAAATACATAAGTCCGTTAATTGGCTCATATATGTATATATCATTTTCCGGGAATTTATTTATAATGGCCTCAATGTGATAACCGAGCCCTACACCATATAAGAATAAAACTGTTTGTTTATCTATTCCAATGAGGTTTTCAACAATCGATTCTGCTTCCCGCTTTGGATTATATTTACTATGTAAGTATTGTTTAATACCATTCTTTATTGTATACAGGGTTAAGCTTCCATCCTTAGCGTTTTCAAGATGACAACGGCTATCTTCACCGTATTCGATAGCTTTTTCAACCCCATACCCTATCTCTAAATTATGCTTTTTTATAATTTCTATATTCTCATTAAGTGCCATAGTTTCACCTCTGATTCATTAATTCTTTACATACTTTCAATAGCGCATTAAATATAGGTACTATCTCATAAGAGACTACATCAGCTATTGTTACTCTGTCATCATGCTCCATTGCAACTGATAGGATAGCGACTTGTTCCTTTAGCGTATCTACGTTTTCATTATAATCTTGCCATAGTTTTTCAGGTAGAGCAACTTGCTCATATGCATTGACTAATTCTGTACTTTCTAAGATCCAACCCATTCCTTCAAACAAATCAGCCAGTTGCTTCCAGTCTTGAACCTTAGGCGTTTTGTAAAAATTATCAGCAAGCTGCTCCATTTCTTTAATGCCTCTATTTAAATAATCATGTGTCGATGCGATTATATCCCATATGTTTTCTTCATAGGTTTTTGTAATGATTTCAACACATTCAAGTGAATTTAAGTGTTCATTAAAATAATCTTCAAAATTATCATTTATAGGAACTGAATCAATCACTAAATGGCTAAATATTTTATCATCCTCAGCAATAGTTTTATTTATGATTTCAAATATATGACTTATGCTCATATCCTTTTGGTCGATTATTGTACGATTTTCTAATAGAATTTTCATATTAAATCTCCTTTTTCTCTTGATAACAGTATTCCTCTATCGCGTTTTTCAACTTCATGATTTTTGTTCCTTCAATCTTTGCGCCACCTTCAGTTGCATCAATAAAAACAATCTCTTTCTCTCTTCTAATCCTATCTTGTATCCACTTTAAGTAAATATTCAGATTAATTGAAGTTTGAACCTTTTCACCTTTAATATCTGTAACCCATCTTAGCTTTTTTGATTCTTTTATTTGCAAAGAACTAGTATGATTTGCATGTGTTTTATTATTCGTAAAAGCCAAATCTTGACCAACAAAGATAATAGGATTACAACCCATTTTTATTGCAACATCCAATGCTGTAGTTGCCACCGATCCACCTGTTTCGACTAATTGAAGGCCGTGAGTACTTGCGAACTTCTCTGCTAACTCATAATCTTTCTGTAAAGCTATATATTTGAAACCACTATAGTATTCAAACACCTTTCGATCACTTGTTGAGAGTGCTATTATGGGACAATTAACATTTACATTTTCTAATTGCATACCGTATAATAATGGTGAAGATTCACTTACGATAATATAGTCCATTTTAACTTTTGCTTCTACCAGTGGTTTCACCGCTCTACCTACGGCCAAGATAATACCCTTTTCACCAATTGCTCGTAATTCAGTAATATTTTTATCGAGTGATGGTCCAGCAGCTACAATAAATATCGGCTTATCTTTTGCTTTACCAAATAATACTTCAATACTTTCGTTATAAAGACTTATATTATTGTAATAATTATCCTCCATAGTGCGTTCGTGCAACTGTGACGAATTCACTTTGATTGAGAATTCCTCTAATAATAATTTAACACTTAAATACTTTTCTGGCAAAGCATTTAATAATGGAGGGTGAATAACGATTTTATAATTTCCATGAAACGTAAAGGATTCAATTAGAGTACTTAATTTTTTGATATCATCTATAGGATATAACTTAATATTCTCATTTAATAATAACTGTTCCAAATCCATATATTCCAAAGCTAACTTCAATAACTGCATATTCATTTCTGCTATATACACTGTAGTATTTGGGGATAGTAGCATTAATTCTAATATATGATAACCGAAACCCATCCCAATAAAAACATAATTACTAGCAGTAGAATCATATAAATCTTCTACAATCTTTCTTGCTTCTCTCTTTGGATTATACAAGCTATGAATGAGTATTCTTCCTTCTTCTTTATTCACTCGAACGGTCCAATCATTAGTTTTTGTTCTCATAACCTCATATAATTGCTTGTCTACTTTAATACCTTCAAGTTCTTCATATAGCCTTGGATATTTATTTTTTATCACACTTATGTTTTTATCATAATACATATTAATACCACCCTTAATCCCAATATTATAAAAATATACAAAAAGAGAGTCAAGAGCACATAGCTCTGACTCTCTTTAATTTTTATATACGAGAGATTCTTACTAGAGCAATCATACCAAATTGTTATAATTTGATATCATTATAAATTATCTAAGTAATTGTAGAACCCCTTGTGGTGCTTGATTTGCTTGTGCTAACATTGACTGAGCTGCTTGTTGAAGGATATTGTTTTTAGTAAATTCCATCATTTCTTTTGCCATATCAACGTCTCTGATACGTGATTCTGATGCTTGTAAGTTTTCACTTGCTGTATCTAGGTTTTTAATTGTATGTTCCAATCTGTTTTGAACAGCACCTAGACTTGATCTTTGAGTAGAAACTGAAGCAATTGCCGTATTAATGGTTGTAATTGCTGTATCTGCGCTTGCTTGGCCAGATATAGAAATACCACTAACGCCTAGACCACTTGCAGTCATACTACTGATTGAAAGTGAAATACTTTGAGTCGCATTTGCGCCGATATGGAACTTCACCGCTGTTACACCACCACTTAATAGAGTTTTTGTGTTAAATTCAGTATTATCAGCAATTCTATTTAATTCAGTAGTTAATTGTGTAACTTCAGCTTGTAGAGCCGTTCTATCAGCAGTAACATTTGTATCATTGGCTGATTGTACAGCAAGTTCTCTCATTCTTTGTAATATTGCTTGAGATTCATTTAGAGCACCTTCAGCTGTTTGAACCATAGAAATACCATCTTGTGCATTACGAGAAGCTTGGTTGAGACCTTTAATCTGACCTCTCATTTTTTCGGAAATTGCAAGACCAGCAGCGTCATCGCCGGCACGGTTGATTCTAAAACCGGATGATAATTTTTCCATTGATTTGGTTTGTGAGTTTTGAGTTACACCCATTTGTCTGTGTGTGTTCATTGCCATTAGATTGTTATTAATTCTCATAATTTATTCCTCCTTGAATTTCATGAGTTTCGGTTATTGTACTTAGATTTTACAATAACCAAGTTAGTGTCGAATATACCAGCTTCCATGCTGGCACTCGTTGGCCAACGAGCTTTGCTAGAAATATGAGCTGTGCTCATAACGAAGCGTAGCTTCTTTTCTTTGTTACAGGTAATATATCGTCCCCTTTTTCAAAGACCTTAATAGTAAATTAAAAAAAGTTTTATTTTTATTTCATAAAGTCTTTAAGCTTGCTGAGAGCGCTGTCGTTGTTAGCGGCTGCGGCTTTGTTTTCTTCTTGAATCTGTAGATAGACTTCTTTTCTATGAATCGGAATACTTTTGGGTGCCTCGATGCCAATCTTAATCTGATCTCTTGAAATATCAAGCACCGTAATAACAATGTCATCATTAATAATAATGGATTCTCCTAGCTTTCTTGATAAAGCCAACATGATTATTCACCAGCCTTCATAAGCTTCATTTGCTCATAGAGATTGTGCTTGATCTGATATTCCTCATTGGCTACAATGACTTGCATGCCTTTTTTGGTCAGGATATTTATAACAATTGGTGCTTTTAGATTGGTGGTCATGGATTCTAAGTTATCTGTAATTACTACTACCGAAAACAGATTCAAGTCTTCTTCCTTCAACGCACCGATTCTAGCAATCTGTTCATCTGCTACTTCCGGGCTATAATCCGGAAACCAAAACATGGGGTTAATCACAGGCAAGGATAATCCCTCGTCGTCTACGGATTGCATCCAACACAGACCGTTTTTTGAATCTTCATCTTCATAGAGCATAACAAATCGTTTACTGTCTTCAAAGCCAAAAATGCCCTGTTCAAATTCTACAATTCTTTCTTCATCGATTTCTACTTCTCCAAAATGCTTGGTATTAATCTTCATCATAGACACTCCCTTTATACGTTTTCTATATCATATCTTTTTTAACTTTTATTAGCAAATATTTCTTAAACCGCCTCTTTGTTTTTCTCTACCTTATAAAATCCAATAAAGTCGGTTGAATAATCTTAGCAGATGCAGATAGACTTGCATTATAGACCATCTCTTGAGCTGCCATCTTCATAATGACTTCTGAATAATCCACGTCTTCATTTTTTGATAATAAGTCCGTAAAGTTCAGATTGTCTTCACTAAGCCTATTGATGGTTAACTCCAAACGGTTGATCTTACCACCAATTTCTGCTCGGGTGTTAAGCAATTTACCAATATGGCCATCCATCTTCCCGATGAGCTTATTAAAGACATCCCCCAATAAGTCTTCTTGAAGGGCGGTTGTTAAGGTATCATCATCTCCGATACTTTTTGTTGCATTAATAAGTTCTTCAACATCTCGAACCAGATCAACGCCTATGACATCATAGCCCATGGTATTAATAGACATCTGTTGACTGTAACTAATCTGATAAAGCATCTTCTCATTACTGACAGTAAAGACACTGCCTGTGGTTAGATTCTGCCCATCAAAATAATGATCCGGCATAAGGTCCCCTTTTTCAAAGCCTGTTTTCTCATAAGTAAAATCTAAAGGGTCCGGAATACTGCTCACATCATCGGGATGAAAAATCAACTCTCCCGTATCTTGTATAAAATTAACTTCACCAAGAACAGGGGTCATAGCACCGGGATCAGCTGCATTCATTGTATTCACCGCTGTAAAGGGGGGTATAAGTGACGTCGCATCCGGATTGGATATTCCGGTATAACCAAGACGAATTCTATTAACGTCAATAATCTCACTGTTCACCACACGCTGCGTCTTTTCCACATCAGAAGCACTAAAACTTTGTGTGAGTTCATAAGTGTCACCGGATGTTTCTGTAAATACCAATGGCATATTGGTTTTATAGCCGGAAAATACATGACGACCGGCATAGGTTGTATTGCCTTCATTCACAAATTGCTCCATAAGTTGTTCAATCTCTGTTACCACGTTTTTCCTGTTTTCTACGTTAAGCACATCTGAAGTGGCTTGTACACTTAAGTCTCGCACTCTTTTTAGAATCTCTGTCACATTGGTAACGGATTGCTCTGTAACCCCTGCCCAAGATATGGCATCTTCTGCATTGGTTTGATATTGCTTAATCTCATTTACATTGTTACGAAACTTAAGGGCTCTTATGGCTACGATCGGATTGTCCGAAGGTTTTTGAATCTTCTTGCCTGTTGCCATCTGTGTTTCGTATAGACTTAAGGTTTCCCTATTTCTATTAATATTAAGGAGTACATTATTGGTCATCATTGAATTGGTTATACGCATTTTATCACCTCTTATCTAGACACCCATCTGATTGATGGTCACATTGTAGATTTCATCCATGACACTGATAATCTTTGCTGATACATTATAAGCTTGTTGAAACTTCAACATGTTCATGGTTTCTTCGTTTAGATCTACGCCGGATACTGATAATCTTTGGTTGGTCACCAGGAGCATCAAGTTTTCCTGGCCCTTCTTAAAACTTACCACCTGCTTAGCGTCGATGCCAAGGGTTCCAAGAAGAGATTGCATGTAGTTGTCCGGTTTTCCTTTTTCAAACATTTTTGTGTCATGTCTTTTTTCAATCAGTTTCAATATTAAATCGTTGGCACTTTCACCGTGGTCTAATGTTGCTGATGTCTCTACCAATGACAGGTCTTCTATAACCGCTTGGTTGACTGTAAAATTATATATGTTCATATTCTCATAGCTGGTTAGATCATTCACATTTAGTGGGGGTACGCCTGTATAACCTTTATAGGTAAAGAGCTGAGTACCTGTGCCACCATTACCGCTTTCATTGATGGTATTAAACTCTCTAGCGATGGTCCTTACAAAATGGTTCAACTCCTGAGTATAAAAAGGTATGCCCTTAAAAGACTGGTTGTCACCAATAAAGGTAGTCGTACCGTCCACACCTGCCGGTGCAGATGCATCTAAGTTAAAGGTCATCTGATCCAATATCGGATCATATGTTGCGCTACTATACGTAATCAATGTTCCGCCGATGTTCATCTCACCTGCTGCAGGAATGTCTGTTCGAGATGGACCATCGATGACAAGCGTATTGGTACCTTCCCCTGATAAGATAGCGCCCTTAAAATTCTCACCATTATTACCGTCTCTAAGATCAATGTAGCCTTTTAGTTCTCCTGATAGGTTATCATTATTCAGATAGAGTTCTTTTCCTGATTTCCAATAAATATCATACATATCTACCTGATCTTCAGGGTTATTTAAATACGTTCTGGGTTTTACTTCTAAATAATTGGCCGTTGTATCATATACAAGACTTTGACCGTTTATAGATACACGGAAGGTTTTCTTACCATTTGCATCGGTTATTTCTTTTGTATCCACGTTGACAATTTTTGACAAATCGTCAAGGATACGATTTCTTTCATCCCTTAAATCATTGGCTGACTTGCCGGATAACTCCAGGTTCCCGATTTGATGGTTCAGGGATGCCAATTGTTGAGAGAAAAAATTAATCTGATCCACATTGGTCTTAATGCCAAAATTGGTTTCTTTTTGTAAGGTGGTTAATTGCTTACTGACATCATTCATATAGGTTGCAAATGATTCTAATGATGTTACAAAGGCATTTCTGACTGTTGTGTCTCCCGGATTCTTGGATAAAGTCTGAAGACTTTCAAATATATTGTTAAAAAAGGTGCTATAACCTGTTTCCGAAGGCTCATTGAACAATATTTCCATCTGGCTAAGTATTTCATCTTTGACTTCATATTCTCCCAGTTCATTGGTCATGCTCCAGTATTTGTTATCTAGATAGCTATCTCTATGCTGAAGAACATTGGTAATCTCTGATCCAGTACCTATCATGCCTTTCATACCATTTGGCAGTGGTCTGGTGGCGGACTGTAAGCCATATTGACGGCTGTAGCCAACAGTTTCAGCGTTGGCAATATTATGATTGGTGATATCCAGTGCTGTTTTTGCTGTATATAGGCCTTGGGTTCCAACCCCAATACCAAAAAATGCTGATCCCATTGTCATACCTCCTTATACGATTCTCTGTTTACACTTACTAATTTTATTTGTTATAAGTTTATCTGCCGACGATGCCCAGTGACGTCACAACCTGCTCAATCATTCGGTCCACAGTTGTCACAACTCTTGATGCAGCATTATAAGCATGTTGATATTTCATCATATTGCCCAATTCTTCATCGGAGGAGACACCTGTTAAGGTGTTTCTTTGATTGTTAATCTGTGTTGCCATTAATTGCTGATTTTCTGTCTGATTCTTCGCGGTATAGCCCAAATTGCCCAAGTTTCCTACAAAACCTGTATAGTATTCTCTAAAACTCATAGCACCGGTTGTGCCTGGCTCTAAAGTACTAAAACTAGCATCCCACTTTTCAAGTAAACTTGAAGCCACTTGACTGTCACCGTCATAACCTAGGTTCTGACTTAGAGCAATTCTGTTATAATCCGTTAAGATATCCGGATTAATCATCAGATTGCCGGCTGAATATAGGGAGTATGCATTGGCTTGGTCTTCCTCGTTGTATTCACCGGTTACAGCATCATACCTTGGCATGAACTTCCTCGAAAAGATCTCATCACCTTGTGTACCATTAAGACCATAAGGCGCATTCGCTGTATCAAGTTCCGGTGGCGGTCCTGGTAGATTAGGTGCAACTGTATCATTAATCATGGTAACAATGCCATGAATCAAATTATCAAATTGGGATTGGGCAGACATGATGGCGGACTCTTTAATATCCTCATTGTAAACATTCACATCGCTTAGGTCTAAGTAATTGGCACTTCTGGTTCCACGTGCCAATATTAAGCCTTTTAACTTACCCACATCGTTATCATACTGTGGCCCTATAGGGTTGTCAAAGTTAAACACCGGCTCATTTAAGTGAGGCCAACTGGGACGAATCAACATACTAAATGGTTCAGCTTGCATGGTGCCCATAGGGACATAATCGCCTTTAATCACGAAGGGAACATTTTCCACACTGACTAAGAGTGCACCATCTTTATCTTCTCTATATTTTACACTTACCATGGTTGACAACTCATCTAAAAGCTTATTTCTAAGATCCCTAAAGTCATTGGCATTCCCACCGGCAAGTTCTGCTTTGGATATGGTGTCGTTTAACATATTTATTTCTTTTCCAATGGTGTTGATACGATTAATCTGGTCGGTAATTTCTGTATTTACATTCCTTTGATAGTCGTTTAACTGATTCATAATCAGATTAGCTTTTTCAACAAATATAACAGCATTCTGAACAAATGACCCTCGTGTCTCCAAACCATCCGGATGCTTCGATAACTCATTTATTGACGTCCATAAATCATCCAGAATCTTGGAAAAAGATTCACCTTCTGTTTCTCCAAGTATGGTTTCTATTTCGTCTATGGCTGTCGCTGTCGCCTCATAAAACCCTTGTCTTCCCGATTCTTCTCTATAAGATTGATCAAGAAATATATCTCTAACCTGTCGGATGGATTGTATATCCGTACCAAGCCCAACGCTCATGGTTGAAGTGCCGCTATTACCAATATGAATATAGTTGCTTTCTTTGATTAATACCTGTTGTCTGACATAGCCATCTGTATTCACATTGGTTAAGTTATGTGCGGTTGTATTTAGGGCTGACTCACTTGCCCTTAAAGCAGACAATGCTGTGGATAAACTGCCGATGGATGACATGCGCGTCACCTCCTTAATTTCTTGTTTTATTCTTTAGTTTTATTGTTTAGCATCAAAAAAGTTGGTGTTGTTGGCTTGCTGGTAGCCTTTGCCTTTTGGTTTATAACTTGCACTGGTAATGGGCTCTTTGCTACTTTGTATGGCGTTCATAGTGAATTCAACAAATTCAAGAGATTGTCCAATAAGTTGCTCGTTAATCTTGTTCATCTCTCTAAGTGGTTCAAGCACTTGTGTCAAATGTTGCGTGACTGATATTAATTTGCCTTGTTCTTCTTTTTGACCTTCCAGTAACTCAATGAGTCTTGCTATGGTCATTTCGCCTGGCGCCTTGTTGGTAACCAGACATATATCTTCAATAATGCTTATTCTTTTCTTCTCAAGACGCAAAAGTAGCCCAGCCAGTTCTTGCTCTTGTTTCGTCAGTTCCTGTAGGCCGGGCAAATCCCCATTAATAATAACATCCTTTTTATTATTCGCCACTTCGAGTAGAAGTCTATAACATCCTGTTTCTTCTTCTAGTATTCCAATTAGATCTTCTATTAAACTTGCCATCTAAATGATAGATCCCTTCTGTGTGAGTATACGGCTTTCCTATTTCTGTAGTAAAAAGTTTAACCCATGTATTCGTAATTTGGATATCAAAAATACGCCTTACTTACTCGTATGACTGTCATCTTCTTACGAATACTATGGATTAGAGTTGCTCAATGATCTTATCTGCAACTTGAGATGCCGTAATATTATAAGTACCTGCTTCCATTTGTTGCTTAATCTCATTCACTTTTGCTTGACGTATGTCCGGCGTCTTGCTAACCGCCCCTTTTGCTACGGATAATTCCTTTGCAAAATCCGACAAAGCTAAAGTATCTTTGCCTGCTGCAACAGATGATGAACCATAGGCTTTTTGTGCCTTATTGGGTTTGTACGCTTGATTCACACCTTGTATACCGTTGATTCTCATATCCTTCACCACCTTTGTTTTTATCTCACCTTATTTATCGGCATCTCTTCACGGTTCATTAAGTTTTTTTACTATAAAAAACCAAATATAGCAAAAAAAGCAACCTCCTATATAAACCTGAGGTTGCTTCTATTTTTATCGGTCTTTATTCATAAAGCGCATTTTCGTTTCCTTTTTCTGATTGGCAAAGGGATTCTCCTCCACCTTTTTAGGTCGATCGTATGCGTTGTTCAATTCATTGGTTACGGTTTTTTTACATGTATCGCAAAAACGTCCGGTCTTGATGGTCACACCACAAATTTCACAGTCAATACCGACACCAGAGTCTTTGGAAAAGGACAGTTTTTCTTCTCTGATCCACTGTTTAATCTGCTTGATGTCCACTTCATTGACTTCAGATACTTCTGCAATAGATGCATTTGGATTCCGTTTTACATAGGTTCTAACTGTTTTGAACTCTTCTTCCAGATTCTTAACACAAGCAGGACAAATCGGTCTACCTCCAATATAATTAAAAATCTTACCACACTTAACACAGTTTTTTACATTCATTCTAACACCTCCATGATTCTAGAATTATTTCAGGTGTATCAGGCCTATTCTACATCCCTCTCCCAATAGCTATGGATAAACAGTAGACCGCTTTGGCACCCTGAATCTTTAACGCTTTGGCACACGCATCCATGGTCGAGCCTGTAGTATAAATATCATCAATGAGTAAGATGGTTTTACCTTCTACTTGGACTTTGTTTGCAAAGAAAGCATCCTGCATGTTGTCCCATCTTCCCCTATCCGATAATGCTTTTTGAGGCTCTGTTGGTTTAGCACGCCATAAGACCTTTCGCCCTCCGACCTGCAAATCAAAACTTTTTGCAAAATACTTTGCCATAAGTTCGGTCTGGTTAAAGCCACGTTCCCTTAACCGATGCTTATGTAAAGGTACGGGTAATACCATATCCAGTTCCCATCTAATAGTATCATTATAATACCTAATCAGTTCTTTAGCAAATAATAAGCCATATTCTTTTCGCTTTTTGTATTTGTAATCATAAATACTTTGCTTCACCAAGCCTTCATAAACCCACAAACTGCGACCTTCTTCAAAAAAATGTGCTCTTTTACCACAGTCATAACATATTAAGTCAAAAGAATCGGCTAATGGTTTTCCGCAAATAATACAAATATCTTCTCTTAAATGAGGATGCACACTTTCACACTGTGGACATAAGGCTTTATCATTGCCATAATCTAAGGTTTCCTCACATAATAAGCAAAAATTCGGATACAACAAAGTCATCAGATGCTTCCATAGTATCGTTATGATATGCTTCATTTGACAGAAAACACCTCCAATAAACGTTGTTTTAATGCCGAGTTCCTAAGCATTTCCCTTTTATTGTGAATCATCTGCATGATGACCTGTTCATCTCCTACCAATACCACATATCGCTTGGCTCTTGTTATACCTGTGTACAATAGATTCCGGTTTAACAACAGCGCCGGTCCTTTGAACATCGGCATAATAACAATAGGATACTCACTGCCTTGAGACTTGTGAATCGTAACAGCATAAGCTAGATCTAACTCATCCAGACCTTTGAATTCATAGTAAACCATTCGGTCATCATCAAATAACACTTTAATCTTTTCAGTATAAAGATTGATTTCAACTATTTGTCCCATGTCACCGTTAAAGACACCTAAGCCTTCATCTACTGTAAAGCCATAGTCGCTCATGATGCGCCAACTGATGTTGTAGTTGTTCTTAATCTGCATCACCTTATCACCTTCTCTAAACAAACGGGTACCATATAATTTCTCCGTTTTATCTTTTGAAGGTGGGTTTAGATTTTTTTGAAGCTCTAGATTCAAGTTGTCCACGCCTAGCAACCCTTTACGTGTGGGTGTAAGAATCTGAATACCTTCAAAACTCTCAAGTCCTGCAAATTTGGGCAACCTTGACTTGATTAAGGTAATAATCTCTCCAATCACATGTCTTGGATCCTGTCGTCTGACAAAAAAGAAATCCTTGGTATTATTGGTTAAGTCAATCATTTCTCCCGAATTAATCTTGTGAGCGTTAACGACAATATGACTTTCACCCGCCTGTCTAAAAATCTGTTGAAGCTTGACAGTATGTATGTAACCGGAGTGAATAATATCTTTCAACACATTTCCTGGACCGACAGAAGGCAGTTGATCCTGATCACCAACAAAAATAACTCTGGTACCCGGTACAATGGCCTTAAGAAGGTGATAAGTCAGTACTGTATCCATCATGGAGGTTTCATCGATGATGATGACATCCGCTTCTATAGGGTAGTCTTCATTACGTTCGAATCTCTGGTGCCCTTCAGCACCACCACTAATTTCCAATAGGCGATGTATGGTTTTTGCCGTCTGTCCTGTTGTTTCAGACATACGTTTTGCAGCTCTTCCTGTCGGTGCTGCAAGAAGTACCTCTTGTCTTCTTTCATCAAAAAGTTTGATAATGGCGTTTAGGGTTGTGGTTTTTCCTGTACCCGGACCGCCGGTTATAACTAGAGTCCCGCAAGTTAAGGCTTGAGTGATGGCATTTTTTTGGTTTTCATCAAAGCAGATACCCATCTCTTTTTCGATATTTTCTATCTCTTTGTCCGTATAATCATGTTGTTCCAGACTGACATGGGTTAACTCAAACAACTTCGCAGCAATATACTTTTCCATATTGTCGAAGGAGGTTAAGAAAATGCATACTTTTCCTTCAATTTCCTCAATCATAATATGCCCATTCAGTTGTAAGTTCATAAAGGCATGGTCAAAATCGAGTACTTCGATAATCAATAGCTCCGTCGTCAGCTCAATAAGCCTTTCCCGCTCAAGATAGGTATGACCATCCAGTGCACTTCGCATCAAGACATGCTTAATAGCCGCCATCATTCTAAAATCCGAAGTTTTTTCTATGCCAATCTTCTCGGCAATGTCGTCAGCCATCCTAAAAGATATACCTTGTATGTCTTCAGCTAATACGTATGGATTTTTTTTGACAATATCATAGGTTCTTTCTTTATATTCACCATATATTTTTAGTGCATAGGTTAAGGACAAGCCATATTCTTGTAAAAATATAACAACCTGTCGCATACTTCTTTGTTCATAGAAGATGGTGGCGATGTTCTGTGCCATTTTTTCACTAATGCCTTTTATCTCAGCCAACTTTAAGGGTTCGCTTTCGATAGTAAAAAATGTATCTTCCTTGAAACGATCGACAATCTTAGTTGCTAAAGATGGGCCAATACCCTTAATTGCACCAGATCCTAAATATCTCTCAATGGCTGCTGCTTCATTTGGCATATTCGTCTCAATATGCGTCACCTGAAGTTGTTTGCCATAGATATTGTGAGAGGCGTACTCGCCTTCAGCAATAATATGTTCCCCGACTGTGATGCCATACATAAGTCCTACAACGGTCAACTCATCATCTTTGGTTGCAACTGTAAGCACAGTGTAACCATTGTCTTCATTGCGATATATGATATCTTCTACTGTGCCTTCAATTCTTTCCATACATCCACCTCTTTAATACTTTCACATCCATTCATTTTATCATATTTTGGGTTTGAAGGTCTATGAATAAAAACGTTTGGATAAAAAAAGACTGTCTCAGATATGAGTCAGCCTTTTATAGTGATTATAGTGAGTCCTATGAAAACCCTTCCACAGTATGTATGACTATGGCCTCCGATTGGTGCGTCCTGCACCAAAAGTCGGCGGACAGCTTCCAGGAACTTCATAGTCGATGTTGTTTTATTTATTAATAGCAGCTTTAAGCATAGCCACCTTGTCTGTCTTTTCCCAAGGTACATCAATATCTGTACGTCCAAAATGTCCGTAAGCAGCTGTTTGAGCGTATATCGGTCTTCTAAGTCCTAGGCTTTTAATAATTGCCGCCGGTCTTAGATCAAAATGTTCTTCAATGAGTGCAGTGATGGCTTCATCGGTGATGACACCGGTGCCATGCGTGTTCACATATATGGATACAGGATGGGCTACACCAATAGCATAGGCCAATTCTATCTCACATTTTTTGGCGATACCTGCTGCAACAATATTTTTTGCTACATAGCGGGCAGCATAAGCAGCTGATCGGTCTACTTTTGTTGGATCTTTTCCAGAAAAAGCACCGCCACCATGGCTGGCATAACCACCATAAGTGTCTACAATAATCTTACGACCTGTTAATCCCGAATCCCCTTGTGGACCACCAATAACGAAGCGGCCGGTAGGGTTGATAAAGAACTTGGTCTTATCGTCCAGTAATGCTTCCGGTACAACTGCATGTACCACTTCTCGAATCAAATCCTCTTTGATCTGAGCTTGTGTCACTTCCTCATCATGCTGTGTGGATATGACGATTGTGTCTACTCTAACCGGTTGATCATCAATATATTCTACTGTAACCTGAGATTTACCATCCGGTCTTAGGTATTTAAGAAGGCCTGATTTACGAACGTCTGCCAGTTTTTTTGTTAATTTATGTGCAAGGGATATCGGTAACGGCATCAGTTCTTCTGTCTCATCACATGCAAAACCGATCATCATACCTTGATCACCGGCACCTGTTCCTTCATCGTCTTCCTCACCTAATCTTACTTCTAACGCTTCATTAACGCCCATAGCAATATCGGATGACTGTTCATCTATACTAACCAAAACTGCACAAGTTTCTGCATCAAAGCCATAATGGGCACTTGTATACCCTATCTCTCGAACTTTATTACGTACTACCTTCGGTATATCTACGTAACAGTCCGTTGTAATCTCTCCCATAACTAAAACCATACCTGTGGTAACTGCTGTTTCGCAAGCCACTCTGGCATTAGGGTCTTGTGCTAATATTGCATCCAGTACTGCGTCAGATATTTGATCACAGACTTTGTCCGGATGGCCTTCTGTAACCGACTCAGATGTAAATAATCTTCTTGCCATTGTATTTCCTCCTAATTCTTTCTAGCTCTAATGATTGGTTATCAAACCAAGTATTGACCTTAACCATGAATGGTTAAAGGGTCAAAACTAAGTTTCACTAAATTCACCTACCATATGTAGATTACGTTGATACATTCATAACTACATATGGTAGGTGAAAGTTCAACTATATAGTTTTGACACATTAACCATGTATCCAAAATAATGATACAGCACCTTTAAAAACCAGCATAAGTATAAGGCCACAGATCATGGCACCTACTATAACTGTAGGAAAGGCTTTTTTAAAATCCAGCTTCAACATGGCCGCAACCGCTGATCCTGTCCATACGCCTGTAAGAGGTAACGGAAACGCTACAAACATAAGGAGTCCCAACAATTCATATTTTACAATATTTTTTCCCCGCTTCATGGCACTTTTCTCATACCAATGCACCAAACGTCCTAATTTATCAAATCGCTTTAGAAATTCAAACAACTTTGGTATAAACAACATGATAAATGGCGCTGGTATTATTGCACCAACTAAAGTAACAATGTATACCAGAACATCTGAATAACCTAAAGATAACCCTAAGGGAATGGCTGCTTTTTGTTCAAGTACAGGTACAGCCGATAGTACCATAATCCATAATAATTCTGTTGTCATATAGACCTCTCAATCGTGCTTATCATTTTGATTTTTATATATCGTCGGATTTATTTTCTGATTTAGGAAAATAATCAGGCTCGATTATAACATATTTTTTATGTTATTACTAACACTTTAACCTATTTCTTTTGATGAAAAATCAGAATACTGTGGGCTATTGCTCTTTCTTCTCCACCGGACGGTTCGTTGATGACCTTGTTGTTTATGACCAGTGTCGATGAAGATCCGCCGTCTAAATAAGCTGCTTGAATGCAGCCCAGCTCCAACATCAACTTCGCAGACTCCTGTCCTGTCATGCCAAGGCTTTCACCCTCAAGACGTCCATCCACAACAGCTAAAACCAAATGGTTGTCCCCTGTTACACCTACTAATGTTCGAGGTTGGTAGGCTGTCGTATAACCCATAAATGCTTCATATTCCTTGGCTACATTCTCTCCGTTTTTGACCAACCAGGCGCCAGTTCCAAATGCTTCTTTTACATTAACATCGCCCAACCCATAATTTAGTTCTAATTTAAATGTATCTCCAATTTTAATGGTCTTGTTTTCACCTACAAAAGTTAAAACATGATCCCAACCCTTAAGTGCCACCGGTTGATCTGTTATAATGATATCCACTACCAGATTATCACGAATCATGTAGTTGGTACTTGGTCGTCTGACACGTGTTGTTTTACCATAAACTTCATCAAATAGAACCCATTTCCCATCGGGAACCAATCCATTAAATCCATACAGCTCAATATCCTGATTATGCAAGGTAACAAATGCCTTCAACCGCACGTCTGCAATGGATACTTGGTTGTTAGTATCTATCAGCACCGTTGGGGTTCCTATATACTGTGCGCGTATGGGTTTGCCCTCATGAACCATCAGACCGTAGGGTAAACCTAAATCATTGTAGAACATACCGTTGACGCCTATGGTGGCTTGATTATCCTCGACCATGGCTGAAGTGGTTTCAAAACCATATAATACACCAAAAGATAAGCCATTCTCCACTCGAATCTGCTGATTATTCATATCAATATCCAGGACACGAATCACTTCCGGCTTCAGTGGATATAAACGCTGTATAACCTCATATTGGATTCCACTATAGAGTTGGGTGGAATAATAGAGTATGCCCATGATCACCGCCATGATTTTGATCATTGTTTTTCTCCTAGCCTTTTGTCGTTATCATCTGTTTTCGTATTATAACATGAAATACATTCAAATAGAAAGACTGCTTTCCTATTATCTAAGAAGCGCAGTCTTATTTCTTATTTCTTATTTCTTCATTCTTATTTTTACTTATTTCTTTAGTTGTTGGTATAACATATCTTTAATGCCGGCGCCCTGTCCCTTAGAAATCTCTTTGGAGTAAGCTTCATAAAGCATGTCTTCATAGATATTCCGTCCTTGACTCTCTTCATAAAGGCCGGACTTTGGAATGGATTTGCGCATCTCTGAAAATACCTTGTTTAAATAATAAGATTCAAATTCTGCACAAGCATCTTTTAGCGCTTCATCATCTTTGTCTTCCATCGCTTTTTTTATAATATTCTGAAAATTTTCATCTTCAACTTTGCTTTTTGTCGTCTCAGCACTTGTTAAAGTGTTTAAAAAGCTACTACCCAGTCCACTAATTTCCATCTTACTCACCTACCGCTTCAATTCATTGGCACGTTGCAACATCTCATCTGAACTCTGAATCGCTTTTGAGCTGAGCTCATAGGCTCTTTGAGCTACAATCAGTTTAACCATTTCCTCTACTGCCTGTACATTAGATGCTTCTAAAGCACCTTGAACGACCATGCTGCCTTCCGTTTCTTCATTATCTACTTCTATAATAGGAATCCCTGACGCAACCGTCTGCTCATAAAAGCCACCACCGATTGTCTTTAGGCCTTGTGAATTCTGAAATTGTACAACTTGTAATTGTAAACCAAGGTCAACGCGGTCACCATCCACGATTGTTGAGAAAATACCTTGTTCATCCACCGACAATTTATCTGCAACAACGGTTTCATCAAATACAATCGGTTCTCCATCAATACCCAAAACAGGGCGTCCTGTTGAACTGGTCAACATAAGTTCTCCATCCAAAATAGATGTCTTAAAACTGCCATCTCTGGTATAAATCGGATTTCCATTTACATCCATGAGCGCAAAGAATCCATCTCCCTCGATTGCAAAATCAAGTGGTCCTTCCGTACGTTCAAAAGTACCTTGAGTAAAAGATTTAACAGAAGCAACTGTTCTAACACCATGACCGACTTGCAAATTAACCGGACTGCCACCATTGGCAATATCGCCAGCATTTTTCATGGTTTCATATAATAAGGATTTGAATTCCAAACGTTCTTTTTTGAAGCCTACCGTGTTCACATTCGATAGGTTATTGGCTATGCTATCAACGGTTGCCTGCTGAGTTTTCATACCAGATGCAGCGGTCCATAACGATCTCATCATATTAAATCTACCTCCTATTGGTTTACACGTTCATCATCTAATAGAACCAACGTTGTTGACCACTTTCTCCATGGTTGCATCGTAAGTCTGAATAATTTTCTGATTGGATTCATAGGTACGCATAACATTAATCATGTTAATCATCTCTTCAATACTATTGGCATTGGAGCTTTCCAAAAAGCCTTGCTCTGCCGTTCCTACAAATGGAATTTCTACTGTCTCTTCTGTTCCGACATATAAACTTCCGCCCTCTTTTCGTAAGGTTTTTGTATCTTCTATGCCGACAATTTGTATCTGACCTAAACGTACCTCATTCGAATATATACTACCATCTTTGTTAATACGCACATCATATTGATCCAAAGTCAGTACTGTATTTTCCTCACCTAAGACAAAGAGACCCTCACTTGTAACCAAGCGTCCTTCTTGATCCAACATAAATGATCCGTCTCTCGTATATCTTTCCGTCATAGTGCCGTCTTCATTCATGCGTCCTACCTTAATCATGCCTTGACCTTGTAATGCTATATTAAGGCTCTCGTCTGTCTGCTTCATAGAACCCTGTAAGTGATCTGTATGTATTTCTTGCGAACTGATACCAAGGCTCATTTTACCTATAGACGTACTGTAGGGAACTTCAGGGTCGTTTATTTTTAGGGTCAACATTTCTTTAAATGACGCTGATACTACTTGATCTTTTTTGTATCCGGCAGTATCTACATTTGCAAGATTATTAGAGATGGTATCCATCTTTTCTTGTTGACTTCTCATACCCGTATAAGCTGTATATAGACCTCTAAACATTATGCCACCTCATTAGTATTTGTATTCTCTTATCTATATCGTACCATTCTCCTTAAATATTAATAGAATCAGAGGTTTTTTTTGGCGACTTATTAATTTAAGCCGTCTTATCAAAGTTTCACTAATCGTATTCAAGTATAGATTGCATTGATGCGTTTGCAACTATTCTTGATTACGATAACTTTAACTATTTTGATAAGACAGCTTAAATTTTACTCATAACGTAAGGATTCTATGGGGTCTAGGTCTGCTGCTTTTTTTGCCGGATATACACCAAAGATAATACCCAGTACTATAGAACCGATAAAGGCAATTACAGTGGTTTTGATATCCACCACCGGTGGAATCTTGATTACACTTGAAATAATGGCACCTGTTAAAATACCAAGAAATATGCCAATCAGGCCGCTAAATCCGGTCATCAATATGGATTCTGTTAAAAACTGCAGGACAATATCCCTTTTTTTGGCACCAATGGCTTTTCGAATGCCTATTTCTCTTATCCGCTCCGTTACTGAAACCAATAATATGTTGATGATACCAATACCGCCAACAACAAGGGTAATGATTGCAATAACTAACAACACCATGGATATGACATTTAATATACCACTCACTGATTTTTGTATGTCTTCCACACTGGTGGCTAAATATTTATCCTGGTTGTCATGAACGAATTCTAATAGCCTTATGATTCGACTGCCCGCTGATGCAAGGTTGGCTTCCGGGTCGATAGAGACCTGAATCTGATCCACATACTCTGTCCCAAAAAATGATTGCATCGTTGTGATGGGTGCAATCACTTCCACCGGAAACTCAATGCCCTCGAGTAAGGATGAGAATAAGTCGTCTTCTGTATTTAAGACACCAATTACTTTCATCTTCATGATGTCACCATAGCCATTGGTTAATCTTACTTCTTCACCTAAAATATCTGTTCTGTTGAAATATTCTCTGGCAAAGGTATCCGGAACTATAATAACCCTTCTTTGACCTTCAATATCTGATCCTGATATAAATCTGCCTTCCAGAAGATCGATGGTTTGAAAACTGGTGTACTGTGAGGTGGCACCTGCCACCAAAGCATCTCGATTCCCATCTTCCAAGCGAATGCTGGAATAAAAGGTTGCTGCAGCTGTAATATTCTCAACTTCATCTACACCTCGTACGATGCTGTCCATATCTTTCATGGTAAGTCGATCTCTGTCTTCAATGTCTGAACCGGTACTTTGTATGATGATAGTGTTTGCACCAAGCTTTCCAAGTTCTGAAGAAATATAAACCTTAGTGGCGTTACTGATGGCCATAATAGCAACTATAGAAAAAACACCCATAATGATGCCTAGCATCGTCAGAATAGACCTTAACTTATTGGTGGTCAAACTCAAGAAAGCCTGTTTGAAGTTTTCTGTCAAATGCATATTACATGCCTTCTTTCTCTAGATCATTGACAATTTTTACTTTTATACCGTCTTTTAGACTGAGAGATGGGTTGTTAATAACAAGCTCACCTTCTTCTAATCCTTCCACAACCTCAGCATCAAAATCAGAAACAATCCCCAATTCGACAACCCTTTCCTCTACAGTGCCATCTTCTGTAACGACATAAGCCAACTTATTGTTGTCCCTATCATCCTTAAACATATCATAAGAAGCCACCAATACTTGTTCCTTAAAGGATGTGGTAATCTCACAGTCAGCTGTATAACCCGGCTTTAATTGATCCATATCTTTTGTAATCGTAATTTCAATGGGTACTGTTGTTGCCTCTTTGCCATTCACGAGTGCTTGAACTGCCTTTGGCGCTATAAAAGATACTTCACCTTCGACGGATGCGGATTTTGATATCGCATCTCCTGTAATTAGAACCTTTTGGCCAATAACAATATCCTTAATGTCATATTCCCTTAGATTTGCTGCTACCTTCATTTTGTTCATATCCATTAAGGTCAACATAGGTGCAAGGCTAGGTGACTGCTCACCTTTTGATATATGTACTTCTGTCACAACACCTTCGCCTGTTGCATAGGTTAGATCTGATATTTCTTGGATATGGTTTTCTAAGGTGGTTATGTTCATTTTTAAGCTTTCAAGATTTTTCACTTGAATTGTTACATCAATTTGTGTGGATTGATTGGCTTGATTATTGCTTTTTAGTAGCGCTGCCAAATCATCTTCAGCTCTTTTCAAATCTAACTTTGAAGTTGCTAATTGATTTTCGGCTTCTTCTACCGCCTTCGTCATCGTATTATATTCCTCTTGTGAGATAAAACCTTCGTTTAGTAGGATACGACTTTTTTCGAGGTTCATACGTTGTTCTTCTAAAAATTTTTCTGCTGTACTGACAGATAATCTGGATAACTCTAGGGCTATTTCACCCCCCATTGCCGTTGA
The DNA here is from genome assembly GCF_900538275.1 of Petrocella atlantisensis. Taxonomy (GTDB): domain Bacteria; phylum Bacillota; class Clostridia; order Lachnospirales; family Vallitaleaceae; genus Petrocella; species Petrocella atlantisensis. Next base: position 2,675,881 of record NZ_LR130778.1, on the reverse strand, counting down.
TGTAGATGATTGGCTTCGAAGCTTCTCCAATTGTAAGGTTTGTATATCATAGTTAAGCTTTGCTTGCTTAAGTTCCGCTTCAAGATCCGTCATGTCCACTGTAAATAATGCTTGTCCTATAGTCACATAATCACCGACTTCAACCAGCACTTCTTTAATCTGAAGAGGTGTGTTTGAGATGACTTCCCATTTATTACTTTCCATAACAGTGCCGGTTATAAGTATACTGGAATATAAATCCTCACGTTGTATGGCTGTAACCTCGACTTCTTGAGCTTTTCCGCCACCAAATCCACCTTCTCCTGTCGTATCTTTATTTAAATTGTAAACAATCATAATGGCTATGATACCTATGATGAATACAGCAATTAAGATTTTTTTCTTCAATTCTACAACCCCTTACATTTGCATCGATGATGCCATATTAGTCAGCAATACGGTAATGACGGATATGGATGCCCCAAACAAGAAGGACAACCCTACTGTTATACCTGCTGCTTTTTTACTAAAACTTGCTACAATTCTAAGTCCTATGTATGTGATGTATAGGCTCCAAAGACTAATGACTTCAATCGGTGCCAATACAGCCGATAAGACGGATCCGTTCATAGATTCAGGTAGTAAGCTGGAAAGACTTGTTACGGATACGGTTGGCATTTCTCCTTTGATTAGGGTCATAACCATCATGATCAACCATGTAAATACAGATAATATACCTATATGTACCGTCATGGAAAAAATTTGCTTAAATCCAGCCGGTGATTTTATGATCTTAGCCACAACAAAATAAACAAAAGCAACAAACAACATGCCAATAATAACACCAATAGGCGTAAAAACAAAAGTAGATACCTTTGCTATGGTTAAAGGCAATTCCATCATACTTTCAGTCACGACTTGACCGGTGCCTTCCAGTTGCTTTTCAATTTCCCTAATCATGGTTACTTCAAACTGTCCCCAACAAACCAAATAATAAACAATAGGTGCTAACATTGTAATTAGCAAGGGAATGAACCAGTTGGGTTTGGATTTGATGGCTTTGAAAGCCTCCGTCGGTGCGAAGATAATATTTGCCATCTTGACTATTGGTGAAGCATTAACTTCTTCCATGCCTTCATTTTCATATATCTCATTTATTTCATTAGTTTCCTTTGTTTCATGCATACCCTTGTTTTCTTCCACTTCATTTGTATCCATTTTGTTCTCTTCATCTCTCATCCTTGTTTCCTCCATTTAATGACGCATTCAGCGCTTTTTCTTTTTGTTTTAATATATCAAGAGCCTGTATCGGTTTCTCAACCATACGGTCACTGGTTAAATAGCCGTCAGCGAATGTAATGACACGCTTGGTATGCTCTGCAATATCCGGCTCGTGGGTAACGATGATGACCGTGACCCCTTCTTCATTGAGTTTTTGAAACTCTGCCATGATTTCTTCTGATGAAACTGAGTCTAGGTTCCCAGTAGGCTCATCCGCTAATATAATGGCCGGTCGGTTGACCAAAGCTCTAGCTATGGCCACACGCTGTTTTTGACCGCCTGACATTTCGTTGGGTTTGTGATCCATACGATCTGCTAGACCAACCCGATGCATGGCTTCCATACCTCTTACCTTACGCTCCTTATAGTGAACTCCGGCGTAGATCATAGGTAATTCCACATTTTTCAGAGCAGAAATCCTAGGCAGCAGATTGAATGACTGGAAAACAAAACCAATCTTCTTATTTCGTATGGATGCCAGCTCATTGTCATCCAAAGTGGCTACATTCACATTTTCTAAATGATAATCCCCACAAGTTACCCGGTCTAGGCATCCAATCAAATTCATGAGCGTTGACTTTCCCGAACCTGATGGACCCATAATAGAAATAAATTCACCTTTTTCTATATTAAGATTAACCTGCTTTAAAGCTTCTACAGCAATGTTACCATTACCATATGTTTTTCCAACATCCTTGATTTTTATCATGCTTCACATCCCATTTCTATAAATCCATGGTAGAGGGTCATAATTATGTTTCTATACTATGCCTATCCATTGTTATTATTTTAACCTTTATTCTAATAAAATTCCATAAGTATTTCATTAAAAATAATTTAATGAAACTTTAATGTAGATAAAGTGTTCACTCATTTATAGCATACCGTTTTCTATACCCAGCGCTTTTTTTGCCAGCTGATCTGCCAGTTCATTATAATAATCTCCAGAGTGCGCCAGAACTTTTACAAATTCAATCGGATAGGATGTGCTGTATTTATTAAATAGTGTCACATATTGCTGTGTCCCCTTTTTCTTAGCCTGCCATCCTTTTGTTGCCCATTTGGCTATACCTTCATAGTCATGATAGAGAATCAATTTCTCTATGCCCATTGCGTCTTTATGATTGTATACCCATTCCATGGCTCTTATGGCACCTAGTAGTTCTCCTGCCACATTTCTCATCGTGGCCAGTTCAGTATCATCACCGGCCTCATTAATATGAATCTCTTCTTCTCCAATAAGAATAACCGCACCGCCTGCATAACGTTTTGTACTATGATCATAACTCCCATCCACATAGGCTTTCGCTATTCCCGCTTCATTTATTTCAACTTCTTTTATACTAGCATCCCCATTTACATGATGATTCATTGGAGAGGTCTGATCTATCTTCATATAGGATTCCGCTTCTTCTAAGGTTTTGAAACTTTTAAACTCTGCACCTGAATAGCCCTTTGTACTTGCTTGGCATTCCGCCCATGTCTTAAATATACCTTTTTCTAACCCTTGTCTGACTGCATAATATTTTTTTGGCATGTTTGTTCTCCACTTTCATATAATATTCTCTTTATATAGAGTTCATGGTTTTTCAAACTTAATCATACCTTAGATATGTTTGTAACTCAACTCTCCCCAATAACTTTTAAAAGAATCGTATATAATTTACGTAATTTTAGCCAACGTCGACCATGAAGTTCCTGGAATCAGACTGTGTGATGGAGCTCGTCAGCATGGATGCTGACCGTCGACTTTTGGTGCATGGATGCACCAATCGGAGACCGTAATCATACAGACTGTGGAAGGGTTTTCATGGGACCCCTTACATATCAAACTTTTCAAAAAAAGTCTCTAAGTTTTTTTTGAACTTAGAGACCTCATGAATGCATATTAATGAATCTTTGTATAACTTCTAACTAAAATCTATTGAAGAGTGAACCTAGATAAGGACTCTCTTAAAGTGTGAGCCATTTCATTCAGATCATTGGCCAGTTTAGCCACTTCTTCTGTTGATTCCAGTTGTTGATCCATTGAAGCGGTCACTTCTTCGGATGCAGCTGCTGTCTCTTCAGATATGGCTGATATATTTGTAATAGATAAAACGATGTTGTCCTTATCATCGTTCATTTTAAGCATATGACGATTAATAGATTCAATCTGCAAAGTAATATCTTTAATATTGCTGGAAATTGAATTAAAAGCTTCGTTTACATGTTCCACTGCTATAGATTGCTCCTTACCACGGTCCTTGACATCTTTCATGACCGCTACTGTTTGAGAACTTTCATTCTGTATGTTGATAACGATGTCTTGAATCTCTTGTGTGGCATTTTTCGAATCTTCTGCAAGTTTACGAATCTCATCGGCTACAACCGCAAACCCTCGGCCATGCTCGCCTGCTCTGGCCGCTTCAATGGATGCATTGAGTGCTAATAGATTGGTTTGCGCTGCTATAGATGTTATGGTATCTAGAATATTGCCTATTTCTTTAGACTTACTGTCCAACTCAAGAATAGATGTTTCAACACGTTTGGTTGCGACCTCATTCTCTGAGGTTTTGTTTCGAAGCTCATTAACCACTTTGACACCCATATCATTTAAATTATTGGAGTCTGATGCCAATTCATCCATCAACTTTGTACTTTCCGTTAATTCATCGATGCCTTCTGCTAATGTATTGGTCATACTAGCACCCGCTTCTGACTCCTCAGCTTGTTCTACAGCGCCTTTGGATATTTCCTCAGCGGTTCTTGTAACTTCAACAGCGGAGTTTTTGGTCTGATTAGAAGTATCTGCTAAGACTTTTGATGAATCATTCACTTTGTTAGCTACAGACTGAATATCTCCTATGATATATTTCAAATTATCTACTGTTGTGTTTAAGCTATTTGCCAACAACTCAAGCTCATCATTGGATTTAACAGTTACATGCGTGGTTAGATCACCTTGACTGACTTTTTCAAGTCCAACCGCTATGGTCCTTATTCTTCTGGTGAAGAACACCGCTACAAAATAAGCTATAACACCGGATACGACTAAAGCGATGGCACCAAGTCCAATGCCTGTCCACATAACAACATTTATATCATCTTGAATGTCTGAAACAGGTAATGCTGCTAAAATAAACATGTTAATATTATCCATTTTCTTATAGACGGCAATCTTGGATTCACCATCATAATTGTATCTAAGTTGGTTGCTGTCATTCTTTTTCATGGCTTCTACGATGATTTCCACCGGTAGCAACTCATTTAATAAGCTGCTATCCTTATGGGTTAAGACCTTATACTCTTTATCGATTAAGGTCGGATAACCGGTTTTTCCAATAACGATGGAATTCAGAGCTTGTGATAACTCTGCTAAGGAAACATCCACTGCAAATACCCCAACAAGCTCATCACCAGACATGATGGCTTTTGATACTGTAAACACAACTGTTTCTGTACCTGCATCCACGTAAGGGTCTGATATACTCACTTCACCACTAGCAGCCGCCTCTTTATACCAATCGCGTTCTGTAGGATCATAACCTTCAGGTAGTTGCGTTGGTGGATAGAGATACATGTCTTTTGCAGGTGTTGCCATGTATATGTTGAAGATATTCGGGTACGCATCTGAAAACTTTTCAAAAGCATTTAGGACTTCACGTTCTTGTGTACCTTGTGTCGCCAATAACATAACGTCTTCTTGATTTGAAAAATAGCCTGCGACCCCTTTAAGGTCATCTAAAGTATTGTCAATCCCTCTTTCAATCTCAGTAATAACGTCATTACTATTTCTTTCTAGATTGCCTTTTAAGATTGCTAAAGTACTAAACGTACTTGCCAGAACGATGAGGGTCACCACCAAAAGTGTTTGGATGACAATGATAAAGATGAGTTTACGTCTAAAGCTCCCATTAACCTTTTTGGTTTGTGACATACCCCCTTGATGTGTTTTTTCAGCTCCGTGTTTTTTTGACATGATTTTCATCCTTTCATATGATCCTATTGTTTGACAGATTATCTTTACTTTAATTAATACGTGCAAAGGTTGTGTTTGAACGCAAGAAAAGCTGAGGTTCGCCGCCCTCAGCCATAACTATATTATATATGGTGTCATGATATTTTACAATATTTATCTTTTTATTAACGATTTATTCAACTGTTCTTATTTGACAAGCATATCTTTTATCTTGTCAATAAACTTCTTTTTCTTAACCGGTTCAGAAGATTTTCTAAACTCAATCGGTCCAAGCTTAGGTAAAATAACGGTTTCTACTTTTATCTCAGGCTTAGCCTTTTTATGATGAACTGCCTTACTTGGAACATGGATTTTTTCTTTGACTTTTTCCACAATTGGCTCTGCCACATGGACAATCTTGGCTTTTTCTTCCATGACCTTTTGCACCACAGGTTTATACTCTTTTGGCTTATAGTCTCTTGATCGATGGTCTTTTGTTTTATGATCTTTTGCTTTATAATCTCCTGATTTATGGTCACTTGGCTTATGGTCCTTGCCTGCATGGGCTTTAGGAGGTTTAACGCCGACCCATTTACCTGTTGCAGAAGCCACCGCTTCACGCACTTGCTCATCTGTAGGTAATTCTGTTTCTTCAATCAGGCTACCCACATGCTCTTCAATCTCATATAAAGACATAATATCATCGGCTGTTGCTAGTGTAATGGCTTTACCGGTGTTACCTGCACGACCGGTTCGACCGATACGGTGTACGTAGCTGTCTTTTTCAATAGGTACATCGTAGTTAATAACCAGACTAAGATCATCAATATGCAAACCTCTTGCAGCAACGTCCGTTGCAACCACAATTTGAAGTGCACCTTTTTTAATCTTATCTATGGTCTTCATACGACTGACTTGTGTATTAGCGCCATGGATGGCGTCAACAATATAGCCTTTTCTTTCTAGATAGGCTTGTACTTTGTCTACAGCATAACGGGTGTTGCAAAAAATCAGACAACTATCCGGTTGTTCAACTTTTAGTAATCGATCCAACTGTGTTCTTTTTTCATTTGCTTCTACTCTATAATACAATTGTAAGATAGCATCCACCGTTTTTGTGTCCGATTCTAAAGCTATGGTCGTGGCTTCATTCATATAAGCCTGACATATTCTCTGAATCTCAGCCGGCATGGTTGCTGAAAAAAGCATGGTCACACGATTTTTGGGCAAGGTTTTAATAATTTTGACGACTTGGTCAATAAAGCCCATATCCAACATACGGTCAGCCTCGTCTAGTACAAGAAATCGTATTGCTTTGGTCGGTAAGCTTCTTCGTTGAATGTGGTCAAATACCCGTCCCGGCGTTCCAACAACAATGGATGCACCTTTTTTGATCGCATCCACTTCAATGTTAATGTTATGTTGTCCGTAGACTGCGGTTGTGGTCACTGTCTGGTATTTTGACATGAGACTGATGTCATTTTCCACTTGCACCGCCAATTCCCTTGTGGGCGTTAATATGAGCGCTTGAGGCCCTATTACGTCTGCTTCCATCATTTGCAACATCGGAATTCCAAAAGCACCGGTTTTACCACTGCCGGTCTTTGACATAACCACCAAATCCTGATGATTCAGAACATGGGGTATGGCTCTGCTTTGCACGTTTGTTGGGGATTCAAATCCCATTTCTTCTATTGCCTTGACAATAATAGGGTCTACCCCTAAATCAATAAAGTTATTATTCATTTTGCCTACTTTCCTTAACCTTGTTTATGGTTTATTTTTACATCTTGCGGATGTATCTGATTAACCTATTATGCCTTATACTTTATCATTATCTAGATGCCAGGTCAATTATTATCCTAAATAAAACAAGAAGCGTGAAAAAAGTGAGCCATATACCTTACGGTTTCAGCTCACTTTTTGTTCACATCAAATGCATTTGTCTTATAGGGGTCATTACAATTTTAAAACACGACCTGATACAGACGTAGCATGACCGGTATTGTAATGAGACATATTACCGTAGTAGCAATGGCTATCTCCATTGCATATGTATAGTCTGATCCATTTTCCTTAGCTATAGCAACAGTTACTGTACTTGCCGGCATGAGCGTTTCTATAAAAATGACTGCAATAGCAATCTCAGTTGCAAATTCTCTTGCAAACATGAGTACAAGTAAGAAAAAGCTAGGTATTAGAATTAGTTTCACCAACACAAGTATTTGAACGGATCGATCCTTAAATATTCCAACAATCTGTTTGAACTTCATTTGTCCTATGATCAAACCGATAAATACCATGGATAAACTCATTGTTGTATTGCCTAGAGGATAAAATGTATCATACATGAACTGATATGACTTATTAAATAAGTCCCATTTCTCCATGGCAATATCGATTCTAAGTATGAGCGCAATTATGCCTAATGCAAAAGCAATCGTACACGGATTTATTAACGATTTAAATATCTGTCTAACATTTTTCATCTCTTCTTTGTTAAATAAATATACACCAATTGTCCAAATAAAGGTTAAGCTAACCAGATAATAGATAATCGCATAGATTAAACCAATTCTGCCAAACAACTCTGTCATAAGTGGAAAGGCAAGGTAAACTGTATTACCAATCATGAGTTGTGCTGCATACACATTCTTTTTGACTCTACCTAATTTTAATATTTTAGCTATTAATTTACCCACAAATAAACTGAACAGTTGAATGCATACTGCCATACTTATAATAAAAAATCCATCTCGAAAAATATCGTCCGGTAGTTTATAACTTGTGATACTAAAAAAAGTTAAAATAGGTAAAGTTATATTAATTAGTAATTTTGACAGAATTGCTATGCCTTCTTCAGGTATAATCTTTAACTTTCTTGCATAGACACCCACGAGCACTAATAAAATAAGTTTTGAGATCTGATTTATGATAATTTGCAGTTCCATAGCTTACCTCGATTCTTCTACGAGTTGTAAAAAGTACTCCACGTTTTCTATACCTGCATAGGTTGAAATAGTATTATAGGCATATTTCATCTTCTCTTTAAAAACACTTCGGTCAGGGTAAGTAATGATCATACCTTCATCCTGCAATTTTTTCAGAATTTCTACTTCTTCCTTTTGTACTTCAACGCGCATCCAGTTGCCTGCAGTAATACTTTCTTCTCTGATTATTTCCTGTTGTTCTTTCGTCAGCGTCTCCCATGTTTTTTTACTTACGACATGGACCATACAATTATAAGTATGACGTGTCATGGTAAGATACTTTTGTACTTCATATAATTTGTTATAATAAATAATGGTTAGTGGGTTTTCCTGTCCGTCTACGATACCTTGTTTTAATGAAAGATAGATTTCAGGAAATGCAATTTTGGTTACATTTGCTCCTAAAGATTCCATCGCAAGTTGTAACTGCATTTCCGGTGGCGTTCGAAGTCTAAGGCCAATAATATCATCAGGCGTCACAATAGGTCTTGTATTATTGGTTATGTTTCTAAACCCATACTCCCAATTAGCCAGCATAATTAGACCTTGTTTATCTAAATCATCTTCAACCCATTCAATAAATTCTCCATCAAGAACGCGATAGGCATGCTTATAGTTATCAAAAACAAAGGGTAACATTACTGTCGCAAATTTCTTAGAATACTTGTCTAAAGCGCCTTGGGTAGGCAAACTCATGTCGATTGAACCAATAATATTCTGTTCTAACATTTCAGGTGGTGTACCCAGTTGTCCATCTGCAAAAATCTCTACTATGACTTTACCATTTGTTCGTTTTTCAACATTTTCAGCAAAAAGGGCTGCGGCTGTGTTTGCAGGATGATCTTCAATTGCATAGTGTCCAAACCTAAGGACGATAACTTCCTCTGTCATATCCGGCTCCTGAGTTAATTGTCTTGAACAGCCTGCTAAGATAATAATGACAAATATAACAGCTATTATACATCTACTTTTATACCTACTCATTTTGACACCTTCCTATTCACAACTATTTAGGTCTTAGATCTATAAGATATCCATAGCGCCTGCAAAGCAATACTACCTGATATAAGTACCACCATTTACATCTATATTTTCACCATTTAAAAAAGTATTTTCTATACAAAATGAGACTGCAAGAGCAATATGTTCACCTTGGCCATTCTTTTTAAGCGGGTTTGCATCTGCCCATATTTTCATTTGCTCTTTTGTTGAAACCTTATCATGAAATGGTGTATCGATGACGCCCGGCGATACTGTATTGACACGTATATCCGGTGCTAATTCTCTCATAAGTCCTCTTGTGAAAACATCAACGGCACCTTTTGAAGCTGCATACATCGTCGCTCCGGGTGCGCCATGTCGAATAACAACAGAAGCTATATTTATAATATTTGGATTTGTTCCCTTTTTAAGTAATTCAATCGCTAATGATGTAATCTTAAACAGTGAAAACGTGTTTAGATTAAAAACCTCCTGCATATGATCCCATGTAAGTTCAACAGCCGGAACGCGTTTTACCAGGCCTCCTGCATTATTTACAAGTACATCTAAATAATCTGTATGCTCTTTCACTTCATCGATTAATGCTATGCAGTTTTCTTCTTTTGTTATGTCACATTGAATTAAATGTGCAATACCACCCAACTTTGTCACTTCTGATGCTACCCCAATTGCACTTTCTTTTGATTGATTGTATACCAAAAATAATTCATTATTCTTGGCTAATTTAATTGCTATTGCAGAACCGATGCCTGTACTTGCGCCTGTTATTAATATCTTCATAATTACCTCCATTTAATCCGCTTTATTATTGATGCTTTTGAAAATTTCCTATGCTATATACGTATGTTAATGGGAATGTATAAATATCTTTCTACCATTTACAACTATATCTCTTATCGAGTAAATACCCATTACTATCCCTGAGATTGGAATGGATGCGTAAAATAACTTCTTTGGTATCTTAAATATAGGTGACCATGCTGTCGCCTTATTTATTAGTACTAAGCTATACCTTACCATAAAATAGATAAATATCAATCCTATTATGCTTATAATAAATTCAAGAATGAATTCTTTTTTAGTTCCCATAAACTTTTCACTTAAAAAATCAATTCTGGAATGCTCATGTTTACACCATAAAAAAGCAGCGCCAAAAAATGTTAAACTCGTAAAGGATAGCTCTACGATTTCATCAAACCACCCTATAGAAAAAAGCGGGAAGAATCTAACAAATACATTTAGTGATAACAGTGTGAACAATACCACGAGTAGTGAAATGCAAATAACTTGAAGTGTTGTCATGATGCCTTTATCCATTTTTTTTAGTACATTCATATTATGCCTCCTATCTAAATAAGTTTGGTATTAATAATGATATTTGTGGGATTCCAGCTACTGCTAATAATACAATGAAAATACCCGCTAAATATGGTAATACCTCTTTACTGAGAGCACCAATCTTTACATCACTAATACTCGATACTGCATATAAGCACATGCCGACAGGTGGCGATAAGAGTCCAATCATTGAAGCCAAAATCATAACAACACCAAATTGAATAGGATCAACACCCAATTGAAGTATAATTGGCATAAATATAGGTATTGTAATCATAAGTACCGCAATACCTTCTAGAAACATACCAAGTACAAGTAAAATTCCTATAATAATTAATAATAGAATATACTTATTATCACTCACACTTGTTAGGGTAATAATAATTTGTTCCGGGACTTTTAGGAACGTCAGTAACCATCCAAAAAAACCTGCTGCCGAAATAATAAACATGACTTTTACAGTATGAAGAACTGTATTTGCCAATATACTTACAATACTTTTAAATCGTAATTCGTGGTATACCACAAGGTCTAGGAAAAGTGCATAAATACAAGCGACCACTGCTGCTTCTGTTGCTGTGAACCAGCCACTTAAAATACCACCAATTATGATGACAGGGGTAAGGAGTGGTAAAAATGCCTTTTTAAATGCTTCGAACCGTTTTTCTAATGATTGTTTCGGTTGCCTTGGATAATTTCTCTTTCTCGATATAATAGAAACGGCAATAATCATAGTAATCGCCATCAGTATTCCGGGTAGAAAACCGGCTAAAAACAAACTACCTACAGAAACACCCGTCATTGCACCATAGATGACAAATGGAATGCTGGGTGGTATAACAGGTCCTATTGTTGATGAAGCAGCCGTTATCGCTGCAGAAAACTTTTTGTCATATCCACTATCTGTCATTGCTTTGATCTCAATCATTCCAAGTCCAGCGGCGTCAGCTACAGCTGCCCCTGACATACCCGAAAAAATAACACTGGCTATAATATTAACTTGTCCTAAACCGCCCCAAACGTGTCCTACACTTGCCTCTGCAAAGTCGAATATTTTTTTCGTTATACCAGAAGTATTCATTAAATTCCCGGCAAGAATAAAAAATGGAATCGCTAACAATGTAAATCCTGTTGTAGATGCGTACATTCTTTGCGCCATCATAAGTAAGTTTTGTGATTCACCCAATAAAATAAATGCACCTATGGATGTAATGCCAAGACTAACTGCAATGGGTACACCAAGAAGTATTAATCCTATAAGCACAATGAAAATAAGTAATGCTTCCATAAAATCCTCCTTTAAATGAACAAGCCATATCTATTATGATACACATAAATACAGCCTGTTCTTAAAATGTCTTGTTATATACTTGGTTATAGATTAATTATTTATTTTCTTCTGCAATCTTTAATAAATACTCAACATTTTCTTTTCCGGCATATTCAGCAATACGATCATAAGCAGGTTGCATCATATCTTTAAATAAAGTTTTATCCGGATATGTAACTTCCATACCTTTTTCTTCAAGCATGCCAATAAGATCTTCTTCTTGTTCCTGCATCATTTTACGCATTTCGTTTCCGGCATTCGTACTTTCTTCTTTTAAAATCATCTGTTGTTCTTCTGAAAGTCTATCCCATACTTCTTTACTCATAACATTTACCATTGAGTTGTAAACATGTTGGGTAATCGCTAAATGATTTTGAGCTTCAAATACATTGTTGTAATAGATAACGGACAATGGGTTTTCTTGCCCATCTACAACACCTTGGTTTAAAGATAAAATTAGCTCTGAGAAAGCGATTTGACTGACATTGGCGCCAAGGGCTTCCATAGCAGCTTGCAATTGAATTTCGGGGGGTGTTCTAAGCTTAAGTCCGGCTACATCGGCTGGTGTATTTATGGGACGTTTATTATTGGTTATATTTCTAAAGCCCCAATCCCAGTTTGATAAAAATACAAGGCCCTGTGCTTCAAGATCAGGTGATGCCCATTCCATAAAAGGTCCATCAAGAACACGATAAACATGATCCGCATCTTCAAAAGCAAATGGTAACATGACTGTAGAGAATTTTTGTGAATACTTACTCAAATGACCTTGGGTTGGTAAACTCATGTCTACAGTACCAAGAATATTTTGCTCTAACACTTCATCCGGTGTTCCTAAAGCATTGGCAGGATATACTATAATTTTAACGGCGCCATTGGTTCTTGCTTCAACTTTTAAAGCAAATTCATTAGCAGCAAGGTCTGCTGGATGTCCAATCTCAGCATAGTGTGCCAATTTGATTTCAATAACTTCAGCAGGTTCTTCAGGCTCTTCTGCCAATGGTTCTTCTGTTTCCACATCCGTACTTGGAGTAGGTTCTGGTGTAACTTCATCTTTTTTTGCACAGCCTACGATTGTCATTAATAATGAAAATACTATGATTAAACCTAAAATCTTTTTAATATTTGTAAGTTTCATAAACTAAACCTCCCGCATAATATCATTGATTAAGTTACTTGTTATTTGTTTTATAGTTACCAAATTCGTCAGGGTATGTGCCTTGTTCTTTCATGAGCTCGACATGACTATCTCGTGCCGGTGCAAAAATATCAATGGCTTTTATGCCTGTTGGCGTATAGCCACCATGTGGTACATTTGCCGGATGAACACATACATCCCCGGCATGCATAATAATTTTTTTGCCATCTATCTCGTGATGCTCTTCACCTTCTAGAACAATCATAATCTGTTCTGCATCATGACTATGAATAGGAAAAGTCGAACCTTTAGGTACATTGATGAAACTCACCAATGCGTTTTTACTCATTAAGAATTTGGTGCGTATATCTTCTTCAGGGACGATTATTGTTTCTGGTAAATCTTCGATTGTGTAAACATATTTTTGTGTCTTGTCATTATTGCTCATAAGCTTTCTCCTTTTTAATAGATGCTTAGTTTTGGGTTCTTGTTCTGGATACTTATTTTGGTACTTGTTTTGTGAACGGCCTGAACACATTTTTATTATGCCAAGTTTCTTAAGAAAGAAAAAGAATCCTTTTTTATCTTTTGTATTATGGCCTTTTTTCAAGATCATAGGACCCCCATTATAAAAAGAGCAATAAAAAAAGCCTTTAAAATAAAGGCTTTAGAAGATGAGGTATCTTTTTTTGTTATGAAGTATCTTTTTTTGTTCTCGCTTTTTAGCTTCTTTTTCTATACTCTGATGGCGTAACATTTTCTAATTTTTTAAACATACGTACCATTTGTAATGTACTATTATAACCAATCTCTTTTGCAATCTGTTCAATCGTCTGATTCGTTTCATTTAGTAAATGTTTTGCTTTTTTGATCTTGGTTGAGGTTACATATTCTTTAAAATTAATGCCTGTTTCATCCTTAAACTGTTTTGACAAATAGGATACAGATATACCCAGTCGTTCTGCCACTTCATTCAAACTTATATCATTCATGTACTCTGACTCAATAAACTGTATGCATTTTGTGACCGGATTATCGTAATTATTATAACCATCTTCCTTTAAGAATGTAAAGATATTGGTAATAAACTGCAAGGTCCATTTTGTAGCTTCATTAATGGATTTGAATCTTTTATCAAACTCAGAAAAACTTTTAATAACGTCACTCATCTCTTTGGAATGAATATATTGTATCTCATAAAGATAACCAATAATCGTATTAAGTACGTCTTTGTAATAAAAGGAAAAATTTGATGCATAATAGAATTCACTTTTTACAACTTGTTCAAGTTCTAAAATGATGGCTTTACACTCATCAAGAGAGGATGCTCTTAAGCTGTTGTTTAAATACGTATGATAATCATAGGGTAATTTTTTTAGTTCAGCTTTATATATGAATTTCTTTTCATCAATGATGCCCATTTGTTTTTTCTCAAGTTTGTATTTTAGAATCTTAATTAGATGTTCATAGGAATCCTTAATATCACTAAAACTTGTATCTGCACCAATAACAACCGTACCTTGACAATTGGTAATTTGTTTATAGTTTTCTATTAGGGCTTCGAACATGTCCATTGTTTTTGAATCATCCGTTCTATTTTCATCCTCAGCACGTAGTAATAATACGATTCTCGTTTTTGTTTCATAAAAAAATTCAATGAGTCGATCATTACTTAAATAGGTTTTAATATGTTCATCAAGAATATTTCTAAGTGCTATGCCTTCTTCATCATCAAACTCTCGACTGATATAATCTTGATCTAGAATATCATGTACCTCTTTGAAAAATTCTATAAGTACAATCTGATATTTCATTGGATGATGTATTTGTTCACCTACCAACTCATTTTCATCGACATCTTCACCTTTTAGTAATCGAAAAAAATTATACTCATGAATTTTCTTAGTTTTCCCTTCAAGAGAAGCTTTAATTAAATGAATCGGGTTATATATACCTTTTGACATCGCAAAAGATAGCATCAGAGACGCTATTAAAAAGAAGACCAATAAAAGGATTGTATTATTACTTATTATCTTAAGTTTGCTTTGTATTTCAAATGTATCGATTAAGCTTATATATTTCCAATTGTTATAATCCGAAGTAACTAAAGAAATAAAGTACTCTTGTCCATCAATTTCAATGGTTTTATAGTTTTCTATTTCCTTAAACCAATCATAAGTAATATGTAAATCGACGATATTTCTATATCTGTTATCAGCACTTAGAATTAGTTTTCCTGTTTGATCGGCTATAAACAGCATGCCTTCTTTTTTAATATACATCTCATTGATAAGCCTATTAAAGTCATTGCTCTTTAATCTTATAACTACAAATCCAACAAGTTCGTCCACATTGGTATACATAAATCGAACATAATGAAAATCCGATATCTGTTCCCAATAAACACCTGAAGAATTCGGTTCAATCCATACTTTCATTGGTGAAGTATCCGATAACTTTTGTATGTATTCTTTTGTTTTAATACTAATTGCCGGTTGCTGTGTCTCTGCCGTAGAAATGAGAAGATTATTCTCTAACTTATAAATCGAAATCTCCTGAATATACTGAGTTCCAACCATAAAGTTCGTCATGACATTATAAACATCATCAATTACTTGATAGTCATCATAATTCGTTGAATCGATCTGCTCGAACATGAATTGTTGAATCGACCGATCGATGGCAACCTGTTCAGAAATTCTTTCGGTTTGACTGATAATCGAATCCGTCGCCACTTTGGCCTGCTTAACAATCTGATGATTGTTGAGTTTTGCTTCATCTTCAATAAAAGTTTTTGTTTGATAATAATTGATCGACATAAGAATGAGTGTAGGTATAATAATGACGCCAAAAAGCATGGCAAATAGATTTCTTAGCAAAGTCATATTGAGTTCCTTCCTCGCTGGTAGAAGTCATAAACAAATTGTCGAAATAAAAAGAAGCATTATATAATCAATTTCTGATGAATTGTTATCTAATGCTTTATTAAACTTTACATATATTTTTTGTCTTCTATACTACTACTAGTTTAATCTAGAATCCATAAGCTGTCAATAAAGCTTTATTAAGATGAAGTGTAAAAAGTGAGCTACAACTTAATGGTTGCAACTCACTTTTTGATTCATATCATTATTAATATTTCTCCTAACCAACACCGACCATGAAGTTTATCTACTATCGTGCCAACCATCCACCATCAACAGCAATGGTATAACCATTCACGTAAGAGGATGCTTCAGATGCTAAGAAAACAATCGGACCTTTTAGATCGGATGGTAGTCCCCAACGGTTCGCAGGGATTCTCCCTAGTATCGCTGCATTTCGGTCTGCATCTGCACGTAGTGCTTCTGTATTGGCTGTTGCCATATATCCAGGTGCAATGGCATTGACATTGATATTGTCTTTGGCCCACTCATTGGCCATTAACCGTGTTACACCCATGACACCACTTTTGGATGCTGTATAGGAAGGTACACGGATACCACCTTGGAAAGATAACATAGAGGCGATGTTGATGATTTTCCCACCTGTTTCTTGTTTCATAAACTGTCTTGCTACGGCTTGACTGAAGAAGAATACGGTCTTTATGTTGAGGTTCATAACATCATCCCAGTCTTTTTCGCTGAAATTAATGGCGTCTTCACGTCGTATCGTACCTGCATTGTTGACCAGTACATCCACATGACCAAATACTTCTACAGCTTCTGCTACGATGGCTTCTAATTTGTCAATCTTCATCAAGTCTGCTTGTATGTGATGGAACTTGCGACCTAGGTCTTCAACTAACTGCTTCGTCTCGCTACCTGCGCTATAATCCACACCAACGATGTCTGCGCCGGCTTCTGCAAGGGCCATAGCCATGCCTTGACCGAGTCCTTGACTGCTGCCGGATACAATTGCTACTTTGCCTTCTAAACTAAAGTTTTCTAATATCATCTGGACGCTCCTATCTTAGATCTTTCATAGCTATATGATCCATATCTGTAAATGTCTTGTTTTCGCCTACCATACCCCATATGAAGCTGTAGGCTGATGTGCCACAACCGGAGTGGATGGACCAACTGGGTGCTATGACGGCTTCTTCATTCCTAAGGACGATGTGTCTGGTTTCTGTTGGCTCTCCCATTAAATGAAGGACGATGCTATCTTGTGGTAAGTCAAAATAGAAGTAAACTTCCATACGTCTTTCATGGCTATGACAGGGCATAGTATTCCATACACTGCCCGGTGCCATCTTTGTGAGGCCCATGCTGAGTTGACAGGTTTGCAATACTTCCGGATGTAAGAATTGGAATATAACTCTCTTATTAGCGGACTCTGCATCACCCATTGGTACTTGTTTGGCTTTTGTGATGTCAATGTGGACCGTCTCATAGTGCATATGTGCCGGTGCACTTAAGGCATAATATTTACTTGGATTGTTTACGTCATCACTTGCAAATATGACTTCTTTGTTGCCTTTTCCTACATACAGGCCGTCTTGAGACTTCATGGCATGTACGGTACCGTCTACAGTAATGGTACCGGGTCCACCTATATTAATGACACCCAGTTCTCTGCTTTCAAGAAAATAATTGACGCCCAAGGATTTCATAACATCCATGTTTTCATCTAGTTTTTGACTTTGTTCATCCGGGCAAAAGCCCATGGTGATGATTCTGTCAATATGGCTGTATACACGTTGGATTTCTCCAAGATTAAATAAGTCTTGAACTAAAAACTCGTCTCTAAGTCGATCCGTTGTATAATGCTTTGCATCTTTTGAATTTGAAGGTTCTCTTACAATCATCTTTTCACCTTTTCATCTTAATTTGAAGCTTTTTAGTTTGTTTATAGAAACAGGTTTGGTACGAACATAACAATACCTGGTATAAATGTTATAAGTAGTAATACAATAACCATTACCCCATAGAATGGCAGTAAGGATTTGGTCATTTTCTCTATGGATACTTTACCGATGGCGCAACCAACAAAGAGGGCGCTACCTACAGGCGGCGTACATAATCCGATAGCCAGTGCCAGTATTAATACGACACCAAACTGGACCGGATCCATACCCAAACTGGTGACAACCGGTAAAAGAATCGGTGTTAGAATCAAAATTAGTGGTGCCATGTCCATAATACAACCAAGTAAAAGAATGAGCACTAGTATAAGCAATAATAATAGAGTCTTGTTTTGAGTTATTGTTAATAAGGCATTGGTTGCAAGAGCCGGAACTTGGAGCAAAGCCAACATATGTCCAAAGGCTTTGGCTGCTGCTATTAGACTTAGTACCAGAGCAAGGGTTTTTAAGGCACTGTATAAAATACCACCCATACGTTTTAGCGGAATTTCTCTGTAGACAAAAAATGTAATAACAAAAGCATATAAGCATGCTACCGCTGCTGATTCTGTAGCTGTAAATACACCCGATAGTACACCACCCATAATGATAACAGCGGTCATCAGACCAAAGAATGCATTCATAGATATCTTTACTTTTTCTTTAAAAGGAATTTTATCGCCTTTTGGATAGCCTCTTTTTACAGCAATGAAATAACTTAGAATCATAAGACCAACCCCAAGAATAACACCCGGCACCATACCACCAAGGAACAAACGACCAACGGATACACCGCCACCCGCAGCAAGAGAATATATAATCATATTATGACTTGGAGGAATGATAACCCCTTGACAAGAGCTTGTTACAGTAACAGCAACGGAGTAGTCATCATCATAGCCATTGTCTTTCATCATAGGAATCAATATGGCACCTATTGAAGATACATCGGCAACGGCTGAACCGGATATCCCACCAAAAAACATGCTGGCTAGGATATTAACTTGTGCCATACCACCTCTAACGCGGCCAACCATAACATTGGCCAGTTCAATAAGTCGCCTGGATATGCCCCCGGCACCCATAATTTCACCTGCTACTATGAAAAAAGGAATAGCCATGAGGGAACTGGACTCAATACCTTTTACCATTTTTAACACAATGGTCATCAGTGGTACTTGATAATATAAAGCTGTAAGAACAGAAGATAGGGCTAATGAAAAGGTTACAGGTACTTTCAGTATTAAAAGAACAAAAAATGAGATTAACAATATAGCGATCGCTGTACTAGCAACTGGCATTAGTTCTTACCTCCTAACGATAAACTTTTTAGGGATTCAATAACTTCATCATCTTGGGCCTCTTCTTCATTTTCAATCAAGCCCAGTAACTCCATAAGACTGTCAAAAACAACGAATACACCTGATATTGGAACGATAATATATAGATAACCTGTGGGCATTTTAGTCGCCGGCATCGTAGAAGCCATCATAACCATCGCCAGCTGCCATCCGTAGACCACCATGATGACGCCAAAGGTTAAGATACATAAATCAACAAATTTAAGTACAACTTTTTGAACAGGTTCTGGAAACATTCTGAAAAACAATTCAATACTAATATGAAGCTTTTTCTTAACGCCTAGTGCCAAAGCGATAAAGCCAAACCACACCATCATAATCAATGGTACTTCTTCGGACCACCTCAAACTAAAATCAAGAACATATCTAGAAAAAACTTGAATACAGGTTAGGATTGTAATCAGTACCAACATGATTTGTCCTAAGACAACCATAATTTTATGCAGTTGATCAACAATTTTTTTTATCTGATTCATGGGTATTACTCCTTTCATTTGTTGCAAAAAGATATTAAGATGCAGTGCTGTTCATCAACACGATTCATGTCTGTTGTACTGTTTTATTATAGAAAGCCGGATTTCCATCCGGCCTTCTAACTATAATATGGTTAATATGGCACAATTTGACTATTGTACTTCTTGAACTTGCTTAATAAGATCTGTGTACTCAGCTGCATATTTTTGATATACAGGTTCCATTGCTGCTGCAAATTCTGCTTTAGCTTCTGGTGTTAACTCAGTAATGATACTGCCTGCTTCTTCAACTTTTTTTCTTGACTCGACTTCTTTTGCTTCCCATTTTTCAATTTGGAATGCTTGAGCTTCTTTGGCAGCTTCTTTCATGATTGCAAGGTCTTCTGCTGATATTTTTTGCATTGCAATACTACTTGCGATGATAATCTCAGGAACTCTTACATGACCGTCAATGGTGTAATATTTTGCCACTTCAAAGTGTGAAGAAGTGTCATAACTTGGCCAGTTGTTTTCAGCGCCGTCAATAATACCTGTTTGAATCGCACTGTAAACTTCACCATATGGAAGTGGTGTTGGAGATGCACCAAGTGCTGCTACCATGTCCATCATAAGTTCACTTTGCATAACTCTAAATTTAAGTCCTTTTAAATCTGCTAAGGAAGTAATTTCTTTTTGAGAGTTGTAGAAGTTTCTTTGACCTGGATCAAACCAACCAAGGCCTACGAAGTTTGCTGATTCAACACTCTTTAAGAAATTTTCGCCGATTTCACTGTTGAGTACGTTCCACATATGGTCTGCATCACGATAAATATATGGTAATTGTAATACGTTAAGAGAAGGTGCAAATTCTGTAAGTGGCGCAATACTTGTTCTGGTTAAATCAATCGCACCAATCTGTACTTGTTCAATAACGTCTTTTTCTTCACCAAGTTGAGCCGCTGGGAATACTTCAATCTTAACACGGCCTTCTGTTTTTTCTTCAACCAAACGCGCAAACTCATAATCACCTAATGTTGTAGGATAATCTGCTGGATGTGTTTCTGCTAGCTTCAATACAACCGCTTCAACTGGAGCAGGTTCTTCTTCAGGTGTTTCTGCTGTTTCAGTAGTTGTCTCAGTTTCTGCTGGTGTTTCAGCAGGTGTCTCTGTTTTAGCACATCCGACAGCAAGTGCCGCCATCATGGCTACAATAAATATAATACCTAGTAACTTCTTAATCATTGGTGTTACCCCCTTGAAATTTGTTGGATTATGTTTCGACTACATGTACATCATACAAGGGATCATAACTTACAACAATTCATAATCTTGTTATTATCATCAATATCTTGCGTCATTAGAACTTACTAAGAATGGTTATCATCTGTGCCATGACTATCTTGTCATAGTAGCATTATCTTATTCTCTACTCCAAGCTCTCCATGTTCTGAATACGTTCAACCATCTCCAGATAGTCGTTAGCATATCGATCATATAGAGGACGAACGGCTTCAACAAATGCTTGTCGATCTTCAATCTCTGTGATGATAATGCCTAAATCTCTAAGCTTTTGTTCTGATTCCTTTTCTTCTATCCGCCATTTATCTCTTTGATAGATTTCAGATTCTTCGGCACATGCCATAATGATTGCTAAATCTTCTTCTGATATACGGTCCAAAATCTTATTACTGGCAATTAACATTTCTGGAACACGTACATGTTCATCTATGGTAAAGTACTTTGCAACTTCATAATGGAGTGAGGTCTCATAGCTGGGAAAATTATTTTCAGCACCATCAATGACACCTGTCTGTATAGAGCTATAAACCTCCCCATAAGCCATAGGGATTACGGAAGCACCCAGCGCCCTTGCCATCTCGACCATGAGTTGACTTTCCATCACTCGAAACTTTAATCCTTCTAAATCCGATAATGTCTTAATCTCTCTGACACTGTTGTAAAAACTTCGAGCACCGGCATCATACCAAGCCAGTCCGATGAGTCCTTTATCTTCTATACTATCCAAGAAAAAATCGCCTATATCACTATTTAGCACCTGCCACATGTGATCACTGTCCCGATAGATGTATGGTAGCTGCAGTACGTTTAATTGAGGTGAAATCTCCGCCACTTGCCCCATACTGAGTCGTGTAAAATCTATGGCACCAAATTGTACCTGCTCCAAAACCGCCTTCTCAGGTCCCAGTTGTTCAGAATCATATACTTTAATGATAATGCGACCTTCCGTACGTTCTTCAACTAAGCGGGCAAATTCTCTATCCGCTTTTGTCGTCGGGTGATCGGATGGATGGATTTCAGCCAATCTAAAATAAGTGACTTCCGGCTGTTTAACAACGGTTGTTGTTTCACCATTACATCCTGAAAGAAGAATGACCATACAAACCATCCCAATCCAAGCTCTATAGTTCTTCTTCAATAACATCACCTTCCTTTTCAAGTATGTCGCCGTTATACCACTTATTACGATACTCTGAAGGGGTCATCCCCTCATATTTTTTAAAAACCCTTGTAAAATAATTAGAATCTACATAACCAATCTCATAGCCGATTTCTTTAATGGACAATAAAGAGTTCTTAAGGAGTCTCTTTGCAACCATAGTTCTAACCGAACTGACGTAATCAATGAAATTCGTGTCCAAATGCTTTTTAAACACCTTACTAATATAACTAGGACTTAAGTCACAAATGGACGAGAGCTGGTCTAAGGTAATGTTTTCTGCATAATGAAGGTTAATATACACAATAAGTTTGTCCAATATAATAGATGTCTTATCTGCCTTTTGCTGGTCCAATTTTTCCATATATTGGTTACAAAAATCTCTAAGGAGGCACTTTGCCTCGTGATAATTACCGACTTTCATCGTTTGATTAAACAAATCATAGGTATAGAGATCCGACGCGTAAATATTATCAGAAACCCGCTCCCTTATTAATACAAAGTGTTCGTAAAGCTTTATCTGAATCATCTCCAGATTCTCTGATCCTGATGCTATATCATCAAATACCAGGTCGATGTATTTATCAAAAGCAACCTCATCTTTATCTTTTAGACTTTTTACCAATGCTTGAAGGTCCTGTTCATTTCTAGCGTCTTTCATAGGTATACGCTTATTGCAGTTCCCTTTTGCTGTAGAAAAAGACTTCCAAAGACAATCCAATCTTTTGCATATATCACCAATGCCAAAATCTGAATAAAGTTGATGCTCTGCTGCGAATAAACCATTAACTTCATTAAGAATTCTTCTTATTTTTTCCTGAATTTGAAGCAATTCATTTTGACTTTCACCTAATATCAATAAGTATATATGATCTTTTATAATGACAGAATATTTTGAGCTTACAATCTTACTAATCCTAGAATCTATAGCATCTAGTAAACGTCGGCGCATGACCTGAAGCCTTAGCCCTGAGGAAACAATGGTCTCATCCGCTTTCGCACTTACAACCACGCCCATCCCCCACTTAAAGCTTATACCGTTAAAGTCCAGATATTCTTTTCCTTGATCATCTTCGATATCCCCATTGATGACCGATGATAAAAATTCATTTTCCAGATATTTAGAAACTTGCTCCAATTTGGATGCCATCATTTCCTTCGTTTTAGCCTGCTCTTTTTCATGTTGTATGGACGCAATACTTTTATTAACCACCTCAATAAGACGTTCATTGGTCGCAGGTTTTACAATAAAATCTTCTACTCCAAGCTTAATGGCTTCATGGGCATAGTCAAACTGATCATAAGCTGTCAAAAAGATTATTTTACTGTTTACTAATATTTTTTTTAGAACTTTGGTGGCTTCAATACCATTAAGACCCGGCATCTGAATATCCATCATGATAATATTAGGACTATTCAAAGCTGCACTTGATATGGCTTCTTGTCCATTGGCCGCTTCAAAGAACTCAAGTTCTACATTTAATGCCTTACTCAAAATAAATTTAATAGCATCTCTTTCTATAGACTCATCATCGACGATTAAAATCTTATATTTTTCCATCCAAATCATTCCTTTCAAATTTGAATTCAACGCAGGTGCCAGCACCTTTTTTGCTCATCATTTTAAAGGATCCTTTATGTTGGTACATAATCATGAAACGGTGATAGACATTGCTAATACCGATACTATGGTGTTTCATTTCTGTAAAACTAAGTACTTCCTTTAAACGTCTAGGCGTCATGCCAATGCCTGTATCCGTAATACGTAAAGTAATCCATTCCTTACCATCTATTTCTCGACTTTTAATCTTAATGCGTATCTTACCACCTTCAACTTTTGGCTCAATACCATGAATAATGGTATTTTCAATAATGGGTTGTAGCATAAATATAGGAACACTCACGGATTTAGTCCCTTGATCTGCAATGATTTGATAAGTCAGACGTTCCTTGAATCTAAATTTTTGCAGATAAATATACTCTTCAGTTATCCATAATTCTTCTTGAAGGTGTATGACAGAGGACTGATTCTTCAGTTTGTATCGGAAAAGATTGGATAAGGCCTGAATGAGTTTCGTGGTATCTTCCGCTTCTTCAAACATGGCCGTTCTAGATATGGTATTTAATGTGTTAAATAAGAAGTGTGGGTTAATCTGAGATTGTAGTGCCTCAAATTGAGATTCTCTTAGCAGTTGTTCCATATGAACCACTTCAAGTTCTTCTTCATGAAGACGTTTTTCAATAACGACTTTTTCTTTTAAGTCGTTTACATATCGACGAATATTATGGCTCATCGTATTAAAGGAATCCGCAAGAATACCTACTTCATCTTTTGAAACAATGGCGATAGGTTCGACATTAAGATCCCCTGAAGCAATACGCATCGAATTGCTTGCAAGATTCTTAATTGGGTTTATAAAAGAATTAACAAAAAACAAACCGATGAACATCGTAAATAATGCACTTATGGCAATTAGAAAAATAGAAATCTGTCGCATAACCTTGGCCTCATTTGCCAACTTATTATACAATGCGTTACCTTCCCTTAAGCTCAAGTACAGAAGATCTTCTACATAGGATTGGACATAGATTTCAATCCGTTCTCCTTCATAGAAGGCATTAAAATACGTAGGTACGTTTTGCTCTCTTTCCTCTATCGCCTGATCCCAATTCTCATACATTGCTTCGGAAGCATTACGAATGGCAATAATGATAAAATAAGCATCCGTTGAGGTTAACGACTCTTCAAGCTCATCGATTTTAGCCATGAGTTCCATTTTTTTTTGCTCATAGGTATTTCGATCTTCAAGTTCAAGCTCTCTTAAATAGCTTGCTACCAAGCCTTTATTTTCACTTGTTATAACCAGTAGACTATTAATGCTGTAGTAGTTGGTCATCGTGGCATCAAACTGATCTACAATCCTGTAATTGTTATTGTTCAGATATAAATTAAAAAGACTTATTATGGCTATTACAATAAAAAAGTAAAATATCAGTTTTATTTTTATCGACAAGTGTAGCCAAAAGTCTTTTAATCTCTTCATAAGTTTTCGTCCTTTCAGGTAAGATGTCTTCATTCACCTTTATTCATATTATACTTTCTATCTATGGTATGGTCAATCCTACCCCTCTTAGAAACAACCTTGCACTATTTTATTCATCACTTCATCCTATAACCCATGCCTCTACTAAACAATAAGCATTTTTTGACAAAGTGTGCATTTTTTGACATTACTTTTTTCTTATTCATATTTGACTTTTGTTTTATGTTATAATTGGTTACGATGTCAAAACTATGAAGATACAAGGTAATTAGTATTGGCACATTCATGTATAACATTTTAAAAAATAGAAATACATCACTATCGGAGGAATCACTTATGGCTAAACCGTCGTTTTATTCACAACTGGATGCACGTAACAAATATATATTACTCTGCTGTTTTTTTGTCTTTGCAGTTAATGGCTTGTATGGTATGATTCTTGGTTCTTTGTTACCACTCATTAGTAGTGCCTACAATCTCAACAACACATTAAGTGGTGGCCTCATATCTGCCCATCAAGTCGGCAATCTTATTGCCGGCTTTATTGCTGGCGTTCTCCCCCTATATTTAGGTAGGAAAAAAGCTGTCATTTTTATGTGTGCCTTTGTCGTCATGGGCTTCTTAATCATGATTCTAACCGGTAATCCAGTCCTTTTAATCTTAGGTTTTCTATTTACCGGTCTAAGTCGAGGTAGTATATCTAATTTCAACAATACCATGGTCAATGAAATCTCAAACAGCAGTTCCGCAGCTTTAAATGTATTACATAGTATTTTTGCCATTGGTGCATTGCTGGCACCCTTCCTTGTTATATTCTCAACCAAGCTTACCGGTGACTTTGGATGGAAGTTATCTGCTATTGTCATCATCGTCTTAGCCATCATATCTATGATTCTGTTTTCTAGAATGGATATGGATGAATCTGTAAGAATCAAGCAAAAAACGGATAAGTCTTATATTTTTATCAAAGATCGAAAATTTCAAATTGGTGCCGGTATTCTTTTCTTCTACCTCTGTTGCGAAGCCACAATCAATGGGTGGATGGTTAAGTACTTTATCGATTCAGGTATTATGTCCATACAGTACGCACAGATGCTTGCATCATTATTATGGGTCGTTATTTTAGCCGGAAGGTTGACCACCGCTTTTATTGGCGAACGCATTCCCAAAAAAATTACATTAACCGTTTTAAGTGCAGGTACCGTTATGTTTTACTTATTATTACTCTCAACAAGAAATGTTACCACCATTACTTTTGCGATTATGGGTCTTGGCTTTTCTATGGCAGGTATCTATCCCACCACGGTATCAACGCTTGGTGGTATCATCAAAACCTATCCTATGTCCATGGGTGTCCTCTTAATGATTGGGGGTAGTGGTGCTATCATCATGCCCATTATTACCGGGGCTCTTGCTGATGGGTTTGGTGTCCTAGCAGGTATGAGCGCGATTATTGTTGCAACCTTAATGATGCTAATTTTTGTCGGCTTATACGTCTTTGATAAATCTAAACCAAGTAGACTTCCTTTAGAAACACCCTAGCATACACAAACACCTACGCTTTTAATAGAAGAAGACAGCCACCAAGTATTATGGACTTGGTGGCTGCCTTCTTTTTTGTATAGGGAGGATGATGTGTTACATTACAAAGCAGTCAAATCTAAGCCTTTTAAGACTTCTCGCACATCGCCTGCTTTGCTAAGGGCTTCTACAACCTCTATTCCTTGAGTGGATGTCATCTGGGAAATGGTCCACTTAACCTCCGGAATAAGGGCTACTGACATACTCAGCTTATGAATGCCAATACCTAACCAGTAAGGTAGTAGCTTTATATCTGCAGCGGCTTCACCGCATATGCTGACTGAAATATTTTCCTTGTTTGCTGCTTCTGCTATAATTTTCATGTTTCTTAGTACGGCAGGATCATATTGGGAATATAAGGCTGATATTTTCAAGTTGGAACGATCCACAGCCATGGTGTATTGAATCAAATCGTTGGTTCCGATAGAGAAAAAGTCCACTTCTTTCGCAAACACATCGGCCATAACAACAGCAGCGGGGGTTTCTATCATGATACCCACTTCAATAGCTTTGTCATAGGTTTTTCCTTCAAGATCTAATGCTTGCTTACAAGTCTCCAAAATACTTTTTGCTTGTCTAATTTCCGTAAGACTGGCAATCATTGGAAACATGATTTTGATTTTGCCATGGACACTGGCTCTAAGGATAGCTCTAAGCTGCGTCTTGAAAATCTCGACTTCTTCAAGACATAAACGAATGCCACGATAACCTAGAAACGGATTATCTTCCTTTGGTATATCAAACAGTGGGCTTTCTTTATCACCACCTATATCCAAGGTACGAATGGTAACATACCCCTGGGACATGGCTGTGGTTATTTTTTTGTAAATCTCATATTGCTCGTCCTCTGTTGGCAACCGGTCTTGATCCATGAAAATGAATTCGGTTCTAAAGAGACCAACACTCCTAGCATCACTTTTGATTATAAAATCAAGATCTTTGATCTGACTGATATTTGCAATCAGTTCTACTTCTATATGATCTTGGGTTTTACATGCCTTGCCTCTCAGACTGGCATACTTTTCTTCTTCTAAAAGCAGTAGCCTTTCTTTCTCATGATAGGCATCTAGACAATTCTGATCCGGACCTACGATGACACTGCCTTCTCGACCGTCAAAAACAACCTCATCCCCATCTTTTAACAAAGCAGTTCCTTTTTCTACGACCACGTAAGGAATCTTGAGTAATGTTGCAATAATTGCTGAATGGGCTGTTTTTCCACCTACTTCCGTTATGATACCTTTAACATATTTGGTCTCAAGAGTGGATGTTTGTGATGGTGTCAAATCGTGGGCAACCAACACATAAGGTTCATCAATGGGTCCCACATCACTATAATGTCCCATGATAAGATTGACAACGCGACAGGTAATATCCTTAATATCAATGGCTCTTTCCTTCATATAAGCGTTGTCCATAGCTTCAAAAATTGCGCGAATTCTATTCCCAACAACCGTCAAAGCCCATTCAGCACAACAAGCTTTTTCCAAAATATAGGCTTCTACTTGACCTATTAGTTCCGGATCTTCTAATATGCTTTGGTGTGCTTCAAATATCTTACTTTCCTGCTCACCAATATTCTTCTTGGTATTGAGCCGAATGGCTTCTATCTCGCCGATAGCCTTTATACGTGCATCATGAAATATCTGAATTTCATCATCGGCATTGCAATCCAGACGCTCTACGGCTTCCATAGAAGTATCATGTATCACTCGAACAGGACCATGGGCAATACCTTTGGCAATGGGTATGCCTTTGATGGTATGCATACCACCACCTACCCTTGGAAATTAGACGTGAACAGTTGTGAAATACTTTCCATTGCTTGCACTTCATCATCGCCTTCTGCTACAAAAGTCAGTCGTTCACCTTTTGCAGCACCCACACTCATTAATGATAAAATACTTTTAGGTTGAAATACTTTGTCGGATTTACCGGATTTCATGAGTTTAATGTCACAGGTATATTTCATAGCGACTTTCGCCAGCATACTTGCCGGTCTAGCGTGTAATCCTTCTTCTGCTTCTAATACAAAATCTTTCTTAACCATCTTAATCTCTCCTTTTCCCGTTCTCTAATAAGTATTTTTCAGCTTCAGCATTCCATAAGCCATTGTACTTCTTAACACATTCTGCTAAACCTTTAAAGAATGGATCATTTTCACCGAGCTTTTCAAAATCATCTATGGCTGTAAGAGGCATATCGATTTCGTTATAAATCATCTTCTTGCCTCCTGGAATGTTAGGTAAATCCAGTATCGTATCAATAACACAATTGATACCACCAATATGCGTTAGCATGACAGCGGGATTAATTAACTTCTTAGATGACATATCCAAAGATTCAATCATGTCATCCGCATTACCGCCTGTTGATCCCATGATATGGGTTGGTGTATAATGCACATTGTAAAAGTTGATGTTTGCGTTAAAAGTTGTGTCTGAAGGTCCGGCAAAAAAGTTCATACAACCATCTTTACCAAGTATTTTATCGCCTTCTTCGATAACAGGTCTTACAGGTGCATAAACAAATACATCATCATAGCCCTCACCACCACTTAGGTCCATTAGGGTCTTTACAGAATCTGCTTCTTTCATGGTATTAATAAAATGTAGCTGTACACCTTGTTTTTCTGCTTCTTCTTGTGTGAAAAGAGATCTTGCACGGTCCAGTCTGGTGTCATCAATATCTGTTACAACCAATAAAGAGGGCTTTCTGTCACAATGTAGCGCATAATCAATAGCACCAAGACCCATAGGACCGGCACCGGCTAGTAAGGCCATTTTACCGTTTTCTACGATGCCCATATAATGCTTGTACTCACCTGTCTTTGTGTGGTAGTTGGCATGGAAGCCACCAATGACACATGACATCGGTTCTGATAAAGATGCTTCGTAAAAAGCTTCTCCTTCATATTTTAGAAGAAAGCCAAGTTCCATGACTTCTCTTGGAATAATGCAATAGGTCGCTGAACCGCCAAAAAATTCAAAAGAATATCCGGGTGCATAAGGGCTGCCTTTATAATTTAAGGCCGGTTGTATGGCAAATTTTTCTCCGGGTGTAAACTGATCTTGCCATTCTTCCCCTACTTCTACAATGACGCCTGAGAATTCATGACCCATGATTGTAGGGTTTGTTGCGATATTCTCAGGAACACGTTTGTGCTTACTGCCTTGTATTACGGCTTTGTATGTGGACATACATACACTGTCCGTAACGACTTTTACTAAAATCTCGTCTTTTTTAATAGCCGGTAACTCAAATGTTTCTAGTTTTAATGTGTTGACATCATATAATCTAACCGCTTCTGTTTTCATTCAATCACTCCTATTTCGTCATGTTTTCCATTATATTAACAGTAATCTCTTGGTACAGCTCATTGACTCTTGTTAAACTGCCCATATGGGTGCCTTCTTCTTCAATAGATGCACTACTGGATGCAACACCAAGTCTCATGATGTCCATAAATCTTGCAAAATCCAATGTTTCATTGTTTTTCATGACCTCGTCTATGCCAAAAGCAATACCCGCTACCATGGAATCACCAGCACCTACTGTACTGACAACCTTTAGCTTTAGAGCATCAATCTTAGCTGTTCCATCCTTACAAACCACGAGACAACCTTTTTCACCTTGTGAAATGACCACAGCATAGATGCCCATATCTACCAATTCGTGAGCTTTTAAGATCATATCTTGGTCATTATCAAACTTCTTTCCAAAATACATTTCTAACTCATTTTGATTCGGTTTTATGATCCAAGGTAAACCTTTGATGCCCAACTCAAGTACATCACGATCTGCATCTAGAATGACTTTAGCACCTTTTTCCTTGCCAAGTTCACACCAATGTTTATAGATATCCTTAGGAACACCTTGTGGTAAACTGCCCGCCAAAACCAAAATATCCTTTTCTGATAAATGATTAATGAGATAGGCATCGAGTGTCTCAAGTGTTTTGCTATCTACAATCGGCCCTTTTTCATTAATATCTGTAAAAGTATGGTTGTTGTGATCCACTACCTTTATATTGATACGGGTTTGTCCAGGTGTCTTGATGGCTTTATAGCTAATGTTTTCATCATCTAGTAAGCTGGTCAACCGATGGCCAATATCGCCGCCGGTAATCATGACCGCTATACTATCACCTTTTAATTTGTGTATCATCTTCGTTACATTAATACCTTTGCCACCTGCATCTTCTCTATAATCTTTTACACGATTAACCTGATCTACTTTGAAATCATCAATTTTCAAGGTTTTATCAATGGCAGGATTTAAAGTTACTGTATAAATCATGGACTACCTCACTTTTATTGTCAGATTACCAATCACGAACTTGGTTTGAAGGTCAAACCTAATTGGTAAATTGCTTGTATATATAATCTATATCTGTGGTTTGACTGAGTTGCTTAATTTTCTCTTCATCTTCAACGATCTCTGCAAGATTAGATAGAATCATAAGATGTTCATTACCTACACCTGCAATCCCAACGACTAAATATACTGTATTGCCGCTAAAATCAACGCCTTCCGGAAATTGAAGTATGCTGATACCTGTCTTAATGATTTTTTTCTTAGCATCGCTAACACCATGAGGTATTGCTGTGCCATTTCCAATGTATGTTGAGAGTTCACTATCACGTTGAACCATAGCGTCAATGTAACCTTCTTCAACATAACCGCCTTCGAAGAGAATCTGTCCTGCCATTCGGATAGCTTCTTCTTTTGATCTTGAAGGAAGACCTATACGAATATTTTGCTTTTTCAATGGTTGATACACATCTTCACTTTCCGTAGGTTCTTCAGATGATGGCTGAAGTACTGCAAATCTTTCTGCCAAGCGATCGTATATATCTGTATTAATAAAGTCTGATATGGATATATGAATAGCACCAGGGACAACACTTTGTGCGCGCTTTGTCAGCTTTTCGTGGGTGATGACAAAATCACTTTGATTATCTAGCTGATCAATAGAACAGTTAATAACTTTTATATTGACCTTGGCTTCTTTTAACGCTGCTTTGAGTTTACTAGCACCCATAGCACTTGATCCCATACCGGCATCACATGCAACTGCAATGGTTTTTACTTGTGATAAGTCCAAATCTTCTTCAATCTTATTGATGATCTGTGTTTTACTGCTATTTTTCATTTGACTAACATTTTCTTTTGCTTTTGTCAAAGCATCTTCTTGCTCACCTTTTTTATTAATAAGGACTGCACTGACCAAGAAGGAAACACCTGCTGATACAACAACACCCGCAAGTACCGGTATCAATCCACCTCTAGGTGCCATAGCTGAGAGTGCAAAAATACTTCCTGGTGATGGAACAGCGACTAGGCCTGCACCTGTGATTACGAATGTGAATACACCGGATGCTCCACCTGCTATTACTGCAAGTAACAATGAAGGCTGCATCAAGATATATGGGAAGTAGATTTCGTGAATACCACCTAAGAAATGGATGATAATCGCGCCTGGTGCAGATTGCTTAATCATACCTTTTGAAAATACCCAGTATGCTAATAAGATACCAAGTCCAGGTCCCGGATTGGTCTCAAGCAAGAAGAAAATGGATTTTCCGGTTTCTGCTGCTTGTTCTATACCAAGTGGACTTAAGACACCATGGTTAATGGCGTTGTTAAGGAATAATATTTTGGCTGGTTCTATGAATATAGATGCTAGTGGTAATAAACCGGCGTTTACAAATGCTTCAACACCTGCTCCAAATGTATTACTAATACCTTCAACAACCGGTCCTATACCTACATAGGCTAGTAATGTTAATATTGTTCCTAAGATACCTGCTGAGAAGTTGTTAACCAACATTTCAAATCCTGTTGGTACTTTTCCATCAACCGATTCATCAAACTTCTTCATAAGGTAACCGGCTAAAGGTCCCATAATCATACCACCAATGAACATTGGGATACTTGTTCCTACAATAACACCCATGGTTGCCACGGCACCTAGCACACCACCCCTTGTGCCATATACCATTTTACCACCTGTATAACCGATGAGTAATGGTAATAAGTAAACAATCATCGGACCAACTAGAGTCGCTAAGTTTTCATTTGGTAACCATCCTGTTGGTATAAATAATGCTGTAATTAGACCCCATGCAATAAATGCACCAATGTTTGGCATAACCATACCACTTAAAAAACGTCCGAACTTCTGTAAATTCTGAGCGTTAGCATTTTCATTTGTTATTGTTTTCATTTTTAACCTTGTATGATATTTATAGAAGTAAATATCACACTTTCCTTTCTTTTTTATTCGTGACTATAATACATTCAGATACTGTGGTACCTTTGATTTTTTTCTGTAGCACAGACTACTTAACAGGAGTGTATTGCCGCTACCTTTATCTGAATTGTTTATTAGCTGGATGTGCCATACATTTTGTATAGAGTACTTATCTCATTCAAGTCTACAATGATAATCGCTGGTGGACGTCATGGTATCAATAATTCGAAAGGAGATTTAATCTCATGATCTATCTTGGCATTGATATCGCCAAACTTAACCACTTCGCCGCAGCCATATCTTCTGATGGTGAAGTACTTCTCGAGCCGTTCAAATTTACGAATGACAGTGATGGCTTCCATTTGTTGCTCTCTTCAATTAGTTCCTTTAAAAGAGTGACCTCATCATTGGTCTTGAATCAACAGCTCACTATGGCAACAACCTTATTGAATTTCTTGTATCTAGACACTTTAAGGTTTGTCTCATCAACCCACTTCAGACTTCATCTATGCGAAAAAATAACATTCGCAAGACTAAGACTGATAAAGTTGATACCTTTGTTATCGCTAAAACCCTTATGATGCATGATCATCGTTTCCTCACTGTAGAAGACATTGATCTTATGCATTTGAAGAATCTTGGACGTTTCCGTCAGAAGCTGGTTAAAAACCGTACTAGGTTGAAAATTCAGCTAACTTCTTATATGGATCAGGTTTTCCCTGAACTCCAATACTTCTTCAAATCAGGTTTGCATCAGAAAGCCTGTTATCAGCTTCTTAAAGAAGCTCCTACTCCGGATGCTATTGCCTCCATGCATATGACTCATCTTTCAGCTCTTCTTTTAAAAGCCTCCCACGGCCACTTCAAGAAAGAACATGCTAAAGCATTAAGAGTTCTTGCAAGGGAGTCTGTCGGATCCAGCGACAGGTCTTTATCTATTCAAATAACTCATGCTATCGAGCAAATCGAGTTATTAGATAGCCAGTTAAAACTGTTGAATCGGAAATGCAATCAATTATGCTTTCACTTGATTCACTTATCATGACCATTCCAGGCATTGGATTTGTCAATGGTGGAATGATTCTTGGTGAAATTGGTAACATTAAACGCTTCTCCAATGCTAGCAAAGTTCTAGCTTATGCTGGGTTAGATCCGTCTGTTTATCAGTCTGGAAACTTTGTTGCCAAACGTACACGTATGTCAAAACGAGGATCAAAAACCTTACGTTATGCATTAATTAATGCTGCAAACAATGTTGTTCGTAACAACGACACATTTAAAGCTTATTACGATACTAAAAGAGCTGAAGGCCGAAACCACTACAACACTTTAGGTCACTGTGCCGGTAAGCTTGTCAGGGTCATCTATAAGATGCTTACTGACGAAGTCGAGTTTAATCTCGACTAATTAAAACCCGAATATCATTTGATTTTGAAAACTACCTTATAGGGAGTCTTATTAAAGTTACCCTTTTTTAAGGAATTCGATTAAAAAGAATTTCCAGCTAATTTATACTTGACTTTTCATAGCTGGTCTCCTAGTATTTTCTTTAACATCATCTGTTCACTGTTTCTGTTCACTGATTCTATTCACTGTTGCTTTAAGTTGTTTTTATTATAATACAGTCAACACCTCATGTTAAAGCTTAAGAAAAACGACTATGGCAATATAGACAAGTGACATTCTTCTATAATGTCTTTGAATGTCACTTGTTTTATGCCTATATGATGTTTGCTTAATGATGGATTTTTACTTTGTTCTATTTATTTATTATTTTAATCTGTCAACCAATTCATCATAAACATTTGTCATGATAAAGTCTTCAATGGATATATGCTCTGCATTCGGAGCCACACCCATAGCCCTTTGGGTTAAAGATTTGTGCGTGATTACGATATCTGTATCGCCAGGTATTGCATCAATAGATGCATTGGCTACTTGGATGGATAATCCTGCTTTTTGAAGTTTATTTTTCAATTTACTAGCACCCATGGCACTTGATCCCATACCGGCATCACATGCTACGATGATTTTTTTAACGCTTGTTTTTACAACGCTTGATTTTTTACCTTTTAAATCTACCATTTTCTCTTTGGCTACTTCAAAAGTTGCTTCTGCCTGTGTGTCTTTTTTCTTAATAAGGACAGCAGCCACAAGGAAGGTTACAGCAGTTGATACAACAACACCCGCAAGTACCGGTATCAATCCACCTCTAGGTGCCATAGCTGAGAGTGCAAAAATACTTCCTGGTGATGGAACAGCGACTAGGCCTGCACCTGTGATTACGAATGTGAATACACCGGATGCTCCACCTGCTATTACTGCAAGTAACAATGAAGGCTGCATCAAGATATATGGGAAGTAGATTTCGTGAATACCACCTAAGAAATGGATGATAATCGCGCCTGGTGCAGATTGCTTAATCATACCTTTTGAAAATACCCAGTATGCTAATAAGATACCAAGTCCAGGTCCCGGATTGGTCTCAAGCAAGAAGAAAATGGATTTTCCGGTTTCTGCTGCTTGTTCTATACCAAGTGGACTTAAGACACCATGGTTAATGGCGTTGTTAAGGAATAATATTTTGGCTGGTTCTATGAATATAGATGCTAGTGGTAATAAACCGGCGTTTACAAATGCTTCAACACCTGCTCCAAATGTATTACTAATACCTTCAACAACCGGTCCTATACCTACATAGGCTAGTAATGTTAATATTGTTCCTAAGATACCTGCTGAGAAGTTGTTAACCAACATTTCAAATCCTGTTGGTACTTTTCCATCAACCGATTCATCAAACTTCTTCATAAGGTAACCGGCTAAAGGTCCCATAATCATACCACCAATGAACATTGGGATACTTGTTCCTACAATAACACCCATGGTTGCCACGGCACCTAGCACACCACCCCTTGTGCCATATACCATTTTACCACCTGTATAACCGATGAGTAATGGTAATAAGTAAACAATCATCGGACCAACTAGAGTCGCTAAGTTTTCATTTGGTAACCATCCTGTTGGTATAAATAATGCTGTAATTAGACCCCATGCAATAAATGCACCAATGTTTGGCATAACCATACCACTTAAAAAACGTCCGAACTTCTGTAAACTTTCTCGTGATCCTGATTTCCCTTTTTCTGTGCTTTCCATATTTACCTCCTAAGATTTTTTGGTTTGTGCATTGATCAATGAACATGGTCTGAGTATACACCCCTACCTAACCAAAAATAAAGAAATAGAAAAGTGGCTTTGGCATTCTGACAAGTGACATAAAAAAGGGACTATATAGAAATGTCACACATAGATAGTGACAATTCTGTATAGTCCTTTGCATTAACACTTATTATATGCCTGTAACCAAGGATTGATAGTATTTATCCAATAAGGTATTGAGTTCAAATTCTATTTCCTCTATTTGACCTTCTTTTATAATATCCGCAAATCCACCTGCTATAATATTACGACTGATTTCCGATAAGACTTCAAGGATCTTCTGATTCAATACAACAGGCCCAACCATTACGATGATGGTATCTACAGGAACAAAACCTGAAGCCTGTTCCATTATAATGGGATCCGTCAAACGAATAACCTTCAAGCACACACCTTTATCAATATCTGCCCGACAATGGAGTAATTGCATGCCTTTTTTCATGAGAATGGTAGAACCTTTTTCTTCTCTTTCTATGAACGCCTTGCTCAGTGCAGCAATTTCTTCCTGATTACTGGACAAAGATGTACTGATATAATGAATTAAATCTATCATGGTTTTGACGGATACATGTTTATCATAGGAAAAATTATCTATTACTTTCATGATAATATGGCTGTATTGTTCTAATGCGATCAGTTTTTCCTTTAGTGCCATTTTATTTTTCACTTGTCTATGGGTCGTGTTTGGTTTATATCTTCTTAAAGCTTCTCTTATTTTCTTTATGTCTTCTTCTTTTATGACCGGATTCACCACGACACAAGGTATGGTAAGACTTTCTGTTGGAACAGTCGAGATTACTAAGTCTATGGTACCTTCATCCATTGCTTCCACATCTTGATCAATGAC
Source organism: Petrocella atlantisensis (assembly GCF_900538275.1). Classification (GTDB taxonomy): domain Bacteria; phylum Bacillota; class Clostridia; order Lachnospirales; family Vallitaleaceae; genus Petrocella; species Petrocella atlantisensis. The sequence goes on along the minus strand of NZ_LR130778.1, from coordinate 2,638,840 downwards.
ACTTACGACCCTAACAATGTGAATATTGGAAAAATTACGTTCTATTTCTGAAACCAAAAGTTGGGAAGCGCCTATTCCATACATGCAAGCCACAACAACTTGATATTTTTTCACAATTTCCCTATGATTCTTTTCGATGACTGCACCAATATGCGTTGCCAAATAAGCAATTTCATCTTCCGGAATCTGGATGTGCTCTTTCTCTTCAATCACCTTAGCACAAGTTGCTATGGTCTGAAACAACTTGGGATACATACTTTTAATCTCTTCGACTAAAGGATTAATAATATCAAGATCCATTTTCATACGGTAAATGGACGGTCTAAGATGCTTAACCAAGCCTACAATAAGTTTATCATTATCCGACAAGTAAATGCCTGTTTCTGTCTCAACTTTTTGAATAAACTCCTTTACCAGTTGTATGACTTTAAAATCTTCAATCATTGAAATCTTATTGTATTCTCCGGTTTGTCGAAGCTTAGATCCTTTAAGGTGCATGGTTAAATAAATGAGTTCTTCTTTGGGCAGAATTCTAAAGGGATTGTTTTCACTTTCACTGACCCAGTTCTGTAATAAATGAAAGATTTTATCGGTTTCAATCTGCCCTCTGGTTTTTGAATCGATGTAGAGTTGATTCCAGAAATCTTTCCTTTTTAAAGTCATACTAAATCTTATAATCAATGCTATGTAAGCATTATCTGCAAATTGATAACCCATATTCTCTTCCAAACGCATCAAGAATGCTCTTGCGTACTTAATGCTATCAAGATGTAACAGTTCATAAATGGATTGGTTGATGTTTTCTTTTAAAGTCCTTACATCTAAGGGTTGATGTTCTTTTTCTTTAATGAAATCAATTAAATCAATGACATGAAAATGCTCATAAATCAAGGCAACAATAGCCTTTCTTTTTGCTTTTTCATCCCCGTCAATCAATATACCAAGTCCGGGTTTTCGAATGAGTTCAATGTTGTATTGATTGAACCATGGCTCCAACTGAGCAATGTCACTACCAATGGTGCTTTCGGTTACATCCAGTAGCTGAGTTAAAGTATAAAGCTTAGTAGGTTCATTATATTGTAGCAATTGAGCTCTAAGAATAACCTGTCGATCCATTGGGGTATAGATGATTTCGCTTACTTCTTCCTGTAGTAGTTTACCTAATTTACTTTTCACGGTTTCATCCGCAATCAAAGAAATACCTTTCCCCTTTTTCTTATCCAAGGCGCCACCATGCTTCACGATCCAGTTCTGTACATCGTTTAATTCTCTAAGTATGGTCCTGGTACTCACATTAATCTGATCTGATATTTGTTGCACAGTAACATAGTTACCTGATTCAAGTATAATAGATATGACTTCCTTCATGCGTGATGTTAACATTTTAGCACCTCTCATTTTGAATTCAGACCTAAAGTTCGCCTACATTATACCTGTATTATACACGCCTCTATAACAATAAACTATTTATTTTTATATTTATTTGTCACTTTCAGAGAGTGACACAATTAGTCAGTGAATTGAAAAGGCACTAGCACAGCGCGTTTGTGCGTTGTGCTAGTGCCTCTGAATGAAGTTAATTTAGACTAATAACTTATAGAAGTTTGCATAATTCTTTAATATGGTTAATCTTATAATCTGCTTCTAATAATTCATCACCTTGAGCATACCCATACTGACAACCAATGGTCTGAAGATTGTTTCGCTTGCCGGCTTCCATATCTTTATATCGATCACCGACAACCACGATTTCTCTTTCTAACTGCACCATCACTTGTGATAGAATCTCATACTTCGGTATAAAATCATAGTCTTGTGCACATAGCATTTCATCAAAATAGTGATCCAAACCAAATAAGTCTCTGGAATATTCCATATAGGATCTACCGCAATTGCTTAAGAAAACAAGCTTATATCCTCTGTTTTTCAAGTACTCCAAAGTCTCTAAAGCACCCTCGTAGAGCACAGCTTTCTTATTCTGAAGTAAATCATTCATTTCTTCTCCAATTATTTTCCCCGCTTGTTCCCTTATACTAGGATTCATATCCGGCATAAAGGCTTCCCACATCTCTTTACTGCTTAATCCGAGCCATTGAATAATCTCTTCATCTTCCCATATTCTTGGTGGCACTTGTTTTTGATCTACCAAGAATTTATAGGCTTTTCTAAAAGCAGGTCCGTATATTTTTATACTATCATGCAGGGTGCCATCATAATCCAACACGATGGTTTTAGCTTTATCTAACATAGGCGTACCTATATGTTTTTTAACAGATTTGCCATTTCAATAGCTGTCATAGCTGCATCTGATCCCTTATTTCCCGCCTTGGTTCCGGCTCTTTCGATTGCTTGTTCAATAGTGTCAGTTGTTAAAACACCAAAAATAACCGGAACTTCAGAATCTAGAGAGACATGGGCTATACCTTTTGAAACTTCACTGGAAACATAATCAAAATGAGGTGTAGAACCTTTTATAACTGCTCCAAGGCAGATGACACCATCATATCTTTCATTTTTCACTAACTTTTTCGCTGCTAATGGAATCTCAAAAGCACCCGGCACCCAAATAATATCAATATCTTCGTCTTTAACACCATGTCTGACCAAAGTGTCTATAGCACCGGATAATAATTTCCCACCAATAAACTCATTGAATCTTCCTACTACGATTGCAAACTTCAGATCTTCTGCTACCAATTGTCCTTCATATACATTCATTTACTTTTCCTCCTTAAAATCTAACATGTGTCCCATTTTTAGTTTCTTAGTTTTTAGATACGCAACATTTTTTTCATTGTGATTCATTTGTATGGGCACACGCTCCACAATCTCTAGACCATATCCTGAAATACCGGACATCTTCTTGGGATTGTTCGTCATGAGCCTTATTTTCTTAACACCCAAATCCGCTAAAATCTGAGCACCAATACCATAATCTCGTAAGTCATCCGGAAAACCAAGGGCTATGTTCGCTTGAACTGTATCCATCCCATGGTCTTGAAGTTCATAGGCTTTGATTTTATTAATCAGACCTATACCACGTCCTTCTTGTCGCATATAGAGCAGGATGCCACTTCCGTTCTTTTCAATCTTTTGCATCGCTCTTGCATATTGTTCACCACAATCACATCTTAGTGAACCAAAGGCGTCCCCAGTCAAACACTCAGAATGAACACGAATCAGTGTAGGTTCCTCTGGTGATATTTTTCCTTTTACTAAGGCCACATGGTGTTCGCCATTAAGTTTATTAACATAACCATACATTCTAAAATTACCGTATTTCGTTGGTAGTTCTGCTTCTGTCACACACTCCACATAAGTTTCATTGGCTTTACGATAAGCCACTAAATCCGCTATGGTAATGATTTTAAGATTATGTTTTTTTGCATATTTCATAAGCTCCGGTACTCTGGCCATGGAACCATCATCATTCATGATTTCACAGATGACACCGGCCGGATATAGCCCAGCAAGCTTAGGAAGATCAATAGCAGCTTCTGTGTGTCCAACGCGTTTTAATACACCGCCTTCTTTTCCTACCAAGGGAAATATATGTCCAGGACGACTAAAGTCTATGGATGTTGCATCAGGATCTATAAGCTTCTGAATGGTCATAGCGCGTTCTGCAGCCGATATACCTGTGGTACAAGTTATGGCATCCACACTGACGGTAAATGCCGTCTCCTTAGGATCCGTGTTGTTATTCACCATAGCATGAATCTCAAGACTTTTTAATCTTTCATCCGTCATAGGTGCACAGATCAAACCTCTACCGTACATAGCCATAAAATTAATCGCCTCTGTGGTTACTTTTTCTGCTGCCATAAGCAGGTCGCCTTCATTTTCTCGATCTTCATCGTCAACAACGACAATCATTCTTCCTGCTTTTATATCTTCAATTGCTTCTTCAATCGTATTAAACTTTTCCATACCATTACCGCCTTTACATAAATCCGTTTTCTCTAAGGAAATTCATATCCATAGGTTTTTTGGTTTCTGTCACGTCACTATACAACATTAATTTTTCAATATATTTTCCCACCATATCACATTCCAAATTCACACTGTCGCCAATCTTTTTACCAAGTAAAGTGGTTTCTTCCTTGGTTAAAGGGATCAGAGATACTTTGAACATCTCTTGGTCCACATAAGCGACTGTCAAACTTATACCATCAATGGCAATCGAGCCTTTATGAATAATATATTTCAGCAGCTTCGGACTTGCTTTAATACTGACCCATGTGGCATTGGCTTCTTTTATCATTTCATGAATTTTACCAACACCGTCAATATGACCTGAGACCATATGTCCACCCAATCGATCCTTCAGTTGTAAAGCCCGCTCAAGATTCACGGGACTGTTGGTGGTAAGTTCTCCCAAGTTGCTACTTCTCATGGTCTCCGGCATGACATCCACTGTAAAGCTTATGGCATCCATATGAACCACCGTCAAACAGACACCATTGGTACATATGCTGTCTCCAACTTTTGAGCCCTCGATAACTTTGGAGGCCCTAATGGTCAGCTTAGCCGACTTGGTTGTTTTATTAATTTTTTGAATATAACCGATTTCCTCGATTAACCCTGTAAACATCTATAACCCCTCCTTCTTGATATAACCTTCTATGACAATGTCACCTTCACAAATAGTTGTGACAAGACCTTCTAATAAAATGGCTTCCTTTACCTGGGATATGCCCTCGCCACCTACCGGAGATTTGGCCAAATCTCCACCGAAGATCTTAGGCGCCACATAGGTTATAACTTTATCAACAATTCCGGCTTCAAGGGCTGAGTAGTTCAAAGTGGCTCCACCTTCAATTAGAATACTATCCATGCCTTGTTCACCTAATAATTCTATCAATGATGCCATGTCCACATGATGATCTTTGAGCGGTAATACCACAACCCGGTTACCTGTAGCCTTAATGGCTTTTTTTGTAGCATCCGGCATCAGATGTGTTGTTGCCACAATGGTAATTGCGTCGGATGCTTGGGTTAAGACCTTGGCATCAAGGGGTATGCGACCACGCGTATCCAGGATAATCCTGACCGGGTCTAGACCAACTTGGCTACCCTCAAGACGTGTTGTCAGGCTAGGGTCATCTGCTATAACCGTTCCTACACCTACCATAATACCCATGACTTGATGACGTAACTGATGGACTTGTTTTCTAGATGTTTCATTTGTAATCCATTTGGAATCACCTGTTTTGGTGGCGATTTTTCCATCTAAGGTCATGGCTGTCTTTAAAATGCAAAAGGGCTTTTTGGTTTTGATATACTTTAGAAAGATCTCATTTAGCTTAAGGAGTTCCTCACCCATATCTAAGACAACCACTTCTATGTTGTTCTCTTCTAGAAGTGCAATACCACGACCTGAGACTTCCGGGTTAGGATCCATCATACCGACAACCACTTTGCTTATGCCTTTTTCAACAATTAGATTGGCACAGGGTGGCGTTTTTCCATAATGAGAACAAGGTTCTAGGGTCACATACATGGTTGCACCTTCCACAGAAGCTGTTGCGTTCTTAAAGGCATTCACCTCAGCATGAGGACCACCATAATATGCGTGATAGCCTTCGGCTATGATTTTACCATCTTTTATTATTAATGCACCAACCATAGGATTCGGGTTGGTGTTACCAACACCCAGTTTGGCTAACGCTATGGCTTTTTTCATATATACTTGATCCATAATGTCCTCCCAGCTTGCCTAGAAAATAAAAAAGCTCTAAAGAATAATCTTCAGAGCTTGTCACAGTTTCATTAAAGCATAATATGGCCATGCTATAATTGCCTTCTCTCATCCAGACTTTACTGTCGGTCTTGGAATTACACCAAGTCAGCCAAAATCGGCTCGCGGACTTTACCGCCGGTCGGGAATTACACCCTGCCCTGAAGGAACTATTCAATTGTTTTCAATGGGCTAATTATAGCATCTTATTTTTTTAATGTCAACAAGTTGATAATTTTTTATCAACTTGTTGACATTAAATGTACTCATCATAATGATCTCTTGTATTTTACATAGAGAAACTTAGTTTTGACACCATAAAGGTATATTATTTCAAATACGCTTGTAATGTATTCGCCACAGCACCTGGCCCTTGTAACATACTTACAAACATGGTTTCAATCGTCTTACCTAAACCAACTTCGTAAAGATCTAATCCAAAAATCTCACGATTACTCAAAATCGGACTTAAATCAGCAAAATCGTCACCCATTTTCACTGTATCGATGGTCTCTTTCAGTGTTTGTAACATAGGATCTGAACTCAGCTCAAAAATATTGCCTTCATCATCAATACCCATAAGATAACGACACCAGCTGGCAATAGCTAATGGGATACCGACAAGACTTGATGGATCTAATGATGGGTCTTTTACATAAGACTTAATGGTTTCACCAAAACGTATACCTACTTTTTGTGAAGTATCTGTTGCGATTCTTTGTGGTGTGTCCGGGATAAAAGGATTTGCAAACCGAGACTGAACCACTTCATCAATAAAAGCTTTCGGTGATAGAATGATTGGGTCTGTAACAACAGGTAAACCTTCTGTATAGCCAATGGTTTCTATCAACTTTTTAAGGGTTGGGTTCTTTACTTCATCTGCTATCAAATCATAACCCAATAGACAACCGGTAACCGCAAGGGCTGTGTGCAAAGGATTCAGACATGTTGTTACCTTCATGGTTTCCACCTTGTTAACTGTTGCACGGTCACAGAAAAGTACCCCTGCCTTTTCAAGTTCAGGTCGACCGTTAGGGAACTTGTCTTCAATAACCAAGTACTCACTCACCTCAGCATTAACAAAAGGTGCCATATATGTGTTTTTAGACGTCACAACCACATCCATATCTTCTAGACCGTCACTCACCAATGCTGCTTTGATGATATCTGAAGGACGTGGGGTGATTTTATCAATCATGGATATTGGGTAGGACACCTTATCTTCATCCATGACGTAATTTACAAAACCTTCTTCTACAAATCCATTTTTTAGCCATTCTTTAGCAATGGTGATTACGGCTGCTTTCACTTTGTCACCGTTATTAGCACAGTTATCCATGCTTAACAGAGTTATGGGCATTGCCTCTTTTTGATAACGTTTGTATAACAAGGCTGTAACGACACTCATCGCATGTGTCGCATACTCCGGTCCACGGTCCAAATCCACCTGAACAAAAGAATAGTATTTACCGGAAAAATCCTTCAAAGCATAACCTTTTTCAGTAATGGTGAAACTTGCAATCTGTAAGCTAGGTGCTTCAAATATTTCAGTCAGTCTTTGATGGTTTTTATTTTCTGAGGTCATACTTTCAACGATACTGGCTACCACAGTCTTATCAAAACTACCATCACTGTTCATCAGTACAACTAAAGCTAGATTATCTGCCGGATCAAATACTTTTTCTATGACTTCATAGTCAAAAGTTTCAACAGCAATAATACCTGTTTTCGCCAGTCCATCATCCAATAGTTGCTGATGGCATTTTGCCACAAAACCTCTAAAAATATTACCGGCACCAAAGTGGACCCACTCAGGTGACTGTTGTGTATTCTCTTTTACCCTTTTTATATCAAAGATAGGTAGCTTAATGTCCATCGCTTCCCATTTGCTCGTATGCTCTAATGAACTTATATTCAGTCTCATTATTTTACCCCTCTTTCAAGGGTATCCCATACGCCCAACAAATACATAACACCCATAGCTCTGTCATATAGGCCATAACCGGGACGACAATTTTTTTCCTCACCCCACAAATGACGACCATGGTCCGGACGCATATAGCCTTCAAAACCGATGTCATGATAGGCTTTCATGACTTCTATAATGTCCACATCCCCATCACAAGCTCTATGGGAGGTCTCAATAAAGTCGCCATTCTCAAAAACTTTAACATTTCTAACATGGGCAAAATGAATACGACTACCAAATTCTCTAATAATACTCGGAATATCATTGAGCTTATTAGGTCCAAGGGAACCTGTACATAAAGTTAATCCGTTATAAGGACTGTCGACCAGACTTAGGAACTTCTGAATATGTTCTCTACTTCTGATGATTCTTGGCAAACCAAATATTGGCCATGGCGGATCATCCGGATGTATGGCCATTTTAACATCTTCTTCTTCACAAACAGGTATGATTTTTTCTAAGAAATATTTTAGATTCTCAAATAAGACGTCTTCAGTAATGTCCTTATAACCTTCAAAAAGTTGTTCTAGATGGGATAGTCGCTCCGGTTCCCAACCTGGCATGGTTTTTTCTCCGGCACCCTCAAGAATACGGTCAACGATGGATTTTGGTGTAGCACCCTCAACTAGGGCTTTTTCATAAAACAAAGCATTGGATCCATCCGGATGTTCTTTATAAAGATCTGTTCGTGTCCAGTCAAATACTGGCATAAAATTATAACAAATAACTTTTACACCCACTTTTGCCAACTTACGAATGGTATCAATGTAGATGTCAATATAATGATCTCTAGATGGTAAACCCATCTTGATGTCATCATGTACATTCACACTCTCCACGACTGCAGGGCTAAAATTCTTCGAAGCCAGAACGTCAGCAACTTCTTGAATCCGTTCCATTTCCCAAACTTCTCCTGCTACTTTGTCATGCAACGACCAGACAGCACCCATGACACCGGGAATCTGTCTGATGTGGTCTAAGGTAATGTCATCATTGCCTACCCCATACCATCTCCATGTCATTTTCATTGGTTTTCCTCCTTCTATACTTCTGTTTCAAAGTTTAATATGACTTTACAACATTCATCCGGCCTATTCACTAACAAATCAATGGCTTCCTCAACTTTCGTGTAATCGAAAGTATGGGATATAATTTTCTTAGGATTAAAGAGACCTTGTTCTATACAATCAACAACAACTGAGAATTTATTACAACTTAGGCGTGAACCTTTGATATCCAGTTCTTTTTTAGTCACTTCCATTTGTATCAAATTCGATGGCGCTTTTAAAAATCCAAGAAGTACAACTCTACCCGTTGGTAACATACTGGGTAGTATACTCTCAATTATACTCGGGTGACCTACCGCGTCAAGTGCCAATGTTATGCCTTCAATAGCTTCATGAGCTTCAATAAAAGCCTCTAAAGATGTGTTTAAACTATTGATGGTATAATCTGCACCAATCGCTTTTGCTCTTTCTAATTTGGCATCTGAAATATCAGAAATAATAACTGTAGCACCCTCACTTTTGGCCGTAAGTAATATGGTCAGGCCAATAGCACCGGCACCGGCAATAAAAACGATATCGTTTTTATTAATACCACCACGAGATAAGGATTGAGATGCAATGGTAAAAGGTTCAACAAGACATGCCACTTCCCATGGAATGTTCTCATTAATCTTATAACAAGCTTTTTCAGGTATGGAAACATACTCCTTAAATCCACCGTCCACATGAACACCACGCACTTTTAGGTCTGAACATACATTATAGCGACCACTTTTACATGCATAACATTCACCACAGCTAATGACTGGATCTACGCTAACATGGTCGCCCACTTTAATGTTTTTAACCGCTTCGCCTACCTTAGTCACAAGACCTGCAAATTCATGGCCCGGTACAACCGGGTAATTAATAAAAGGAGATGTACCATGGTAACCATGCATATCCGAACCACATATGCCACCGGCTTTTACTTTTATTAGGACATCTTTTTCACTTTTTAATTGTTCCATTTCTATATCTGTTACCTCTATTTTATGAGGTTCTTTTATGAGTATCGCTTTCATAGTTCTCCTTTACTTATGTTAGAAATAGGTCGGACTGATCATCTTAGGAATGGCCATAACCAAATCCGGTGTTACCGCCATTATAATTAACATTACCAGTGCGATTAAAAAATAGGGTAATACACCTTTAAACGAAGATTCCAAATCAAGATTCGAAATGGAGCCTGCAATTAGTAGACACAAACCGTAAGGCGGTGTTACGAGACCAAGGGCCAACGTCATAACTACAATTAAGCCAAGATGGGTTGGATCAACACCAAGGGCCAATGCACCTGGAAGTATAACCGGTACAAACAAAATCATAGCCGGTACCGCATCCATGAAGGTCCCTATGAATAAGAAGAATGCTACCACCACCAACATAAATACCGGTGCTCCACCTGGTATCTGTGCAAAAAAGTTGGCTGCTTTTGTGGATACATTGTAGTAGCCCAACAACTCACCAAGAGCATTGGCCGTACTAAGGGCAAATAAAGATAGAGAGCTTAGCTTTAAGGTCTGCTTGACGATGTCCGGCAAGTCCCTTACTTTTATGGTTTTATACACAAACATACCAATAATCAAGGCATAGACACAGGCAAATGCTGCTGCTTCTGTAGCCGTATAAGCACCGGTTACAATACCACCGATGATAATAACCGGTGTGAGTAATGCCGGAAAACTGCTTAAGAATAATTTGAAGGTTTCTTTAAGTGATACTTTCTCATATCTTGGAAAATTCTTTTTCTTGCTGATCAGATAGACCATGAACATCATGGATAGACCCAGTACAATACCAGGCACAAGACCAACTAAGAAGAGTTTGCCTGTGGAAACATTGGCAATACCTGCAAATACAACCATGGTAATACTTGGTGGTATGATACTGCCAAGGGTTGAAGAAGCTGCGGTTACGCCAACTGCTGTACCTTTATCGTAGCCACTTTCTTCCATTTTGGGAATCAAAACTTTACCGACGCCGGCTGTATCTGCTTGAGAAGATCCGGACACGCCTGCAAAGATCATGGATACCATAATATTGGCATGGGCCAAACCACCCCGCCTATGTCCTACTAAAGCATTCGAAAAATCAATTAACCTTTTTGATATGGATCCATGGTTCATGAGATTCGCTGCCAGAATAAATAAGGGTATTGCCAGTAACACAAAGGAGCTTAGCCCCGTAAACATTTTCATAAAAACAACGATACCGCCAAGATTAGGTATCAATAATACGCCTGCAAAAGCTACAATACCAATTACATAGGATATTGGTACTCCAATGGCAATAAAGATTACAAAAATTGCAACCAATAAGACTTGTGTCATTTTCTACGCCTCCATCCTAAATCTTTTTACATACGTTACAATGTGGTTGATACAATACAAGGTTGTTGTTGCGCCAAGTATTGGTACACATAACCATGTATAACCCATACTCATCTGTGGTATATCAATCCATCTATAATTCCAGAACTTCATGGTTATGATGACACCATAGTAGAGTATCGCTAATGTGAAGCTCATTACAATCAGATATAAGAAAATATTGAGCATTTCTCTCTTTTTACCGGTTACTCGGTCCCTAAGAGATGTAAATGCAAAGTGTTTGTCTTCGTAAGTCATTGCACCGGCACCCAAAAAAACTGCCCATGTAAAGGAATACATAGCCACTTCGCCTGTCCAACTTACGGTAATGCCAAGATACCTACTAAAAACCTGAATAATAATCGTTATAAAAAATATACTGATAAAAAGTGTTCCAAATAAAATCTCGATGCTCTGCACTGTTTTTGCAATTTTATCAATCATCATTTTCCCTTTCAAAAAACTTAAGGCTACTTAGACATAGCCTTAAGTTGATGTGTTGATACGGTTAAGGTGTCAAAACTATATAGTTGAACTTTCACATACACTGTATGTGAATTTAGTGAAACTTAGTTTTGACCTTTAACTGTAATTATTTTCTGGTTAATTCCAATAAATCTTGTAGATTGTTTTCTTCTGCATATTTGTCTTGGATAGGAAGTGCTAATGTTTTAAACGCTTCTAAGTCAACTTCGTTGATTTCTCCGCCATCTGCAAGAATCTTGTCTCTAGACTCATCTAACATTTTGTAAGTAACGGCTCTTTCTTCTGCAACAGATGCTTCAGCAGCTTCAAGAATCCAACCTTGTTGCTCTTCTGTGAACTTATCAAATGCATGTCCGTTCATGAGTAATAATCTTGTTGTATAGTCATGATAGGTTAAAGATGTATATTTACCATTATCTGTCGTATGGTGACCTTGTAACATCATATTGGTATGATCGTTTTCTGCTGCATCAGCAGTTCCTGTATTAAGGGCTTGATAAAGTTCTGCCCAGCCTACACTGATTGGGTTAGCACCGGCACTTTTCCAGAACTCTTGTTGAACTGGAGAACCTTGTAACCTAATGTTTAGTCCTGCTGAATCTGATGGAACTGTGATTGGCTTCTTACCATAATAGTTACGAACGCCTGATGAATAATATCCTACAACTTTAAAGTCATTGTTGGTTTTTTCTACGATTAAGTCTTTCATGGTGTCACCGAACTCGCCATCAATGGTTGTTTCCCAGTGATCAAAGCTATCAAATAAGTATAGCAAGGATAGAAGGTCAAACTCTTGTACGCCTGTACCTGCCATAAAGCCTGGTGATGCTACAACCATGTCCACTGAATCGGTTGTTAGTTTCATGGCTAACTCATTTTCATTGGTTCCAAGAGTTCCCGGAAATACTTCTGCTACAATGGTCCCACCGGATAATCTTGCAATTTCTTCTGCAAATTTGTTGAGTCCAAATTGGTAAGGGTTGTCAAGTGATGTTTGGTTGTGCGCTACACGAAGTGTGATGACTTCTGCTGCTGGTGCTTCTGTCTCTGTCTCTGTTGTTTCCCCTGTTGTTTCTGCCTCTGTTTCGTCTGTCTCATTGCTTGGTGCCTCTTCACTTGCACATCCCGCCAAGCTCATGATCATTACTGCTACTAATAACATGGATAATAATTTTTTCATTTTCTTTCCTCCTATTTTTGTTATACGGTTGAAGTATCACCTATATATTTAACACTTTCAACCTATATTAGTTTCTAAGCTTTGGTTAAAACTTAGAAATAAATACCTACAGTGCTGTGATCGTATTCCATATGTCCTCAAGAACCGGAATACCGTTTTCAAGGTTATCTCTTCTTGTATTGATTTCCATTTCGCCAGGATAATAAATCTGATTACAACCTTCTGCTTTTTCAGACTGCCTTATGTCCTCAATAACCTCATCGATGATTGCATCTGTGATATTAACACTACTCATATGCGTTGGATCAATGGCAATGAATATTTGAGATAAGCCGAATTCATCTTCATATTTCTTACCAATGGCTGTTGTTGAATTAGCGCCGGAAAGTACTGCTGCAATAAGGTCAAATGCAATGGATAATCCCGAACCTTTCCAAAAACCAATTGGAAGAACACGCCATGTTTTTTCAATCTCAACCGGATCGGTTGTTGCTTTACCTTCAGTATCATATCCACCAACAACAGGAAGTTGTTGACCTTTGAACTTGGTTTCTTCAATCTTGCCATAGGAAAATTGTGCCATCGCACAGTCTACCACCACGTGCTCCATGTTGCTTCTTGGTATCGCCATAACAAAAGGATTGTTACCAATGTTTCGATCTTTGGTGCCCCATGCAGGCATATTAGGCATAGTATTGGTCCAACATAAGCCAATCATGCCAGCGTCTGCTGCTTGCCATCCAAAAGTACCACCACGCATCCAATGGTTAGTATTTCCAAGGGCTACGATACCGATGCCACACTCTTTTGCAAGTTCAATCGCTCGGTCCATAGCACTTACTGCATTGGTATTACCCATGGCCAAATTACCATTCCAACGCTCAAAACCACCCATTCTTCCTTCTACTGTTGGTTCTGCATCTACTTTAATGTAACCTTTATCAATATAGGATACGACCCTTGGAAAACGGTTAACACCATGGGAATAGATACCGTCGACGCTGTTATTGGCAAAGTTCTCTGCACTTTTTCTGGCTGTTTCAGGTTTGAAACCTTTTTTCAACAAAATGTCTTCAAACGTTTTCACCATCTCATCATATTTAATTCTAAGCATTATTTAGCACTCCTTTTATAATAGTCGCTTAACAGCATATCTGTCATTTTCACTAGGTTAATGGCTTCATCAAAATTAGCATGGCTCTTTTCTTTACCTATTAATTCATTAACAACCGCTTGCTGATAAGCCATTGCCACATGATCAAACTCTTCAAATTCAAATGTTTCTTCTACGCCATCTTTAATGAGGGTAAAGCTTTTTCCGGATAGTCCATCATAGAGAATGCGGCCCTTTTCACCAACAATCTGTACTTCATTAATTTCCTGATCCGCTACGTAACACCAAGTGCCCGAGCCAATGATACCATTTTTGAATCTAAAGGTTGCCACAACTGTATCGTCCGCTTCATAATAACCGCCTGTGTTTTCTACAATACCTTGCATGGTATCCATTTCTCCAAAATAAAATTCTAAGCAATCCAGGACATGAACGCCCATATCTAGAAACTTGCCACCTCCTGAGATTTCAGGAATGACACGCCAAGGCAAACGTTCCCTTGTTAATTCACTATCTTCCACTTTCATAATCTGCGTTACATAAACATATCTAATATCACCGATGACTTGTGCCTCTAATAGCTCTTTAATTTTAATAAATTTTTCCATGCCTCTTCTATAAAAAGCAACATAAACAGGTATATTCAATTCTTCTGACAATGCCTTAATCTCTAAGCACTCATCAAGGTTCATTGCCACCGGCTTCTCAATATAGGGAATCTTGTTGGCTTTTAAGCACCTGATTGCGTATTCTTTATGAAATTTTGGCGGTGTTGCTATATATATGATATCGATGTCCGAATCATTCAATAAATCTTCTACTTCATTATAAGCTTTCTTGATACCATGGCGTTTTGTATAGTCCAGTGTTCTATCATAATTGTCATTATAGACAGCTAAGAGATTAGAATTCTCTGCCTTATACAATCCTGGTCCGCTTTTAATCTCTGTAACCTGACCGCAGCCAATCATACCCCAATTAACTTCTTTCATTTTCTACCTCCCTTATTTATTTAGAATTTTTGTAATAGTCATAATTTACTTTGTAGACAACTTTTCTAATCGGCATATTAGTTTCTCGCATACAGCCTGGCATATGGACGTCATTTGGAAAAAACACACAGAAATCGCCTGGCTTCATAGCAATCATCGTCATATCCGAAACGTCTTTATAAAACAACAGATCTCTTTCTTCAAGTAAATTCTGGTCCACTTGATTGTTGCCATGATCATCAACAAAACCAATATTTTCTTTTCCCTCAAATAAAAATTGGATATCGATGTATTTCCTATGTACTTCCGGACGACCGTCCTCTATGTTTTTTGTTGTCATGTCAATAATCTGGTAGTAAACATTTCTGCCGTCAATCTCGTATTCTCCAGGCGCCATATTCCCAATATCTGAATTTTTGAAAAACGATATGGCTTCTTTTAAGACGCTTGGATATAAGTTGGTATCAAATGATGAATAAATGGATGAGCAAATCATAAAATAATCCTTTCCCTTGCAAATGCATTATTAGGTAAAATGTTAGCGCTAACATTAGTTTCAAAAAAATATATTGTCAAAATAGTCAAATATCATCTCGTCATGTTAGCGCTAACATTTCAACAAAAAAATATAGAGCTTATTACATGTGTTCTAACGTCAAATTGTATACATATTATGTTACCGCTAACAACCGTTAGTAAGATAATAACATACATGTATCTCATCGTCAATCGTTTTTTGAATATTTTTATACATAACGCTTAATTCGTAGACTCTTTCATGTCAAATATAGGCATAATGTTATAAATGTGTTCTGTCTTTTCCCCTTGTAGCATAGCATACAAGGCTTTGGTACAATATGCACCCATGTCATTAATGCGATTATCGATGCTGGATATTTTAGGCGTGCTTATATCTGCATAGATTGAATTATTGAAACCGATTATACTCATGTCTTCAGGTATTCTTAATCCTAGATGGCCACATGCTTTTACGCCACCTACTGCCATAATATCTTCACTATAAATAATTGCAGTAACGCCTTGGTTTCTTTTAAGGAATTTTTCTGTCTCAAACTGACTGTTTACATGATCCGTCTTTATATGCCTGATATAGCTTTCATTAAACATGATATGGTTTTTTCTTATACCATCAATAAATCCCTCTTGTTTGTTATGGGCACTATAAGTCACATAATCATTCATAAAGGCAATCTCACGGTGACCTTTGGATACCAGATAATCCACAACATTTGAAACGGCTTTTCTCTCGTCTACTACGACACCACAGACATTATCAAGATCCAGTTGGCCATTGGCTATCACTACTGGTTTATCATAAAAGTATTTTTGGATGCATCTTTTTGTTATATCATTTTGAAATCTCGAACCTATAAGTACAAGTCCATCAATGTTTCTGCCTGCCATAGCTCTAAGATAAGCTTCTTGTTTACTGTTGTCTAAGCCACAACCACCAATAATGCTCATATAACCATACTTAGAAAACTCTTCTTCAATATGGAAAGCTGTATTAATATGATGATTGTTCCTTACATCAATAACAATAATACCAATAATCTTATTACCGGCATTCGCAAGACCCCTGGCAAAACTATTGGGAATATAAGCATTCTCATCTAGAATTCTTAAGATTCTATCTCGTGTTTCCGGCTTAACGCCCGGTTTATTATTAATCACGCGTGAAACTGTGGTATGGGAGACCCCTGCTAATTTAGCTATATCATAGATGTTCATCTCTACACTATTCTCTCTTCCTATGCTCAGTTTAATCGACTATTATTATAGCATTATTCGTATAAAGCGTAAAGTGGCCTTTAATACCCTTAAGGTGCTAATGATTTTCTTCTAACCTTCTTAAAGTATAACGTCATAAGAAGTACTAATATTTCTGTTATGATGAATGCGAACCACACACCATTCATATGCCATATTCTACTCATTATGATAACTAAAGGAACGATGATCAGGAATCCACGAGATATTGAAATTCTTAATGCATCTTTTATTTTCTCTGTTGCACTTAACAACATCGTTATTACAATGTTGATCCCCGCAAAGAAAAATCCCATAAAATAGATTTTCAACCCACTTTCCGCCATCTGTGCAACTTGAAGGTTGTTTTCACTATTAAATATTCCTATGATTGACTCTGAATATACGAAGAGTAAAATAAACATCATGTTTGCTATAGCAACAGCTGTCAGCAATGCGTATTTTGATACTTTTTTCACCATGGCATATTCCTTAATGCCAAAGTATTTGCTAACTAATGGTTGAGTGCCTTGGGCTAAACCTGAAAATATGGCTATGGCTACGAGCGCTAAATTAGCAACAATACCATAGGCTGCCACTCCCAAATTACCTTCAATGTCTAGAATAATTATATTAAACGTTATTAAGGTAACCGCAGAAGAAACCTCAATAATTAAAGAGGATAAACCTAAACCAAATATGTCAAAAATAGACGACCACACCATCTTGACCTTAAGAAAAATAAGCTTGCTTGTCTTCTTAATGAAATGAAACTGCAAAATGAAAATACTTATGATTGGCGCTAAACCTGTTGCTAAAGCAGCTCCGAACATGCCCATGTTCAGTGGAAACATAAATAAATAATCTAAAGCAATATTAGAAAAACTTCCAATCAGCATAGCAATCATGGATAATTTAGGATTGTTGTCGTTACGTATAAAGGCAATCATGACATTATTTGTAATAAAGAAAGGTGCAAAAATAAGTACTGTGCTTAAATATGTTTTTATTAAAGGCAGGGTCAAAGCGTCGGCGCCTAGGATCAATGCTAAGTTTTTCCCTCCAAATAGTCCCACAAACGCTAAAATGACCCCCATCAGTATACCTATTTTTATGGCTGTCGTAAAAATGATGTTTGAATTCTCCGCTTTGTTCTGTGATTGTAAAATACAAAACCTAGTCGCACCTCCAATACCGATCATCAATCCAATCCCATGGATCATACTATAAATGGATATAGAAATATTTAGTGACGCAATCCCTATTGAACCTAAAGCTTTGGATACAAAATAAGTATCTGCCAGAATATAACAAGAAAGACCCATCATACCCAGTATATTTAAACTCACATATTTTCCAAAATTTCTTAGCAATGATTTTTCCATACTATTTCTTGTATGATATTTATAGAAGTAAATATCACACTTTCCTTTCTTTTTTATTCGTGACTATAATACATTCAGATACTGTGGTACCTTTGATTTTTTTCTGTAGCACAGACTACTTAACAGGAGTGTATTGCCGCTACCTTTATCTGAATTGTTTATTAGCTGGATGTGCCATACATTTTGTATAGAGTACTTATCTCATTCAAGTCTACAATGATAATCGCTGGTGGACGTCATGGTATCAATAATTCGAAAGGAGATTTAATCTCATGATCTATCTTGGCATTGATATCGCCAAACTTAACCACTTCGCCGCAGCCATATCTTCTGATGGTGAAGTACTTCTCGAGCCGTTCAAATTTACGAATGACAGTGATGGCTTCCATTTGTTGCTCTCTTCAATTAGTTCCTTTAAAAGAGTGACCTCATCATTGGTCTTGAATCAACAGCTCACTATGGCAACAACCTTATTGAATTTCTTGTATCTAGACACTTTAAGGTTTGTCTCATCAACCCACTTCAGACTTCATCTATGCGAAAAATAACATTCGCAAGACTAAGACTGATAAAGTTGATACCTTTGTTATCGCTAAAACCCTTATGATGCATGATCATCGTTTCCTCACTGTAGAAGACATTGATCTTATGCATTTGAAGAATCTTGGACGTTTCCGTCAGAAGCTGGTTAAAAACCGTACTAGGTTGAAAATTCAGCTAACTTCTTATATGGATCAGGTTTTCCCTGAACTCCAATACTTCTTCAAATCAGGTTTGCATCAGAAAGCCTGTTATCAGCTTCTTAAAGAAGCTCCTACTCCGGATGCTATTGCCTCCATGCATATGACTCATCTTTCAGCTCTTCTTTTAAAAGCCTCCCACGGCCACTTCAAGAAAGAACATGCTAAAGCATTAAGAGTTCTTGCAAGGGAGTCTGTCGGATCCAGCGACAGGTCTTTATCTATTCAAATAACTCATGCTATCGAGCAAATCGAGTTATTAGATAGCCAGTTAAAAACTGTTGAATCGGAAATGCAATCAATTATGCTTTCACTTGATTCACTTATCATGACCATTCCAGGCATTGGATTTGTCAATGGTGGAATGATTCTTGGTGAAATTGGTAACATTAAACGCTTCTCCAATGCTAGCAAAGTTCTAGCTTATGCTGGGTTAGATCCGTCTGTTTATCAGTCTGGAAACTTTGTTGCCAAACGTACACGTATGTCAAAACGAGGATCAAAAACCTTACGTTATGCATTAATTAATGCTGCAAACAATGTTGTTCGTAACAACGACACATTTAAAGCTTATTACGATACTAAAAGAGCTGAAGGCCGAAACCACTACAACACTTTAGGTCACTGTGCCGGTAAGCTTGTCAGGGTCATCTATAAGATGCTTACTGACGAAGTCGAGTTTAATCTCGACTAATTAAAACCCGAATATCATTTGATTTTGAAAACTACCTTATAGGGAGTCTTATTAAAGTTACCCTTTTTTAAGGAATTCGATTAAAAAGAATTTCCAGCTAATTTATACTTGACTTTTCATAGCTGGTCTCCTTTAGCAGAACAAAGAGGCTACGCCCGCTTTGCAAAGCAAATTGTTCCGGCAGAAAAGATTTCCTTGATAGTTTACATAGCATAGGCTTTCCTAGAGAGCAAAAAAAGATGTTTAGACAACATTTCTTCTAAGACCTAACGAAATGCTGCAAAACACCTTTTAAACTTTACCCGGTGGCAAAGATTGGTTGATACATGATTTAATTTTTAATCTAAGGCAATCCCTTTAGCCAAATAAATTGAACCAACCAGCCCTGCTTTTTGTCCAAGTTTAGGGTATTGAATGTATTCTTCTAAGTCACCCTTAATAATTTCATGATCAATATAACCGTTCATATGCTTTTTGAACGCTGTTCTGATTTTGGGGAAAAGATGGGCTTGTTGTGCTACACCACCACCAATTAGAATGATTTCAGGAGATAATATTAGATTATAGGTCATAAGTGCTTGACCAATATAATCCGCAACATGGTCCCAAATCACATGATCTTCACCTAGCTCATGCCCCTTGATGCCAAGTCTTGCTTCAATTGCCGGGCCTGATACAAGACCTTCAAGACAATTGTTATGGGTTGGACAGTTACCTTTAAATACATCTTCTTCTTTTTGTCTAATAAGAATATGTCCCATCTCAGGATGGGTTAAGCCGAACAAGGTCTCGCCTTCCAAGACAAATCCTGCTCCGACACCGGTTCCAATAGTGATATATAAAACACTTCTTTTACCAACAGCATGGCCTTCTTTAAATTCTCCAAGGGCAGCTGCATTGACATCCGTATCAATCTTTATCGGTATGTCAAGTGCTGCGCTGAGTTCTTTATACATGTTAAACCAACGCCATGCCAACTTTGGTGTATTCAATATCTGCCCATAATTTTCTTTATTGGGACTAATCTCTATTGGTCCAAATGCACCTATGCCGATTGCTTTTACAGGGTTTTTTTTGAAAAATTCAATAACTTCTTTCATGGTTTGTTTAGGTTCTAAGGTTGCAACTGTTATTTGATCTACAATGTTCATGTCTTCATCCACAGCCGCACACACAAATTTGGTACCGCCCGCTTCAATTGCTCCGTACATATAAACACCTCTCTTTTTTTTATTATCATTAGTATAGCATAATTATGTCTTCTACTCTAGAAATATATAGTGACTTCAACACATATAGTATGATATACTTTAATGATAATAATTATCATTGATAGGTGTGTGATTTTATGTCTGAAACTGATTTGACTAAAGGTCCAATTTTGGACCATATGAAACGTATAGCCATTCCATCCAGTATTGGACTTTTATTCAATACTTTGTATAATGTTGTGGATACATACTATGCCGGCATGCTAAGTACAGATGCACTTGCTGGATTAACATTGTCTTTTCCCATTTTTTTCATCATTATTGCTCTCAGTTCCGGTATCGGAAGTGGTACAACTGCTCTTTCTTCCATTGCTCTTGGGGAAAATTCACTGGATGATTTTCATAAACTTGCTTACAATGCGCTTCTTTCCGGTATTCTTGTTAGTCTATTTCTAGGCGTAATTGGTTTCATACTTACACCTTTTTTATTTACTGTAACCGGTGCTTCTGGTCCATCTATGGCCTTAGGTATTTCCTATACCCAGACTATTTTCTTTGGTGCAGGCTTTTTTATACTTAGTTTTATACTAAACGGTATCCTTAATGCTCAAGGCGATACTAAAAGTTATCGTAATTTTCTGATTTTCGGTTTTTTTATGAATCTAATCTTAGACCCACTTTTCATATTCGGTTGGTTCGGGATCCCGAAAATGGGTGTAATAGGTATTGCCTTTGCTACCGTAGTGGTACAACTAATAGGTACTGTTTATCTTACATATAGAGTCATTAAGAGTCCCCTTTTCAATTATAAGACTTTCATGAGCGAACGCTTATCATCAACAACCATTATCAGCCTTTTTAAGCAGGGTATGCCTGCCAGCCTTAATATGGCAACCATCGCCATCGGTGTATTTGTCATCAATTATTTCATCCTCTATTTTGACAACGCCACAACAATAGCCGCTTTTGGAGCCGCCGTCCGAGTCGAACAATTGGCTTTACTACCGGCACTGGGACTAAATGTTGCCACTCTAACTATTGCCGGACAAAACTTTGGTGCTAAAAAAATCACACGTATCTATGAAGTCTTAAGCAAGTCTATCTGGATTGGCGTCGCCATTATGGTTAGCGGGGCCGTTATTATCTTCATTTTTGCACCCTATGCCATTAGCATATTTAATGATGACCCCCTTGTAATATCCTCCGGTACGACTTATTTACGTATCGAAGCCTTAGCTCTACCTACATATGTCATACTTAACGCCATCATCTCTGTCTTACAAGGGATTAAAAAGCCAAATTTCGCCGTTTACATCGGACTCTATCGACAGATCCTCATGCCTTTTATCCTCTTCCATCTTCTCGGCACCTATTTTGGTCTTGGTATCTACGGTGTATGGTGGGGTATCGTCATAATTAATTGGACCGCTGTTGCTATTGCTTTCTTCTTTTTCAGACGTATAGCTAATAAAACCATTCCATTAGCTTAATGGAATGGGAGAACTACAAAAGTTCCAATATTTTAGAAACAACTTCTAAAATATTGGAACTTCTTTTTATACTCTCGCTCATCCCTTATACAACTACTCTATGTCTAACACTTAAACACTGACATTTTCTCTCTGAGTGCATCAATAGAATCATTGGACAACTCTTTCGAAGCTCTAATAACCCTTGATTCCTCATTAATACTCACAGACTTCATAGACATATCCGCCAACCCATTTGAACTTTGAGTTATTGCAGCAGCAATCTCATCCATACTGTTGGACAACTCATGTGTTGCCCCATCCACATTATTAAAAGCACTAAAGATATGCTCAAGCTTAGCTTTAAACTGTACAGCATCTGTACTGTACTGCTCGCTAACCCCATACATGTCTCTATAATCTTTCATAACATCTTCTTCAAAGAACGCCATAATCTTCTCAATATCTAATGACATCTCATGAACCGTTTCAACAATGGCATCCGACACTTGCTGAATCTGACTGGCACTTTTACTGGACGTCTCCGCCAACTTTCTAATCTCCGCTGCAACAACTGCAAAACCTTTTCCGGCTTCACCTGCTCTTGCCGCTTCAATAGCCGCATTAAGACTTAGTAGATTGGTCTGTTCACTAATTCCCAAAATAGCTTGTGTTAGCATACCAATCTTTTCAACCTCTTTGGATTTCTCAAGTGACCTGTAGATTTGTCCCTTTGTATTTTCATAAATTTCTTGTGCTCTTTGAATTTTGTTGGTAACCTCTACACCAAGTTCTGATGCACGCTGGTCACTAGCTTGAGCCAACCGAGTACCTTCCTTAATATCTTCAGTAATAATGTTCATACTGGATACGATTTCCTCTATGTGTGCATTAATCTCTTGAGAAGAAGCACTGGTTTGTTGCGTACCTGAAGACAATTGCATTAACGTATCCGTCATGGTCAGTATATCCGAATCTAACGAATGTAACTGTTGCTCTATGGTATTGGAATGCTCAAAGACTTCCTTCGAAGAATGATTCACCGCTTGAACAACTTCACTCAAACTCTCAATAAATGTATTAATGGAATGACCAATCTCCTGGAACTCATTTTTACTCTTCAGTTCGATTCTGGTAGATAAGTCACCGGTCTGAGTAATCCTGCCAAGCTTCGTTAATAACTCCTTCATAGACTTATTAATAGTAAGAGAAAGTCCAAGTGTAAAAATACCGGAGATAGCAACAATCATTACAATGGCTACGAAGGACAATCGTGTGCTCTCTTCTAAAGTATTTTCAAGTTCAACTCTCGTATGCTCTCTTGCCAAATCTACATTGGCCTTAACACTTTCTGCAATTGGAAGGATACTGTCGCTAAAGTTAGTGGTTTCATCTTGATATTCGAGTATGGTAACAAAATAATTAAATTTACTGAGATAATCCTCAATATCCACTTGAATGGCATCTAAATAGCCAATCATAACTTCTGAATCTGTTTGGCTACGCGTAAGCTCAATTAAATCGAAGATGGCAAATATATGACCTTTTACCGTATTAATATATTCATCATCATCATTATCAAGAAAGTTATCCCCTTCTTGGGTTGCTTGCATAAGATTATCTCTTATGTCCGCAATATTTGTGGATATACTATAACTATTTTTAATTGAATTTGTTGAGTTGTTGTACAATATGCCGATACCGATAATCATGATGATTACGAGTGAAAACAGGAGGGGTACCAACACTCTGATGTTAAACATTCTATTGTTATGGCTATTCTTCCTAATCTTCTTTATCTTCTTAATCTTCTTAATTTTTTGCTTCTGCATATGCCTCACCCTATTTTCTAAGCTTGTTTTGCGTGCATATTCCTTGTATAAACGTCAAACACGACCGCTGCAACCAATACCAGTCCACGAATGATATATTGATATGAAACACCTACATTCATAAGGTCCATACCTTTAGTTAGAGATGCCATAACGAGGGCACCAATGATCGACCCTGTTACTTTACCAATACCACCGGATGCTGAAGTACCACCTACAAAGGCACCTGCAATAGCATCTAGTTCAAAGCCCATACCTGCCGTTGGTGTAGCTGATTGAAGCCTAGCTGTAAAAAGTATACCCGATAATCCAGCCAACATACCCATAGAACCAAATACAATATAGGTGATTTTCTTAACACTTACACCGGATAATTCTGCTGCTTCCGGATTACCCCCTACAGCATATATATGCCTTCCAAGAGTTGTATTATTAGTAATAAATGCATATACAGCTACAACAATTGCAACAATAACCGCGGTCCATGAAAGACCTTTAAAGCTTGCTATTTTCCATATAAAAAACATAATAATCGATGAAACAAACACTAGCTTCACTATAAAAATTGGCAATGACGATACATGAAGTCGATAGGATATCTGCTTGATTCTATTCCTTACTTCTAAGACTACAAAAAGAGTAACAATCAATCCTCCAATGATCAGCGTTAGAATATGCATGTCGGGAACATTGGCAATATCCGGTATGTAACCATTACCAATAGCATTGAACTGATCATCTGCAGTAAATATAGTTGCACTGTTGGTCACTCTAATAAGTAATCCTCTAAAAATGGTCATAGCTGCAAGTGTTGCAACAAAGGCCGGTACTTTAAAACCTGCCACCAAGGTACCTGTCCAAAATGCACCTATCAACATACCCATAATAAGAATAATTGGAATTACAATCACTACAGGTAGTCCTACGATTGATGTCAACATAGCCGCTACTGCTCCTAAGAAGCCGGCAATATAACCAATGGACAAGTCAATATGTCTTATAACAATAACTAAGGTAACACCTACAGATAATACCGCGATATAACCGGTCATATCGATTAAGTCCGAGATAACACGGGGTGTCATAAATAAACCGTTGGTTAAGTTGGTGAAAATAATCATAATAAATCCGAGTGCAATGTACATACCATAATCACGTATGTTTTCCTTGATCGCTTTAGTTAAATCATTAAACATTTTATTAGCCTCCTATACAGTCGCCATTTCCATTATTTTTTCTTGGGTTGCTTCTTCTATTGGTAATTCCCCAGTCAAACGTCCCTCAGCCATAACATAAACTCGGTCGCTCATGCCAAGCACTTCCGGCAACTCAGATGAAATCATGATGATACTCAATCCTTTGGTTACAAGTTCGTTCATGATGGTGTATATTTCATATTTGGCGCCGACATCAATACCCCTTGTAGGTTCATCTAATATGAGGACATTCGGTTCTACAAAAAGCCATTTGGAAAGTGCTACTTTTTGTTGATTACCACCACTGAGATTCATTACTTTTTGTTCAATGGAAGGGGTTTTTATGTTCATCGATTCTCTATACTTTTCTGCTATTTCAATTTCTTCATTCTTATTAACGACCATATAATTTGATAATTTACTTAGATTGGCTACGGTGATGTTTTGCTTAATATCTTGTATGAGTATTAAGCCATTACCTTTTCTGTCTTCTGAAACATATGCCAAACCATTATCAATAGCATCCTTAGGTTTTTTCAGACTGACCAATTGATTATTAATCAGAACCTCACCAGAAATGTCATATGACTTTGAATTGCCAAAAATACTAAGGGCAAACTCTGTTCTGCCGGCACCCATCAGCCCTGCAATACCAACAATCTCGCCTTTTCTGACATTGAAATTGGCATCTTTCACAACATGTCTTCCCAACTTACGGTCAAAGGCTGACCAATTTTTCACTTCTAGCTGTACTTCGCCAAAATTCTTTTCTAGTCTTTTTGGGAATATATCATTAATCTCACGACCAACCATATATTTAATGATTTCTTTTTCATTGACTTCGCCTTTGTCAGCTTTTAGAGAGCATATGGTCTTGCCATCTCTTAATACTGTCACTGTATCGGCTATGGCTATAACTTCTTTTAATTTATGTGAAATCATAATTGAAGTTACGCCTTGTTTTTTAAGATCTTTAAGTAACTCCAGTAGATTTTCGCTATCACTTTCATTTAATGCGGCCGTCGGTTCATCTAAAATCAATAATTTAACCTCTTTGCTTAATGCTTTTGCAATCTCAATAAGCTGTTGTACGCCCACACCAAGATCAATAATTTTTGATGCCGGGTGTATTTCTAGTTTGACTTTTTTTAACATTTTGGCTGCTTCCGCTTTTGTATCATGCCAATTTACAATACCTCTTTTTTGAATTTCATGACCTAAAAAGATATTTTCATAAACGGACAAATCTGGAATCAATGCCAATTCTTGATAGATGATTGCGACACCTTTTTTTTCACTGTCACTAATACGTGAAAAATTCTGAACTTCATTGTTAAGGACAATATCACCAGAGTAAGTGCCATAAGGATACACACCACTTAAAACTTTCATAAGGGTTGACTTACCTGCACCATTTTCACCCACTAGGCAATGGATTTCGCCTTCTTCAACTTCAAAGTTAACTTGGTCCAAGGCTTTTACACCCGGAAATTCTTTTGTAATGTTACGCATTTCTAATATATTTGCCATAATAGAGCTCCTATCATTCTTACATGAATCGCTTGGCCACCTGCCGATTTGATTGTTTAACAATCAGCAATTTGGTTGCTTAGCAACCAGCCAATTAGAATCTGTTATGTGTCTCATTCAATAGAATAGTGATAAACCCATGTGGGTCTATCACTATTACTAAATTCATTTTTAAGTCATAATGTTCAATGATTTATGAATGTTTTTTATAGACCTGTGAATTCAGATGCTTCATAGTATCCTGAATCAATAATGGTTTCTTGAACGTTATCTGTTGTAACTGTGATAACTTGAATGTCTTTTGCTGGAACAACAACTGCGCCATTATCATATTCGCCGTTTGTTTCAATAGTTGCGCCTTCAAGTACTTCTGTTGCAGTTGTAATTGCACCTTTAACAAGGTCTCTTACGTCTTTAAGTACTGTCATGCTTTGTTTTCCATCGATTACATATTGAATAGAAGCTGTTTCTGCATCTTGACCAGTAACGTATATTTCTAATCCTTCTTCTCTAGCAAATTGATCATAAATTGCACGAGCTGTTCCGTCGTTTGGTGCTAAGATGAAAGTTTTGCCTGATGGAGGTGCTGCTGTAATGTGTGATTCTGCTTTTGACTTAGCAACTTCTGGTTTCCAGTCTGTTGTGATTTGCTCGATGATTTCGCCCATTTCTTCACGTGTTAATTCTGCTTTGTTCATGTACTCAACAGCTTTTGATGAGTTCTGAACTACAAATGAACCGTCAGCGATTTTAGGTTGAAGCACACCCCAAGCACCTTCAAAGAATAAGAATGCGTTGTTGTCTGTTGCTGCACCTGCATATAGGTATAGGTTTTCGCCTGTTCCGTCTCCTAAGTTATCAACAAGGAATTGTCCTTGAGCTGCACCAACTGAAATAGAGTTGAATGTGATATAATAATCAACTGCATCTGTGTTGGTAACAAGTCTGTCATAGGAAATAACTGTAATACCTTCAGCTTTTGCTTCTTGAACCGCTGCTGCTGCTGCGTCACCATCTTGAGGTGTTATGATGAGTACTTTGATACCTTTAGCGATAAGTGTTTGAACGTTTTGCATTTCACGTCCTGAGTCACCTTGGCTAAATAGAATCTCAACACTATAATCTGTACTGCCTATTGCATCTAAGAATCTTTGTTCGTCTTGTACCCAACGTGGTTCTTCTTTAGTAGGAAGAACAATACCGATGTCAACTGTTCCATCTTCTGATGGTTCTGCTGGTTCTTCAGTTGGTGTTTCTGTAGTTGTGTCTGGTGTTGCTGGAGCTTCCTCAGTTTTCCCACAACCTGATAAAGCCAATAAACTCATAACTAATGTTGCAATTAATAACAATGATACTAGTTTTTTCATAATTATCCTCCATTTAAATATATGAATTGCAGTTACATTTATTATTATATTTAAATATGAACATAATCACCATGGCTACAATACGACAAAATCATGACAAATTTAACATTCTGTTTACATTTATATATTTTATCTAAACTATTTTACGATTAATATAATGCTACTCTCTATAAATGTCTTCTTTGTCGTGAAAACCATCTTTAACAACTGTCTCTAACATGGTCTCCTTGGTCACAGTCATCACATCTAATTTTATATATGGAATATCTTCAATACCATTATTGATGGTCTCATCTTCATGAGGATTTTGACCTTTTGCTAGATCAACCGCTAAGGTTGCTGCGGCTTCTGCTAACTTTTTTATTGGTTTATAGATGGTCACATGTTGGGTGCCTTCTACGATTCTTTGACATGCTGAGATGTCAGCATCATGACCTGCAACAAAGACTGTTCCGGCTTGGCCGGCTTCTGCAAGTGCCCGAATGGCAGCTTCTGCTAATCGATCGTTAGCCCCTATAATAGCATCAATTTGTTCTCCTTGCTCTATAAGCCTAGATATCAAATCATAAGCCGGCTCCTCACGCCAATCTTCAGCCCATATTTCAGCAATAATATCAATCTCTCCATATCCTACATAATCATCTAAGACTGACATATAACCTTCATTAAACATATAAGAATTATTATCTTCAGGTGAACCGTTGATGATGACATAGTTGCCGGTTGGGACTTGTTCAATAAGTGACTCCGCTTGGAGTGCACCCACTTTAACATTGTCAAAAGATATGTAGGCATCAATGTCAACACCCGTAATTAGACGGTCATAAGCAATGACTTTAATACCTGCCTTCCTGGCTTCATCTATTGCTTCTTTGATACCATCTTTTTCATAAGGCACGACGACGATGACATCCACCTCTTGGTCAATGAGCATGCGTATTTGTCTGTTTTGAGTCTCATTATTCTCATTGGCATTATAGACAATAACCTCTGCTCCTAATTCTATTGCTTTGGCCTTAAATATTTCTTGATCCCGTTGCCATCTTTCAATTACTAAGTTATCCGCACAATAGCCAATAACAATCTTGTTATTATCTTTATCTATTTTTTCTATAACAACAACAATTAACCAGATGGCACTAAGGAACAACCCCAATGAAATAACTGTGACCAGCAATAGTCTTGATCTCTTTTTATTCAATTTCATAACACCCCACCTTTATTTA
This sequence comes from Petrocella atlantisensis, assembly GCF_900538275.1. Lineage (GTDB taxonomy): Bacteria > Bacillota > Clostridia > Lachnospirales > Vallitaleaceae > Petrocella > Petrocella atlantisensis. Next base: position 2,609,521 of record NZ_LR130778.1, on the reverse strand, counting down.
AAATCTGTTGGTGATACACCTACCAGTTTCTTAAACAAACGACTAAAATAGTTTGGATCATTATAGCCAATCTTATAACAAATCTCCTTAACCGAGTAGTTTTTAGTTTTTAACAATTCTTTTGCCACATCCATCCGTTTCTCTCTCACATATTCTACAAAACTAAGGCCAATCTCTTCTTTGAATATTTTACTAAAATACTGTGGACTAATGGCGACTTCTTTTGAAATATCCGTCAAACTCAACTCTTCATTATATCTTGCGTCAATGTACTCTTTAGCCTTTAATACGATTTTGGATATATGTAGGTGACGCTTACTCTGTATCATCTGTGATACATATACCATCTTTCTAAGGCACCAATTTTGGAGTTCAATAACATGTTCAATACGTCTAAGTTCCCCCAAGTATGTTGAATAGCCAACCTCACCTTCGTCTAGATTGTGCCTAAAAGAGCAACTGAGTACCATAACCATCATTTCCGTCATTATATTGGTCATATCCAGTAGTGAACTGCCAAATTTTTTCTCGATTTTATTAAAGAAAACACCCAGTTCTTTAACCAACAGTTCTTCGTTGCCACTTTCTATCAACTGGATAATATGTGTCTCATCACCTTTTATATCTACATAAGTATACTCACCATCATTCGGTTCACGTTCCAGTATGTCATTAATATGCAAGCTTGGGTCACCACTAATCCGGTTGAGGGTATGAAAGGCTTCCTCAAGTGAATTCTTAATCTTATCTAATTTGTAGCAGGAACCAATCCCTATATGAATTTTTACATCAATCCATTCATTAATGGCTGTTTGTATACTCTCTGCGAGTTTTATCGCTTTTACCCTCTGTTCGTATTCTTTTTCAAACTGGTCCTCATAAATCATAATGGTTATTCTGTTGATAATCATTGGGCCTATGATACACTTACACTTATATTTGATGATGCTTTGTACTTTCGGATAAAAGGACTGGGTTCTTACGCCTGTTCCTATGACATTCTGACTTCCTTCTCCTTCTTCTGTAAATTCCAGGACCATGATATAGGCCAATTCTTTATTAATTTCAAACAAGTCTCGGTACTTGTATAATTCATCTCTATAATCTGTGTTCATAAGTATAGAATAGATAAAACCATGTTCTAGAACAGGTATGACTTTCTCCAACTTTTCCCTATTTTCAATTTCACGTTTCTTTTGCTGCCTTTCTTCTTCAATCTCTGACATGATTTTAATCAAAACCTGTTTTAGATTGTCAAAGCTTACCGGTTTCAGAATGTAATCGCTGACACCAAGTTCTACGGCTTGCTTAGCATATTCAAACTGCTCGTAAGCAGAGATAATGACAAATTTGGTGTTATGGTGACGCTTTTTGATATTGGTAATCGCTTCAATACCATTGATACCCGGCATCTTGATATCCATCAGGACAATATCCGGTACCACTGTCATCGTAGCTTCAATGGCCTCTCTTCCAGAATTCACTTTCGCAACAACTTCTATATTATCAAATAAATCCTTAACCATGAACTCAATGCCATCTACAACAATCTGCTCATCGTCTGCTATCATTAACTTAAACATCTCATCACTCCTTAGTATGGGGAATCTTCATAATAATTTTAACCCCCGCTCCTTTTTCACATTCGATTTTAAATAGGTCGGACTGATGAAAGAATAACTCCAAACGGTCACGTACATTTCTAATACCGATTCCAAATTTGGTATAGGCGTAGTCTTCTCTTTCTTTGTTTAGAATCTGATCGGCTACATGTGCCGTCATACCTTTGCCTGTGTCTTTTACAGTAATGAAAGTAGCATCCCATTCATCAACCACGTTTATGGTTATCGTTCCACCTTCTTCTAACCCACTTAATCCATGGACATAAGCATTCTCGACCAATGGCTGGAGAATAAGTGGCGGTACTTTCATGCCTAAAGCTTTGGAGTCAATGTTAAATTGAAAGCGTATACGATCGCCAAACCTTACCTTCAGCAACTCATAATAGTCTTTGATGTTCTTTATTTCTTCCTCTAGCGTGCAACTTGAATCCATCTTTTGGATGTTATAACGAAATAAGCTGGCCATGGTTTGAAAAAACTGACTGGTTTTTGTGGCTCTTTCCATAATAGACATCTGAACACCGGCGTTAATGGTATTAAATAAAAAATGAGGGTTGATTTGAGACTGTAATGCATAGAGTTTAGCATTATCCAATAAATGTTCCATTTTTATATTTTTGAGTTGCTCATCTTTTAACTTTGCCTCAGTCTCAGCATTCTTCTTGATCTCACCAATATAACTTTTGATGCTATTTTTCATATGGTTAAATGCGGTTGCTAGCAACAAGAACTCATCCTCGGATTCTACTACTATATCCTCAGTATCAAAGTTCCCAAGTGCGATCTCTTCTGCAGCATGTGATAGATGACTAAAAGGTTTTACCATTCTTGATGTGATTAGATAGACAATCATTAAAGACAAACCGATGAGTACAATGACAATCATATAGGTTATATTCTGAAGTATCATGATTTGTCTCACCAACTGCGTATAAGTTACTGAATTTCGATTGAGTTGTTTATTATTCAATTGGTCAATATAATCCGCTATAAAACCTTTTATAGTGACACTTTTTTGATAGTGTTCATAATATTTAATAACATTTCTTTGTCGCTTATAAGCAATGGCTTCATCCCCTTCAATGATATAGGCATCTACCAAGTTTACAATGTTTTTCAACATCATATCTTCTGCATTAAAGGTCATCTCGTATGCATCTTCAACCAATAGTTCAAGTTTTTCGCTATTAATAATATAGTCATTGAGCCTCGTTGAGCTTTTTGAACTTAAAAAACCAAGCAAGTCCTCATCGAGTTCCGTCATGAGATTCCCTACTTCTGAAAGATAGATATGTTTTTCAAACATGGTTTCAATTTGACCTTGGTAACGTTCCATAATTGTTAAAGAATAAATACTTAGTACCGTCATTAGAAATATAATACTCAAAGTATAGACAATCATGTTATTTCTTATGGAACTGAATTTATTGATTTTCGTCATAGGCTTCACTCTTTTCAGTCATATAGGCGGCAATATTTTCTTCATCAATTACTTGAAGGGCTGTATTGATGTAGCTTGGTACATAACTGTTTGTCTTATACTCATAAAAAACTTTCAATGCTTCCTTCCCAATATCTTTATAATCTGTTACGACTGCACTTTCAATGATTTTTCCTCTTTCAATATAACCTAAAATCTCATCATCATCACCATAACCCACAAGAGCAATGCGGTTGACCAAGTTATTATCTACCAATACTTGAACCACGCCAAGTGTATTCTCAGCATTGGTGCAAAAAATCCCGTTAATATCCGGGTGATTTCTCGTGATTTCAGTCGCCAAAATCTCGGCATTTAAAAGGCCTTGTTTGGTATATCTTACCAGTTCAAGACTAAGACCTGGATAATCTCTTAATGCATCTGTAATCCCTAGTAATAATAGGTCCTGTTGTTGATTGCTCAGCTTCTGGTAGTTTTGTTGCTCGATGACAGCTATTTTCCCTACACCATCCGTTGCCTTTGCAAGTGCTCCACCTGCTTCAAGGCCTATTTTATATCGATTGACACCAACATAACTAACTCTGTCAGTTTGCGGCAAATCTTCATTCAACGTAATCACAGCAATCCCCAGACTCATGAGCTCATCTATTTTGTTTATGATTCTAGGATTATCAAAAGCATGAACAATAACACCATCTACTTTTGCATAAATCGCTAGATCCATCATATTTAACACTTCATCTTCAACATTTTCTCCTTCAAACATGATGATTTCAACAGCAATCTTATAGTCCTCACTGGATTGTTTCAAACCTTCTCTGAAAGATTGGTCATAGGTCTGATTAGATTTATCTAAGATAACCATAACGTGATACTCTGCCGGCAACATCGATTCCCACAAGTATTCGCCCTTTGTCGCTTCTGCAATACTATTAGAAAGATATAGGCCCATTCCTAAAAGAAACAGGAGAATCATGGACAATATAAGAATTGTCATAAAAGTGATTCTTTTATTCATGGTTTCGCTCCTTTGTTTATTCTTATTCTATTTTACATGGGTTTCATGATGATTTAGAACTAATTGTATAGACAATCTTATTAGATGATAGCATTTTTTTAATATTACTTTGGTCTTCACATATTAAGTAATGAAGCATTCATGCGATTTTATACTTTTAGACTTGATTGTGATGGCGCTTCTTTGTTAATTTATAGCGTAAAACTAGAAACTCGGCAAATACCACCATCAGGATGACGACTATGGTCGAAACGATGACACTGAGATAGTCACCCTTATACCCTTCCGGTGACAGATGTTTGATTAGAATACCCATATAAGCCCATACAATAACAAAACCATAAGCCATATCTCTAAAACGTATAAGCGTCATTATCCCTATGATACCACCGACAAACAAAATGATATTTGTCCAGAAAGATTCCGGAAGACTAAATCCCATCCATTGTATCGATACCAAATAAGTGGTCACATTTGCTATCGTTGCGACTGTTATCCATCCAAAATAAATGCTAAAAGGTAATCTAACCCAAAGTTTTTGAGTAAGATTTAAGGTATATTTTTCAATTCTTGTACGGATTGCTATGAGTGTTAGTAAAAGAATCAACATTAAAAATAAGGTGATGCCTATATGGTCATAATGCCACATAAAAATCCAAGTTGTATTTGTAATAGAAGATATAGAAAAAAGAATGCCAATCTCGTAGAGCATTTTTTTATTATAGTTATCCGGCGTCTTTATTGCTACCATTTGATAGACTACGTGGCCAAGTAATAATAAGTAAATCAATCCCCATATGGTAAAGGTAATGCCAGCAGGTGCAAACAAGTTGCTATATCGTTCTGATACAGCACCTGTATTAACGCCGTTAATCGGCAAAATATTAGCTAGAGCGTTGGTCGCCACCATGATTATATAAGTTATAACAGTAACCAGAACCATCCACGCATGTTTGGAAATATTCATCATAATCAACCTCCTCCACCCTACCCTTAATATATTATACTATGGTTAAAGTGTCAAACTTATAGTTGAACTTTCACTAGAATCTATAGTTATGAATGTATCAACGTAATCTATAGATTTTAGTGATTTAGTGAAACTTAGTTTGATGGTTGTGTCAAACTTGTCGTCTGGTTAGATAGTTTGATTTTGTAATCCATTAGAAGCTCAGGATGGTCTTTTCTAAGTTCATGAGGTATCTGAATATTAATTTTCTCTACAAGTCGCATAGGTGGTCCGTCAAAAATGTATATATCATCGGCTATATATAGAGCATCATCAATATCATGGGTGATAAAATAAGTATACGGTTTATGAAGGGTCCAGTACTTATAAATGGCATCCATTAGGTTTTGTTTTAACTTTAAATGCAATCCTTTAAAAGGTTCATCCATGGCCAACACCTCGCCTTCATAGGCGAAAGCTCTTGCTATTGATACCCTTTGGCGCATCCCACCACTAAGTTCACTGGGAAAATACTTCGCGAAATCATTGAGCTCAACTAACGAAAGACTGGCTTTTACTTGTCTTTCAATACTTCCCTGATCCTTAAGGTCTTGTAAGACCAGTGCTACATTTTCCTCAACCGTCATCCATGGTAATAATCTTTCTTCTTGAAATATATAAGAAAAACGTATGTCCTTAGGTATGATAATTTCGCCTGAATCCGGCTTCAAAATACCTGCCATCACATGCATCAATGTGGTTTTACCACAACCTGAAGGGCCGAAAAAGCAATGAATTCGACTTTTATCCAGTTCCAAACTGAAATCTTGTAATACATTCAGATTCCCATAAGATTTATGTATGTTTTTTATTGATAAAATCATGATGTTTTCCTACTTTCTTTTGTCCATAAAGTAAAAAAGCTCTCAAACATAAAGCTTAATACAATCACCACGATGGTCCATGCAAAAAGCAGGGGTGTATCCAGATAAGCTTTAGCACTATGAAGATTACTACCTATCGCATATTGGGGGTGGCTAAGTACCTCTGCCGCTACACTCACCTTCCACCCAAGACCCAATGCCATAATAACCCCAGTTGTAAAAAGGGGCTTAATATGTGGCAAGTAGATTTTTCTAATGATGACAGCTCTTTTCAGCTGATAGACTTTCGCCATTTCAATAAGCTTAATATCTATATTCCGGATACCAGCAACCACATTGGTCCATATGATCGGAAAACACATTAAGAAACCTATAAAAATAGGCACATTCGTTGATTTAAACCATATTAATGCAATGATAATAAATGATATAACAGGTGTCGCTTTAATGGCTTTGACAATTGGATTGATAAAATCATATAACCATCCATTCAAACCACATGCAACACCCATGAAAACACCAAATATAAGTGAAAGAAAAAGACCTGCCAATACCCGGTATATGGATGCAGCAATGATCTGCCAAAATCTAATATCTACAACTAAGCCAAGTAAGGCCTTAATAACACTCATCACGGATGGCACATATAAGGCACGGTCAACGACCTTATATGTAAGATGCCAAAGCGCTAACCATAACAAACCAATCCCAAGTCTTTTGATCCATCTTCTACTTCTCATAATAAAAAGCATCATCTGCCAATTTCCCGCCGATTGAATTCGGTTCAAAATCATAAAGCACCTTAAAGTATGCATCTAAAAAGGGTCTTGCTTCATCAACATCAATGTACACAATATTTGAAAAAGGTATGGCTTTTTGGGCAATAGCTGCACTTGGCAATATACCCATCGTTTCAACCAACTGGGCTGATTCCTCAATATTTTCATTTACATAGACCACAGATGCCTCGTATTCTTCTAAAAATAAGTTAAGCGTCTCTTGGTTGGTCTTAGCGAAGGCAGTCTGTGCCACAAGAACACCCATTGCCAATTGATTGCCTACATTGGCTTCTTCCCACACTTTGGTCATATCCACTGCAATCCTTAGTTCGGGATTCTTCATCATCGCCGTGGTTACATGGGGCTGAGGCAATAGACCAATAGCAACATCGCCTTCCGCCATAGCTGCCGCCAAGTCTGCATGCTGAAGATTGTATGCTAATGTCACATCTTGATTTATAACCAAACCGGCTTTTTCTAGTAAAAACTGTAGAATGAAATCAGGTGAAGCACCTTTACCACTTACATAAACTGTTTTATCCTTAAGATCACTGATCTCATGAATCTCGTTTCCGTTTTCTAGTAAAGACAGTACACCCAGAGTGTTAACAGCGGCAACCATTACCTCACCTTCCGTCTTATTGTATAGTAAGAGTGCAACATTTGTTGGTACAGCAGCAACATCCACTTCCCCGCTGATAATCTTGCTCACCAGTTCATCAGGACTATCTAGTACTTCAAAGGTATAGTTAAGGGTTGTTTCTCCTTTTTCAGATTGTTCCATTAGTCTTACCATACCCATACCAGTTGGCCCCTTAAGGGTTCCCACTCTAACAACCGCCTTAATCGGCTGAGCTTCTTCCTGGATGATTGATTCACTTTCTTCATTCATACTATCCTCATTTGGATTTACCGTTATGGCTTCTTGTGACTTTTGACATGCTGAGATTAGAAGCATCATACACACTATACCAAATAAAACCTTATATACCTTTAGTTTCTTTCTCATTTTGTTCTCCTTATCTGTCGATTGAAGCGCCATGCTTTTGTTTGGCTTAAGACCTGCTTATTGTCGCTTTGTTGCACAACACAAAGTTCATCCTCTTCAATATGTTCTCTTTTCTCAATAATTAATGTATGAGCATCAATATATGTCGTATCTATTTCCTTCTCGTTTATATAGACTTTACTCCAAGGTGTGAATCCATAACCTTCGACATGAATTTGATCTCCAAATTCTTTGACTTTACTTATACCAATACTTGAAAATCCCATTTTTAAGGTTTTTGGAACATAAGGTTCTTTATTGTTGTACACAAATTTTTCACCATACAACATATCATATTGAAGCTTTACCAGTGCCTCTTGATAACTCGGACTGTTGCTGTAATTTTGATGCAACTTCGTTAACAATCCCTGATCTATGTCGGACTGTTCTAATACATATGAACCTAGCTGATAGGTTACTAAATCTTTTTTTCCTTCGGTTGACCGATCATTACGCCAAATAACATATTCTGTTTGATAACGGTTATGATGATCCAAATCTTCATTCTTAATATCAAAACTTGGTAAATGATCACCATAAAGCACCAACATCACCGGTTCTTCAAAGGTACTTAAGGTGTCCACCAACGCCCCTACAAACTGGTCAACTTCATACAATTGATTGATATAATACTCATAGGCTACTTTTTTTTCTTCTTCCATATACGATTGTATATAAATGTTTTGATTATCATCAACCGGAGTTTCCGGATACTTGCCATGAGCTTGTACGGATATAGCAAATACAAAGTCTCTTTGGCTAGTAGACGTCATCGCTTTTAGTATCTCCGTTGTTAAATGCTTGTCTTTAGCCCAACCAATAGGTGAATAGGTCATTTCATCCATATACTCAATTGAACTAAAACCATCAAAACCAAGATTGGAAAACACTTTATCCCTGTCATAAAATGTTGCTGTATTATTATGAATTGCATGACTCTTGTAGTCCAATTCTGCCAAGTTGTAAGGTATAGACTCGCTTTGCGATTCTTGAAGAATGGTTTTATAAGGATATTCACCTGCCCCGAAATAATCCAAACTCATACCCGTAAGAACTTCAAATTCTGTATTAGCAGTTCCGGCTCCGATAGAGGGAACTGTCAAAAATCCCGATGCAAATTCTTTTTTCAATTTGGTGAAATTGGGAACTGGATTTGCAGAAAATCGCATTGTGTTTAAGTGGTTGACATCAAAAAATGATTCAAGCTGAACCATAATAATATTTGGCTTTACCTGATCTGTGTTCAAATTTTGGGTCTCATTTAACCTGCCAAGTATTTCGTCCATACTTGTCTCATCATAACCTGCCGGCTTCTTAATCCCTCTATCAACAACACTTGTAGAAAAACAGTATGCAAACCCGTAGTCCTCATAAGCATCCGCAAGGTTACCAAAATCACCTGAGAAAGCAACCTTCTCAGAAGCAAAGTTAGGCATCGTAAACATTAACCCCATAAGCACCCCTGCTGTTATAATCGCTTTTCTATAATAAACTTGCTTTTTGGGCAGTTTCTTCCATGCCATACCAATAGCCAACAACGCTGAAACCAGAGCAATCCCAATGATAACAATCTGGAAGTTGCTCAAATAAATATGTACGATACTCGCAACAGACTTAAGTATATGAAAGTCAATTGCAGCTAAAGGTGTTGTTCTAAATCCTAATACCACATAATTACCGACGCCCAAACTAATCCATAAAACAGATATTAGTACTAAGAAAAAGTCTTTTTTTCTTAGCAACTCGGCTAATGACAAGGTGAACAACACGATAAGCGCATTGTAAAAGAACATGCCTGGATTACGAAAGGCATAGCCTAGCCCATCCATAAATGAACGTCGACTTAATATTTCCAGAAGCAGTGTGATGCCTATTGCCGATCCTGCAACATACGCAATAGGCCAGCCTTTGACGTCATTGATTTTGGCTTTGGTTGGTGTATTGGAACGATCTATAACTGATTTTATATATGATTTAACTTTAATGAACATACTCATGCCCTTTTCCTCTTCCTCATGATAAATATTTAACATTTAAATATAAAAAACTCTCGCCTTATAACATATTATACCACTCTAAGAAGACCTTGACCATACGCTAATCTAACCCCACTTATCTTTATTTACGATTGAGTCTTTTTATCATTTCGCAGCAAAGTCGTCCTGTATGATAAAATGTCTTCCATTCTGTAACCATAGCTTCCTCCGTCCTAATGCTACCATCAGGATTTATGCAGGCTAACCATTCACTATTTTTTCTGACATCTATGAATAGTTTTTCAGCTCTATGCCATACCTTTTTTGACATCTCATAATACATCTTTTCACCTGACATCTCATAGGCATTAAAAAAGCCAATAATCGCTTCTGTATGGGCATACCACCACAAATGTCGGTCAACAAGACCTTGTTCCATTCCGATGTAAAAAGAACCATCCTCTTGTAAGGCGACTTCAGATGTGTTGTATACTACCTCTAATAATTTTGATCTGAAATGATCATTCTCATATCCAATGGTTGTCATGGCATCCCAAATCAACCAAGAACTCTCAATGTCTCTACCATAAGATACACTATCAGATACCTGTTTCCAGTTTTCGTCAAAATAAATACCAAAACCTTTTGCATCTGGATTATAAATCTTTTGATCTAATAGGTCTAAAAGCCATTGTATTTTATTTCTCAAACTTGCGTCCGGCCAAATCCTATATAAATTGGTGTAACCTTCTAATAAGTGAAGGTAACATACCCCTGTTCTGTCGAATGCTAAATCCTTCCGCGCCATTATATTTTTGTCACTTGGTATCCAACTGCCATCCAAAGCTTCTATATATTTATTATCTTTATCACTAAAGGCTTTTTCTTCTATCAGATAAAAGAGTCTTTTTGCATGCAACAAGGCTTCCTGATTGTTCGTTATGCTGTAATACTCACTAAGACCATACAATACATAGGCTTGAAAAACCGTATGTTTCATTGTTGAAACAAGACCACCTTTGTATGTAACCTGAGCAAAGAAACCACCACTGGTTTTATCGTATAATTCATTGACCAAAAAATCATAGGCATGTTCGGCCATGATCAAGTCTTCTTTGATACCCAGCGTCTTATAAGCTGCCGAAAATCCCCATAGTAGCCTAGCCGTTGCTATTGCATGCTTATCGCAATGCTTATTTATGGTCAAGTCATGGTGAACATATCCAAAAAAACCTCCATATTGAGGATCTCTGAGATTTCTCCAAAAAGGTAATATGCGTTGTTTAAGTTCTCTTTTAAATACTTTAGCTGACAGTTTTGTCATTTTTTCGTCCTTTCGTCTACAATGGGGTCTTTATTTCATAAAAGCTATTTATATATCAACTTTGGTTATAGGGTCAAAACCAACTTTTAAATACTGACTTAATACATGGACAACCATTTGATGATCTTGTTCTGAGGGTAGTCCTGAAACAGTTATGGTTCCAATGACACCTGTATCCTTTATCCTAATTGGAAAGGATCCACCATGGGCTGCAAAGTCAGCCGAATTCAAAAAATAAGCTTCCTCCATTGTTCCACCTTTAACTTCTAACTTAAGACTCATATACATAGAACTGTGGCTGAATCGATTAACCACATTGGACTTTCTTCTGACCCAAGTGTCATTGTCTGCTGAGGTCCCCTCCATAGCTACATGAAATAGTTGATGGTTGTGCCTGGTGATATCAATGGTAACCGGCTTATTTTCTTTTTCTGCTTCTTCGACAAGCAATAAGCCAATTTCAAGGGCCATTTTATTACTAAATGTATCAAATTGCAATACGACTTCCTGATTCAATAGATTTGTCATCTTTTCTTTCATCGTCATCGTCTTTCTCCTTTTTACAGTTATTAAAAGGAGTGCCGTAAGTAGCACTCCTTTTGCTTTAGTTTAACTTATTTCCGCATTTGTTACAGAATAAGGCATCTACAGGCACTTGGTTGTTACAGTGACTACAAAATTTTTCAACCTCTTGATTGTCGCTTTCAAAAACAGTACCTACTTGCGCTTTCAACTGATAGATGAGCTGCTCTTTTGTATAAGCTTGATGATTGGCATAAAGCTGACCGTCTGTTTCTTTTTCTATACGAACAAAGTGATTGCATAAGGCTGTTGGTGCAATGAAGAATCTGCCTTTTGTCTCAAAGCCATCATTACCAGCTACTTTTATTTCAAGACCCGATCCCAAAAGCCATGTTCTATAAAACTCTACGCCTGTTACACGTCCGGCTTCACCAAATGTCATTATAACATCACCGTCATCCCTTTGTCCTGCATTTTCCAAAAAATTCAAATCCATTAAAAGAGAAGCGTGTTTTGCTTCTAGTTTTATATCTTCTTCTAATGCGCCGGGTGTTAATGCCAAAAAGGCCGGCAGTAGCCACCGAATATCATGACTACCAATGGCTTCACTCATCTTCTTTGCAAAATCAGTATAAGTCAAAGTCAAATCTTCAGAAAAGCGATACGCCAACATATTTTCAAAAGTAATTCTCCGAAACATATCTATGCTATGAAGTAAGAATAGAAACGCTTCAAATCTGATTTTAGGTGGCATATAGTTGGCTACCGTAGTCTCACAATCGCCGCCATAGCGATTCACCCACCAGTCAATATAAGAATCAAATTGATTATAGAGACCTAAGACATAATTACCCTCTGTGGTTTTTGACACACTAACCACGGCCTTGCCTTCTTTCCTACTATTATATAACCAAACTTGGTCAAGTCCAGTACTACCTCCACCGATTCTTTGATCTAGAACAACATCCGGCTTACCTATAATACGTCCAACTTTTGCAAAATCGGAATCCTCTAGGTAGGCACCATAAGTTACCTTAAAAGATTGTTGTTGATCTTGGTTAACCGGCTTTAGTCTCATTAATATAGATTCTTTTTCCGGCTTTATACTCAGTTCTTCTGTAAATAGAGCCAACATATCACGCTCTGCTACTTCAAATACCTTGAGTGTTGTATTTTCCACCATCTACCCCTCACTCCTTTCAAATGCTTCAATCTTTTTCATGAGTTCGCTTTTATCTATTGCTTCCTCTTCAAATTCGAGGGTCATATCATCTTCCCACATCTGACCATCTTGTATGAACTTGGGCCAATGACTGCCCTCTAGTTCTAAGTAAGGACAACCACTCACCACACTTTTTAATAAAAGTTTTTCATCTTGTGGTTCTATCCACAAAAGCTTACCACTTCTGATATAAGGTGCCAAATCAAAATCGTAGTCCTCTATGTGTGGTGTCACACTGACCCATTGTCCAGGTGATACCATACCGGAAAAAGCATCTGTATCCTCCCAGTATCGGTCTGTACCCCAGTCATTGACACGCTTTTCGCCTTCCAACATGGGATCGGCATAATAAATAATGACATAACCGGTATGTGCACCTATCTTAACGGTTGATAACACGGCTTTTACTTGATCAAAAGCCAATAACCTAGGAATCACAAAAGGTACATCCGGGCCGGGTGTTGCAATAAAGGGGGCCACTTCCAATGACGCTTCTAGTTTCAATGCACCATCCATAGCGAAATATGTCTTAGGTAACTTTGGTTCCGGTCTTTTGGGAGATTCATTGTTCCACCAAAGACCATCCATCCCATCCACATCCATAGTTAGTGTTAGGCTTTCTCCTGTAAATGGGCATCTGGATAGGTTAACATTTGGCAATTGGTCCAAATAAGCCTCAGCTAAAACTTCCATTTCCTGATTCACTGCCTCAGTAGACATATCTGTTTCTATAAGCTGTTTCCACTTTATATCCAGTTCAAATAGACGGGTAAGTATCTGACGGCGTTCTAATCCTTTGCTTGAGTTCTCCATGCTATCCCACCTCCATGCCTGAGCTTCTAAACAATTCTTTTATAGCTTTCACCTCATCATCCGGTATACCATCCCAGTTGCCTTCCAAGACGTTATCCAACTTGTCAATTGGTATCTTAGTGCCTGTCTGATAAGTAGATGTTGGTTTGTTCATAGGATTGAAGGTTGTTAAGCCTTTTTCTCCCTCTTTTGCTGCGTTAATCATTTTTGCTTTTGCTTTTAGATTAAAAGCTTCTTCTTCTTTAACCCATGACATCAAATCTTCGTGCATAACATTAGAATCCGGTGTTTTTCCTAGTTTGTTCATCACTTGTTTTTTAACCGATGGACGTACAGCGGTACCGTCAAAATTGGTGATATCATAACCATCTAAATCGCCAGTGATGTATTTGTTCGTCTTAACATCCAAAACACGTCCGTCAATAACCTTATACTTGCCTTGCGCTTCATACTGCTTCATAACTTTTCCAAGCTTATTGTACTCTCTACGTCGATCAATATATTTCTGAACGATTTCTTTTTGTGTCTTAGGACTAAGCGACTTCATAACATCCTTTGGCGGCAATTTAGGCTTATAATAACCCACAAGACCATCACTATTCTTGGGTCCACCAAGTATTTCATCCACAATATCCAACGTCTTCGCTTTCATGTCTTGACCTTTTGGAATTGCTTTACCGGATTCAATCCAGTTTTTTGCATTTTGGGTTGTCGGTCGTGTATGAATCTGTACCCCAAAATCATCCGCAGTATTCTGTACAATGATCTTAGATTTCTGCGTCATACCATCTACATTTGGTAGTTTGTTAGATGTTTTATAGCCAAGACCCGATTTAATTTTCAAAGCAGGTTTTATACCTTTTGTAACTTTCATACCGGTATTTACCATTTTCTTACCACCAATATTTACAAGATCGTCAACCAAGCCACCTAATTTCCCAACACCTTTTTTGATGGCTGTTCCTGCTTTACCTACGCTTGCTATGGTCGTACCTAGCTTGATCGTACCCGTTGCAACATGGCCGATACGTTTAACCAAAGGTATATTAGGGTCCCATGATTTTTCAAAATCCTCTATCCCTGTTGTACTCTTAATGAATTCCCATGCTTTTTTCGGATCCTTAACTGTGTTGATGATGGCCTTCCCAACATTAACAACCACTTTTCCTGTTTTTTTGCCTAAATCAATCGCTGTCTCCACGACAATCTCGGGATTTTTTACAATTTGATCAATGGTTCTTTTGGCTGTCTCTTTTGCAAGTTCATAACCTTTGTTAATGTCATCAATAGAATCTTCAATAGCTTTTGTAATTATAGATGGATCTCTTCTTACGTCATCTATGGTCCGTTTAGCCTCTTTTGCCGCATTAGAAATACCTGTACTAACAATCACTGCTGTTTCTACCAATTCGTCACCTGCGTTGATGATTGAATCACCTATAATCTTACCGATGCTATTTCCTTTATTGGCTTTTTCCTGTTCATACTCTAGCCATTCCATATCTTTTTTCAATTGATCCATTTTTCTTTTGTCGATTTCTTGCTGAATGGTGGCCATTTCTTGCTCGTATTTGTCATCTATTTCTTTCATAGCTTGCTGCATAGCTGTTTGTCCGTTTTTTTCAAGTTCTTTATTATGTTCAAGATGTTTTTTAACATCTTCAAACTGTCCCGGTGACTCTTTTTGATGCTTCTCCAGATCAAAAGGATTCCCTGTTTCTGCATTCACCCATCCACCTGTTGCAGGATCTCTTACAATCAATTCTTGAGCGCCATTGTGGGTGGTTGTAATAACCATACTCTCCGGTTCTTCCACAATGCCGGGTATAGGTTCTTCATAGCCTTCTGCTTTATCCTCATTTGAGGTCTCCATACTACCCGCATCATCATTTCCATAATCCTTTGGATATTCTTCTGGATATTCTTCGGGATATTCCTCAGGATATTCGTTGTTCGCTTCTTCTACGCCGTAATCTTCCGGTTCATAAGATCCACTTGAATCAGCGCCTGATGATCCACTGCTTATGATTTCATTATCCCCTACAGACACTGCATCTTCAGGATCGCCGCCTGAATTACCAAGTGCATCCGCCAACTTCTTCCATGCGTCCGCTTCTCTTTCATTGACAAGGCCTTTACCTAAGGCGTTATTGGCATCTTTCATAGCCTGTTCACCTACACTCAGTTCAGTGACAAGTTCTTTTGGCTTAAGTAGGTCTAATATGACACTAACCACCAACCCTACTAGAGGTGGAAACAGCATACCGACACCCGCTTCAAATGGCGTGTTTGGTCCTGGAATATTGCCGACACCATAAGCTTTTCTAAGGGCTGCCATTACAAAGGGCGGTAATTCTTTTTTGACACGTCCACCACGCAGACTTAAGGAATAGGTGTTTTCATCTGCGCCCTTTTCTTTACTGGCAGCTCTCGAGTAATAACCTTCCCCAGCCATACCTATGGTAATTCTACCATTAACTTCTTTCTTTAGGGTTACTTCAGATATTGCTGCTATGTTTGCTTTATATGGAAGATTGGTTAAATCTGCTGCAAAACTAAACTGTGCGGTCAAACCGTTTTCATCACGCTTAGTCACCGTACAAATCTGTGAAAAAGGTACGCCTTCATATTGACCTAACAATTCGATGGTCTCACCATAATCCAATACACTAAGAGGATAGTCTTCAAGGAAAAAACTACGTTCACCGCCAGATACCGGTCCCATTAATGTTCTGGTCTTATACATGTCCAACCATATCTTATAAGTTCCGGTAAAATCCGTCATGGGTGGTGCGGGTAAAGACGCTCCAATATAAAATATCGGATTTCCAAGTTCATCATAGTTTAAGGCCATAGGGTCACTCATGTCCAAATAGTATTGACCCGCCGGCAACAGAATACTAGGTGTTGCTTGCCACAGACCATTGGGTACATCCCCAAGACTACCACCTTGAGCATGTATACTGGCCACCTCGTTCCCCAGTTCATCCAGTACAAAGATTGTACCCGGTATTGCGCCCATACCTTGGTTGTAAGTATTGAGTATAATCTGATCCAATGACATTTCGCTATCAAAATAGAAAGACGGCGCTAACAGTTCCGTAGTCGAGCCCATGCCCGTATCTTCATAATCGGCTTCCCAATCCTCTATATACAACTCATATAACTCTAATAGCTCTTCTTCTCCAAAACTAACATAAGGGTCATATTCTCCGTCTGTTGTTTCCTCCTCTTCTAGGGTATTTTCCATTAAAGCATCTAAGTATTTTTCATATGCTGCGTAGTCCATTCCTTTTACAAGGAATGTGCTCATAGGAATATCATTACCGTCTAGAACGAGGGTATAATCTCCGGATGGCAATATCATATCCATCAAGGGTGCGAAGAAATATGAAGTATTTCTGTCACTTGCCGTAAAATTGCCATCCTCATCTGAAGCCCCAATACCACCAATAACATCAGTAGTCCCTTCAAAACCTTGATAAATATTTCCTCTACTGTCTTGAATATACAGTTCCATCGGGCCAATGCCTGTACCTTCAAAGGGTATATATACACCTGTTATAACTGTCATATCCTTAACATTAAACTTCATAGGCCCAATATAACTTGTCACTTCTGTGTAGCTCGTTGGAATCTGTACATTGTGGGTTTCTAATGATGCTTCCTCATCATTGGCTTCACCCGAGACCATACCGCCTGTATAGCCCACAATCAAACTGGATTTCCCATCAAAATCCATATACTCGCTGTACCACATACCTGATTTGGCAATGACTTTTTCATTAGGTAATCTAGGTTCTTTAGCTGCCCCCATTGAGAGCATTGGCAAAAAGTTGACTGCAAGTATAAAAATAACCATAATTCTAGCCATACTTTTTCTCATAGTCCAAAACCTCCTCCCCCAGCTAGTGATCTCACCAAATTGATACCACCTTCTATATATGCAGGTACTTTTGTCATAAGCGGTATACTCAGTGTCCATGCTATCGCAAATAGAAAAGAAACACCCGATGTTGCAATTGTATTTTTTATCTCTTGCTTCCCCTTGATTTTGCCCATCTCAATTGCGGATGCTGTTCCAACAGACATGATGCCAGCAGAAATAAAGCCTAAAGTCATCGACCACCTTAAACCAAATGTAGCGAGGAATAACATAATCGTGAAAGGTGTTAGAAATAGCATACCCATTTCAACCGCTTCTTTTATAACCGCCTTACCTCTTTCTTTTTTGAATTGATGGTTAAATAAATTTAAGAAGGCACCCAGAAATCTTCTGTATAGAAAACCAAAAAACAGACCAATCATGAGACCAAATAGAATGTTATAAATATTAAAAAAATCCATGGGATTAGCTAATGCACATACACCGATAACCATAAAGCAAATCCTACGAATCCATGTTTTTAAACCGCTACTTTTATATGTTGACATCTCCATGAATAACCCTCCCCTAAAATCTGCCTAGTGTTGACCATGAAAGCAATACAATAACACCTACCAAGGATGAAATTGGAATGCTGAGCCTATGGTTGCCACCCGTGAGTTCACGTATGGTATACATCATCGGTCCAATGGCCCATAGCACACCGGTGACCCCAAAAGCTATAGAGGTATTCCAGCCAAGCACTAAGGAAAAAACTATACCTATAAGTCCATAAATAAGTGCTCCACTGTAGCTTAGGCAAAAGGCAGATATGGTTTCAAGAATTGTTATATCTGCTTTTGATACTTTTAGGACCAACCATATGACAACTGCAAATAGGGGAATGGCCAACATACCATACAACAAACCAATAATAAGGCAAAACAAAACAAACCAAAAACCTTTTTGACCGGTCTTATATAAATCCAAACCGGTCTGAATGAAAAACAAACCAAAAGCAAAGGCTGAAACCCCTATTGAAAAATACCATTTTGTTCTCATAAGGGCATTTTTCAATACCCCTGCCGGATTGATCATCATACCGAAAATGGTGCGTATAAGTGGTGCTTTCTTTGTTTCCATCTCATTCCCTCCTCTTAAACTACTTTAATAACGGACAACCACATCTAAAACACGTATCATTTTTTATATCATTTAGACTTGCACAAGCATTACAAAAAATAATCGTGTCCCTGGATTTATCATATTTTTCATATGTATTAAGTCCTCCGTGGTGTCTAATCCTATCACCGATCGTATAGTAATTGTACAAAGTAGCATCATCCGTTGACATGATATGATGGGTTTTACCACGGTCATCTCGGATCGATATGTCATACTCGACATAAGTAACCCAGTAATAATCATTTTCACCTGAATTCTGTCTTCTCTGTTTCTTTTTAACTGTCTTATTAATGACTGTGCCGTCCCATGTCTTACTTTTTTTCTTGCCTACCACTTGAAAGATGGCAATCAACAAAAACATAGAACCGATGCCGAATCCAATGAACATGGATTCCGGATTATCCATCTCACTGCTTGTCTCTCCATAATAGGTAAAGGCCGCAACGGCTATCACGGCTGCTATTATTGCAAAGATCATCGCATATCGATTGCTATTCTTCAAGTACTTCAAAAAGGCAGGGTCTTGTATTTTTGGGGAATAACCAACCATTCTATTTTCTTGTTTACTGCCGCATTTATTACAATACTGGGCCTCATCTGGTAATGTCGCACCACAATTTTGACAGTACATATGCACCACACTCCTATTATTTTCTAACTATATTATAAACATTTTTTGTGGTTATGTCATCCTTTCGTCATATATTTTTCATAATTCATGCTAATTATTAACGTCTAACAGTAAAAGTTTCAAAACTAAGCTTCTCT
The DNA here is from genome assembly GCF_900538275.1 of Petrocella atlantisensis. Classification (GTDB taxonomy): domain Bacteria; phylum Bacillota; class Clostridia; order Lachnospirales; family Vallitaleaceae; genus Petrocella; species Petrocella atlantisensis. The sequence goes on along the minus strand of NZ_LR130778.1, from coordinate 2,590,105 downwards.
ATATTCTTAAACCACCTAAATATGATAGATTACCAATTTCAATATATTAAATTTTGACTAATTCCACAAAAATATGCTTCTTTTTTCATGAATATTTGATATAATACTCTTGGTGTAAGGAGGCATATACTATGAAACAAGAAAAAAAAGTTCCATCGAAAAACTCCGGTCAATTAAGTGCCAGAGAAAAACTAAAACTGAAAAAAGCAAAAAAAGCAAATAAAACAAATAAGAAAGTTTTGTTTAGAAATATATTTCTAGGCATGCTGGCACTTGGTGTTATTGGGTTAGCCGTCGTTGCAATTATGGTTGCTTCTATCTTAAAAGATGCACCTGAATTAAACTATGATGATCTGGTTCCAACAGGCTATACATCCTTCATAAGAGACCAAAACGGTACCGTTATCCAAGAGCTTTCTACAGGTGAATCCAATCGGATTTATGTAGATATCGACGAAATTCCAACCCACGTAAAAGATGCATTTGTAGCTATTGAAGACCAACGCTTTTATGAACATAATGGCGTCGATCTAAGGGGTATCTTTAGAGCTGTTTTCGTCAACCTAAAAGAACGTAATTTAAGTGAAGGTGCCAGTACCATCACTCAACAAGTCATTAAGAACAATATCCTAACTTCCGAAAAAAGCTTTAATCGAAAAATTATAGAACAGCATCTGGCCATACAAGTAGAAAAGGTCATGGAAAAAGATGAGATTCTCGAACTCTACCTAAACACCGTTGGACTCGGTCGTGGTACTAATGGCGTCCAGGCAGCGGCTAACCGCTACTTTGCCAAAGATGTGTCTGAATTGACCATAGCAGAAGCTGCTGTAATCGCCGGCATCACCCAAAGACCAACAGCTTATGAACCAGTTGCTCAACCGGAAAATAACCGAATAAGACAAGAAATCGTTTTGAATTACATGAACGAACAAGGATTAATTACAGATGCAGAACTTCAGACTGCCCTTGATGAAAAAGTTTATGATTCTATTCAAGTCACCAACCAAGTTTTTCTTGAGCAATCGGATTTCTCCTATTTTGTTGATGAGGTCATACGTGGTGTTGCCGCTGACCTTGAAGCGGAGAAGGGCTATACTAATACTCAGGCTATTAACCTAGTATACCGGGGCGGTCTTGATATTTATACCACCCAAGACATGACCATGCAAGGTATTATGGACCAGTCCTTCGCTGATGAAGAAACATTTCCGCCCTTTGAAGACGACTACAACGTTATGCTCATGTATTCTGTTTCCGTTCAGACAGCAGATGGCGTGAAGCACTACTACGATGAGACCCTTTTTCAAACTGATGAAGAGGCATATGCACATATGGATCTATTAAAAGAAACCTGGGTTACAGGCACAGATACCATGATTGCAGATAAATCGTTACTCATTCCTCAACCTCAATCGGCTATGGTGGTCATGGACTACTATACCGGACATGTTAAAGCTATAACCGGCGGCCGAGGTGAAAAAATAGGTAATCAGACTTTAAATCGTGCTACCATGTCTTTAAGGCAACCAGGTTCTACCTTTAAAGTACTTGCAGCTTATCTTCCTGCTCTTGATACCGCTGGGATGACCCTTGCTACTGTATTTGATGATGTCCCTTATTCCGTAAAGCTTGGTGACGGTTCTACCTATTCCCCTAAAAACTGGTATGAAAGAGCAACATTCAACTATTGGGGCTTATCCACCCTACGTCAAGGTATCGAGTGGTCTATGAACATTGTTACCTTAAAGACCATGAACGCTGTTGGTGTTGAGACCGGATTTGAATATTTGAAGAATCTTGGCTTCTCTTCCTTAGTGGAAAACGAAACAATTAATGGCCAAACTTATTCCGACAAGAATATTGTTTTGCCACTTGGCGGTATTACTAGAGGTGTTTCACTCCTTGAATTAACGGCAGCTTACGGCGCCATTGCCAACAAAGGTAATTATATTGAACCGACTTTTTATACTAAGGTTTTGAGTCATGACGGGACACTTCTTTTACTGAATGAGCCAGAAACCCATTCGGCGATGAAAGAAACTACCGCTTTCCTTCTTACCAATGCCATGGAAGATGTTGTAAAAACAGGAACCGGTAAAACAACAAGACTTAGTGATATGCCTGTCGCAGGAAAAACGGGAACTACCAGTGACTCCAAAGACTTGGCCTATGTTGGTTTTACGCCTTATTATGTTGCAGGTATCTGGCTTGGTCATGATACACCTGAAAGGATGGCCCATAATAAAAGTTACCAACAGATCTTATGGCAAAGTGTCATGGCACAGATTCATGAAAATCTTGAAACAAGAAAATTTAATGTACCGGATGGCATTGTCACCAAAAATATTTGCACCATATCCGGTAAGTTAGCTGTACCTGGCCTATGTGATTCCGATCCACGAGGCAGTACGGTGCGAACCGAATATTTTGCTATTGGTACCGAGCCCAAAGAAACATGTGATGTTCACATAAAAGTTACCCTCTGTAGTGAATCCGGACTTATGCCAAATGAGTATTGTCCTGAAGATACTTTAGTGGATAAGGTCTTCACCCAAAGACGCATTCCTTTTGCACCTGAAGAATGGGATCCGGTTAATCGACCTAGAATCAGAGACTATGGTTATGAATTCCCCATCACTATGATTGAAGAATATTGTAATATTCATGGTCCATCTCAACCGGATGATGACAATCCATTTGGTGAGGATGAAGATAATGTTATAGAGGATGAGAATAATGGTAATGGGAACGGAAACAATCGAAAAAATCCTGATAACAATGATGAGGATGACGAGGATAATGATAATACTGATGATACTGCAGATTCTTTCATAGATATCGATTTACCCATTGCCTTAGATTAGTAATAAAAGACACAGCTTAATCTTATTCGATTAAACTGTGTCTTTTAACTTTTTCTATGAATCTAGCACCTCGTGTTTGAGGCTTGCTAATTTTTTCCCATTAACAATCTTAAACGTTTCAAGGGTAGCGCATATTTTGTCAACTAGGATAACCACATAGGTTTCCTTATACTTCGGCGGTAAGATGGTTAGTGGCCACATGTGCTTAATAATAATGTCTTTTTCTAAATCACTAATCTTAAAATACTTTTTTGCATTGGTAAGTGAGGTTGCCGGATGTGTGAAACCATGTAAGCCTTCTCTGATATTAGGTATATGCCAATCATACAAGTAAAAATCATGAAGCAAAGCGCCTCTTGCAGCCGATCGATAATCCATCTTCAATTTCCTACAAATTAAAAAACTCCAGTAAGATACAAAAAGACTATGAGCCAATGTGTCCACATCAAAGTGAGCAATATAGCCTTCCATAGATCTCACTTTCTCATGTTTGATCATATCCTTAACACAGCTTTGGTATCGTCTAATTAGCTTAAGCTTCTTTGTCATAGCGTTCTATTCCCTTTATTTTTCTTTCTATCTCTAACATCCTTTAAAAGTGCTTTATACTTGATGGATTTCATATCAGGGAATGCATTGTAGAGTCTGCTTTTGGAGAATCGATTCGAAAGATTCTCATAATGGTCTAGAATACTTTTGAATTCAAACTTAGTTTTAATGTTAAGTTTCATATCTTCATCTATGAGTTCATTAATAATGTTCTTTACCGGATGATCCGGTATAAATTCATGTACTTGTAGTTCTTTAAGCTGTTCTTGTATGTGTTTAAGTGTTTGGCCCGCTTCATCCGTTTTCTTTTCAACACCTGTTTTAATCCGATCCGTCATTTCATCTTTTAACCGACTCATCTCTAAGACCAAATTACTCCTGATTTGCGTATACTGTTTTGCAATATTATCTATCTCAAGCAATAATCTTCTAAAATCAATCAGTGTTCTGACCGTAGATGTGCCATCTATTATGAAAAACGCCATGAGCATAAGTAATACCGAGTTCCCAATATCCCTTGGAATACCATCGACCATATTGGCTATTCTTACATGTACAATCTGAAGTAATAGTGTTCCTGCTAAACCCCAAATTAGTGTAAAATCTAAACATATATACCCTCCAAGATTAAATTTTCGGTCAGAATAATCCCACCATCTGGTATGAAACAAGTAGCTCATGACAGAACCTGTAAAGAGTTCAAGACCTGTTGTGACCACTGTTACCATAATAAATAACATCCACCATGAGGGTGCTTGTCCATTTAAGAATAAAGTGCTCAATTTATGAATAGAGAGATATATGGTAACTACACCAACACCATAGATTGGGCAGATTGGACCATACAAAAAACCTCTATTAACATATTTTCCATGCTTCATAAATGCATAGACTACCTCTACCACCCAACCCAATGTGCTATAAATAAAGAAATAAAAGGTCAAATTATATAGGTCTATTGTATGATTTAGCACAGCTTTTCACCTCTTCTTCTGTATGTAAAGTTTTACCCTATCGTTTAACACCTTCACTCTATTGAAGATTTATGGCTTTTTCTACATTGATATATAGCTCTTCCAATGTGATTTGGTGCTCGTAAATATAGCTGGCCAAGTCCAAACCCACATATCTCAAATGCCATGGTTCGTAATCATATCCGGTAATCGGTGTCTTATCTTTACCGTATCTTACTATAAAACCATATAAATGTGCATGATCTTGAACCCAAATACCTTCTTCTGTTTCACCAAAAGCATAAATCAAATCAAACCCTGCTGACGCACTGGTAATATCCATTGCTAATCCACTTTGATGTTCACTGTGACCCGGTCTTGCACTTACTTTGTCTGTTGCTTCAACACCGCGTGTGCTTACATTGTTATTATATATGTCTCTTTGCCTATTATAAGAACGGTAACCGGATAAGGCAAACAACTGAATAGATGCCGTATCCGCCGCCTCAAACATCGTCTCAAGACCAGATGCAGCTACGTCCCTTAGATTTCTTTTTTCATCGGGACCGGAAAAACTAAAGCGAACCTGAGGTTCACGTAAATCATTCGGAATATAACTCTCCGGTAATTGATTCAGTTTGTTCACCAATGCAAATAAATG